>NZ_CP024903.1:0-309135 GCF_003330765.1 Burkholderia pyrrocinia | reverse complement strand
GTCAATAGGACAAATCCGATAGTTGAGCGCTAACAACCTAATCGGCCGCTCTGTTGCACTTTTTTACAAATTCGGCGAACAAGCCAGCCTGGAACGCCCGTCACACGGGCAACCACGGCGGACGCGATGCGCAAATCAGCATAGTTCGATATTCTGAATTTCAAATTCAATTGATTTACAGATAATCCAATTAAACAAAACAAAATCCATCGTGAAATTAATAATTAACAAATTAATAAGACATTCAATATATTATCAATCAACGCACCCGGCAATATTACAATCTAGAAAGAATTGCTCGGCGCGCAAACGTTTGCTATTTCATTTGTCTTACTTTTGGACGGTCTGACTGTGTAACTCAACGCACAAAACACACGTAACACCCTGATTTCAATGAAATATCCCTGACAAGAAGGAGGGAAACAGAACCCTACACAACACATTCCAATATCTTTCACCATCATTCGACTTGAATACATCAAACCACGATGTATTAACCATCTTTTAACTTTAAAAACCCTTCATTTATCACTTTTTGTCAATCTATAAAATCCACCTCCAATAAACTCCGCCCATCAATTTTGAGATTCGCGCGAGCGCACGGAATATTCCTCTAACGAAAGAGACCGGTGTGTGGCGTGCACATTTGGAGGTAGCAGGACATGAACCGCACATACCGCTCGATCTGGAACGAAGCGCTTGGCGCCTGGGTTGCGGCATCCGAACACGACTCGGCACGGGGCAAGCCGAACAAGTCGGCCGTCGTGAAGGCCGTTGCAACCGCCGTCCTCGTAGCGGGGGCGACCGTCGGCAACGTCGCGCACGCGCAGTACTCCGCGGGCGGGATCGGCGGTTCCGTGGTTGCATCGGGCGGACAAGCGATCGCGATCGGCGGCAACAGCGGCAGCACGACGACCGCCAGCGGCGCTACGTCGATTGCGATCGGCGCTAACGCGACGGCATCGGGCAACTATTCCCAGGCATTCGGTCAGGCCACGACGGCTACCGGCGCAAGCGCGATCGGTATCGGCTCCGGCGCCAAGGCGCTCAACACGGGTGCAACCGCGGTCGGCAACGACACGACGGCCTCGGGCTCCAGCGCGATCGCAATCGGCGGTGGCAACAGTTCGGGCACGGGTGGCGCGGTGGCCGCAGGCACCAACGCGATTGCGGTGGGCCGCTTCTCGAACGTCAACTCCGCGACGACGTCGGCCATCGCGATCGGCGCGAACGCAACCGTCACGTCGGCAGGCACCAACGCTACGGCGCTCGGTTCGGCGGCCACGGCAGGCGGCGCAAGTGCAACCGCGCTCGGCAACGCGACGACGGCATCGGCCACTGGCGCGACAGCGGTCGGCCAGGGTGCGACGGCCTCGGGTGGCAACGCGTCATCATTCGGTACAAACGCGCAAGCCATTAATGCCAACGACACCGCCTTCGGTGCCAACGCGTACGCATCCGGCGGTGGCGCAACGGCGCCCGCGACCGCGTTCGGCAATCAGGCGACTGCAAGCGGCAGCGGCGCAACGGCGTTTGGCGTCTTGTCCAACGCGTCCGGTAACACTTCGATGGCGTCCGGGTATGCCTCGAGCGCTTCAGCGACGAATGCCGTGGCAGTGGGGACCGCTGCCACCGCGTCGGTCACCTCCGCGGCAGCGATTGGCAGCTTCGCGACCGCCAGCGGCCAAAGCGCCACGGCGCTTGGTTACGGTGCAACCGCCAGTTATACCAACGGCGTCGCAATCGGTGCAGGCAGCGTGGCAAGCGCCGCACCGACGGGCACGGGTTATCTGACGGGCACTGCTGCGCCGGGCTCGGCTGTTTCGGTCGGCAGTGCGACTGCTTTGCGCCGGATCAGCAACGTCGCGGACGGCTCGGCGCCGCAGGACGCCGTAACGGTCGCACAGTTGAGCACCGGCATGAGCACCACGGCGAGCAGCATCTCGAGTTTGTCGACCTCGGCTTCGACGGGCCTGTCGTCGGCGAATAGCTCGATCACGTCGTTGTCGACATCGACGTCGACGGGTCTGTCGTCGGCTAACAGCTCGATCACGTCGCTGTCCACCTCGACCTCGACCGGCATCTCGTCGCTGTCCTCGTCCACGTCGACCGGCCTGTCGTCAGCCAACAGCTCGATCACTTCGCTGTCGACCTCGACTTCGACCGGGCTCTCGTCGGCAAACAGCTCGATCACCTCGCTGTCTTCGTCGACGTCGACGGGCCTGTCGTCGGCTAACAGTTCGATCGGTTCCCTGTCGACTGGTTTGAGCTCGACCAACAGCTCGGTCCTGTCGCTGTCCACCTCGACCTCGACCGGCCTCTCGTCGGCCAACAGCTCGATCGGCTCGCTGTCGACCTCGACCTCGACTGGCATCTCGTCGCTGTCCTCGTCCACGTCGACCGGTCTGTCGTCAGCCAACAGCTCAATCACGTCGTTGTCCTCGTCGACCTCGACGGGTCTCTCGTCGGCTAACAGCTCGATCACGTCGCTGTCTTCGTCGACTTCGACCGGCCTGTCGTCGGCCAATAGCTCGATCACCTCGCTGTCCACCTCGACCTCGACTGGCATCTCGTCGCTGTCCTCGTCCACGTCGACCGGCCTCTCGTCGGCAAACAGTTCGATCACGTCGTTGTCGACCTCGACTTCGACCGGCATCTCGTCGCTGTCCTCGTCCACGTCGACCGGCCTGTCGTCAGCCAACAGCTCGATCACCTCGCTGTCCACCTCGACCTCGACCGGCATCTCGTCGCTGTCCTCGTCTACGTCGACTGGCCTCTCGTCGGCGAATAGCTCGATCAATTCGTTGTCGACTTCGACGTCGACCGGCCTCTCGTCGGCCAACAGCTCGATCACCTCGCTGTCCACCTCGACCTCGACGGGCCTCTCGTCGGCCAATAGCTCGATCACTTCGCTGTCGACCTCCACGTCGACGGGCCTTTCGTCGGCTAACAGCTCGATCACGTCGCTGTCCTCGTCGACCTCGACGGGTCTCTCGTCGGCTAATAGCTCGATCACGTCGTTGTCCACGTCGACATCGACGGGCCTGTCGTCGGCCAACAGCTCGATCGGTTCTCTGTCGACGGGCCTGAGCTCGACCAACAGTGCGGTCCTGTCGCTGTCCACCTCGACCTCGACCGGCCTGTCGTCGGCAAACAGCTCGATCGGCTCGCTGTCTACCGGCCTGAGCACGGTCACGACCAAGACGGACAACCTCGGCAACAGCACGGCATCGGCACTCGGCGGCGGCGCCAAGTACGACCCGACAACCGGGACGGTTTCCGCGCCGGCATACACGACCTATAACGCGAACGGCACGACGTCGACCGCCACCAGCGTCGGTTCGGCGATCGACAACATCAACAGCCAGGGCATCAAGTATTTCCACGCGAACTCGACCGGTGCCGACAGCGTCGCGACCGGCACCGACGCCGTCGCCATCGGCAGCGGCGCCACCGCCGGCACCAACAATTCCGTCGCGCTCGGCGCCAACTCGCTGACCGCCGCAGCCAATCCCACGAGCAGCGCGACCGTCAACGGCGTCACGTTCGGCGGATTCGAAGGAACGAATCCGGTCGGCACGGTCAGCGTCGGCAGCGCCGGCAATGAACGACAAATCACCAACGTCGCCGCCGGCCAGGTGACGCAGACCAGTACCGACGCGATCAACGGCAGCCAGCTTTATTCGGTCGCCCAACAGGTTGGTACCGCGACCAGCGCCATCTCGTCGCTGTCCACGTCGACGTCGACGGGTCTGTCGTCGGCGAACAGCTCGATCACGTCACTGTCCACGTCGACCTCGACCGGCATCAACTCGTTGTCCACGGGCCTCAGCTCAACCGACAGCTCGGTCGCATCGCTGTCGACCTCCACGTCGACCGGCCTGTCTTCAGCGAACAGCTCCATCACGTCGCTGTCGACGTCGACCTCGACCGGTATCAACTCGTTGTCCACGGGCCTCAGCTCGACCGACAGCTCGGTCGCATCGCTGTCGACTTCCACGTCGACCGGTCTGTCATCGGCTAACAGCTCAATCACCTCGTTGTCGACCTCGACCTCGACCGGCTTGTCGTCGGCAAACAGCTCGATCACCTCCCTGTCGACCTCCACGTCGACCGGCCTGTCGTCGGCAAACAGCTCGATTACGTCGCTGTCCACCTCGACCTCGACCGGTATCAACTCGTTGTCCACAGGTCTGAGTTCGACCGATAGCACGGTCACGTCGTTGTCGACCTCCACATCGACTGGGCTGTCTTCGGCGAATAGCTCGATCACCTCGCTGTCCACCTCGACCTCGACCGGTATCAACTCGCTGTCCACGGGACTGAGCTCGACCGACAGTTCAGTGACAAGCCTGTCGACGTCGACCTCCACCGGTATCAACTCGTTGTCCACAGGCCTCAGCTCGACCGACAGCTCGGTCACATCGCTGTCGACTTCCACGTCGACCGGTCTGTCCTCGGCGAACAGCTCCATCACCTCGCTGTCGACGTCGACCTCGACCGGTATCAACTCGTTGTCCACAGGCCTCAGCTCGACCGACAGCTCGGTCACATCGCTGTCGACTTCCACGTCGACCGGTCTGTCCTCGGCGAACAGCTCGATTACGTCGTTGTCGACTTCGACCTCGACGGGTCTTTCGTCGGCTAATAGTTCGATCACTTCACTTTCGACTTCGACGTCGACGGGCCTGTCGTCGACCAATAGCTCCATCACGTCGCTGTCCACCTCAACCTCGACCGGTATCAACTCGCTGTCCACGGGCCTCAGCTCGACCGACAGTTCAGTGACAAGCCTGTCGACTTCCACGTCGACCGGCCTGTCCTCGGCGAACAGCTCGATTACGTCGTTGTCGAGTTCGACCTCGACGGGTCTCTCGTCGGCTAATAGTTCGATCACTTCACTTTCGACTTCCACGTCGACGGGCCTGTCGTCGGCGAACAGCTCCATCACGTCGCTGTCCACCTCGACCTCGACCGGTATCAACTCGTTGTCCACGGGCCTCAGCTCGACCGACAGCTCGGTGGCATCGCTGTCGACCTCCACGTCGACCGGCCTGTCCTCGGCCAACAGCTCGATCACTTCGCTGTCGACCTCGACCTCGACTGGCCTGTCGTCGGCCAATAGCTCGATCACCTCGCTGTCGACCTCTACGTCGACCGGCCTTTCGTCGGCTAATAGCTCCATCACGTCGCTGTCGACCTCGACCTCGACCGGCATCAACTCGCTGTCCACCGGTCTGAGCTCGACCGACAGTTCGGTCGCATCGCTGTCGACTTCCACGTCGACCGGTCTGTCGTCCGCGAACAGCTCGATCACATCGTTGTCGACCTCCACGTCGACCGGCCTGTCCTCGGCGAACAGCTCGATCACCTCGCTGTCCACCTCGACCTCGACTGGTATCAACTCGCTGTCCACCGGTCTGAGTTCGACCGACAGCTCGGTCACGTCGCTGTCGACTTCCACATCGACTGGCCTGTCGTCGGCTAACAGCTCGATCACGTCCCTGTCCACATCGACTTCGACGGGTCTGTCGTCGGCGACCAGCTCTATCACCTCGCTGTCCACGTCGACCTCGACCGGTATCAATTCGTTGTCCACCGGTCTGAGTTCAACCGATAGCACGATCACGTCGTTGTCGACCTCGACCTCGACCGGTATCAACTCGCTGTCTACGGGCCTCAGCTCGACCGACAGCTCGGTCGCATCGCTGTCGACTTCCACGTCGACGGGCCTGTCGTCGGCGAACAGCTCCATCACGTCGCTGTCCACCTCGACCTCGACCGGTATCAACTCGTTGTCCACCGGTCTGAGTTCGACCGATAGCACGGTCACGTCGCTGTCGACTTCCACGTCGTCCGGCCTGTCTTCGGCTAACAGCTCGATCACCTCGCTGTCCACATCGACTTCGACGGGCCTGTCGTCGGCGACCAGCTCCATCACCTCGCTGTCCACGTCGACCTCGACCGGTATCAACTCGTTGTCGACCGGCCTCAGCTCGACCGATAGCTCGGTCACGTCGCTGTCGACCTCCACGTCCACTGGCCTGTCGTCGGCAAACAGCTCGATCACCTCGCTGTCCACCTCGACCTCGACCGGCATCAATTCGTTGTCCACCGGTCTGAGTTCAACCGATAGCACGATCACGTCGTTGTCGACCTCCACGTCGACGGGCCTGTCCTCGGCTAACAGCTCGATTACCTCGTTGTCGACCTCGACTTCGACCGGTATCAACTCGCTGTCCACGGGCCTCAGCTCGACCGACAGCTCGGTCGCATCGCTGTCGACTTCCACGTCGACGGGCCTGTCCTCGGCTAACAGCTCGATCACTTCCCTGTCCACATCGACTTCGACGGGTCTGTCGTCGGCGACCAGCTCCATCACCTCGCTGTCCACGTCGACTTCGACCGGTATCAACTCGCTGTCCACCGGTCTGAGTTCGACCGACAGCTCGGTCACGTCGCTGTCGACTTCCACATCGACTGGCCTGTCGTCGGCTAACAGCTCGATCACTTCCCTGTCCACATCGACTTCGACGGGTCTGTCGTCGGCGACCAGCTCTATCACCTCGCTGTCCACGTCGACCTCCACCGGTATCAACTCGTTGTCGACCGGCCTGAGCTCGACCGACAGCACGGTCACTTCGCTGTCGACTTCCACGTCGACCGGTCTTTCCTCGGCCAACAGCTCGATCACCTCGCTGTCCACCTCGACCTCGACCGGCATCAGCTCGCTGTCCACCGGCCTGAGCTCGACCGACAGCACGGTCACTTCGCTGTCGACTTCCACGTCGACCGGTCTGTCGACGGCCAACAGCTCGATCACCTCGCTGTCCACCTCGACCTCGACCGGTATCAACTCGTTGTCCACCGGTCTGAGCTCGACCGATAGCACGGTCACGTCGCTGTCGACGTCCACGTCGACCGGTCTGTCGACGGCTAACAGCTCGATCACGTCCCTGTCGACGTCGACCTCGACCGGCATCAGCTCGCTGTCCACGGGCCTGAGCTCGACCGATAGCACGGTCACGTCGCTGTCGACGTCCACGTCGACTGGCCTGTCGTCGGCGAATAGCTCGATCACGTCGCTGTCCACCTCGACTTCGACCGGCCTGTCGTCGGCCAACAGTTCGATCACGTCGTTGTCTACCTCCACGTCGACGGGTCTCTCGTCCGCGAACAGCTCAATCACGTCGCTGTCGACTTCCACGTCGACCGGCCTGTCGTCCGCGAACAGCTCGATCACGTCGTTGTCTACCTCCACGTCGACGGGTCTCTCGTCCGCGAACAGCTCAATCACGTCGCTGTCGACTTCCACGTCGACCGGCCTGTCGTCCGCGAACAGCTCGATCACGTCGTTGTCGACTTCGACTTCGACCGGCCTGTCCTCGGCCAACAGCTCCATCAGCTCGCTGTCCACCTCGACTTCGACCGGCCTCTCCTCGGCCAACAGCTCGATCACCTCGCTGTCCACCTCGACCTCGACCGGCATCAGCTCGCTGTCCACCGGCCTCTCGTCGACCGACAGCACGATCCTGTCGCTATCCACGTCGACCTCGACCGGCATCGGCTCGCTGTCCACCGGCCTGAGCACGACGAACAGCTCGGTGTCGTCGCTGTCCACGTCGACCTCGACCGCAATCAACGCCGCGAAGACGCACTACTACAGCGTCAACGACAACGGCGTGCAGCAAAGCAACTACGCCAACGACGGCGCGACGGGCACCAACGCCCTCGCGGCAGGCGTCAACGCCAGCGCGGCGGGCACGAGCAGCGTCGCGGTCGGCAACGGCTCGAACGCCCAGTCGAACGGCGCGGTCGCGATCGGCCAGAACGCATCGGCAACGGGCGGCAAGGCCGTGTCGATCGGCTCCGGCAACACCGCGAGCGGCGACGGCGCGGTAGCGATCGGCGATCCGAGCATCGCAACGGGCACCGGCGCGGTAGCGATGGGCGCGAACGACACGGCGACCGGCAACGGCGCAGTGGCGCTCGGCAACCAGAACACGGCAACCGGCGCCAGCGCGCTCGCCCTCGGCAGCTCGAACCAGGCTACCGCGGACAACACGATCGCGCTCGGCAACGGCTCGGTGGCCAGCGCGGCCGACGCACAGGCCCTCGGTTCGGGCGCAACGGCAAGCGGCGCCGGCTCGCTGGCCTTCGGCTCGGGCGCAACGGCCAACGTCGCAAACTCCGTCGCACTCGGCATGAAGTCGGTCACGGATCCGGCGGTCGGCACGTCGAGCGCCACGATCGGCGGCGTCACGTACTTCTTCGCGGGCAGCTCGCCGGTCGGCGTGGTGAGCGTCGGCGCGCCGGGCGCGGAACGCCAGATCACGAACGTCGCCGCCGGCCGGATCTCCGCCAGCAGCACGGACGCGATCAACGGCAGCCAGCTCAACGCGACGAACAACGCGGTCAACACGCTGTCGACGTCGACCGCATCGAACGTCGCGTCGCTGTCGACCGGCATCAACTCGCTGTCCACCGGCCTGAGCGCCACGAACAGCTCGGTGTCGTCGCTGTCCACCTCGACCTCCACCGCGATCAACTCGCTGTCGACGGGCCTCAGCTCGACGAACAGCAACGTGTCGTCGCTGTCCACCTCGACGTCGACCGGCATCGGTTCGCTGTCCACCGGCCTGAGCACGACGAACAGCAACGTGGCCTCGCTGTCGACCGGCGTGTCGAACATCAGCACCACCGTGAACCAGCTGTCGACGACGATCAACAACAACAACACGCGGTCGCTGAACAGCACGCCGGTCGCGGCCGACATGAACGGCACCGGCACCGACAGGCCGACGGTCACCGCCGGCTCGAACTCGGTGGCGATCGGCGCGAATTCGACGGACGGCGGCCGTTCGAACGTGGTGTCGGTCGGCAGCGACACGCAGCAGCGCCAGATCGTCAACGTCGCACCGGGTACGCAAGGCACCGACGCGGTGAACGTGAACCAGCTGACGCAGGTGCAAACGACGCTGTCGACGGCACTGTCGGGCCAGCAGTCGCAGATCAACTCGCTGGGTTCGCAACTGCAGCAGACCGACCAGATGGCGAAGCAGGGTATCGCGGCCGTCGGAGCGATGGCGTCGATCCCGCAGCTCGATCGCGACGCCAACTTCGGGATGGGTGTCGGCACCTCGACGTTCCTCGGCCAGAAGGCAATGGCGGTCAACATGCAGGCTCGCATCACGGAGAACCTGAAGGCGTCGATCAACGGCGGCTTCAGCGGCGGTCAGAAGGTGATCGGCGCCGGCATGCTGTACCAGTGGAAGTAACGCGTCGCGCCGCCAGGCCGCCCGGCTCGCCAGCCGGACGGCCCGCGGCGGCCCCGACGGCAGGACGAGCCGGCCGCACAGCCCGCGGCCGGCTTCTGTCAACCCAAGCATTGAGGACGTCACCGTGAACAAACTCGCTCTTGCGCTCGCGCTTTCCGCAATGGCCCTCGCCGCGTGCTCGACCGCATCCGGCCCGACCTTCAGCGCCTCCGAACTGCAGCCGCGCGACGGCGCGCGCACGTTCCAGGTGGACTGCCACGGCCTGCTGTCCGGCCCGCAGACCTGCATGAAGGCCGCCCGCAAGATCTGCGGCGACCAGCCGGTGCGCGCCGTCGACTCGGCCCGCGCGCTGCGCGACGGCGCCGACCCGGCCACACTCGTGTTCCAGTGCGGCGCCGCGCCAGCGGAACCGGCATCGGCCGCCGAGCCGGCGTCTGCCACCGTCGAACACGTGAACCTCTCGGGCGACGCGCTGTTCTCAACCGACCACGCGACGCTCGCGCCGACCGCGCGCGAATCGCTCGACCGGCTGCTGAGCGAGCGCGCAGACCGCACGTACTCGCAGGTGACGATCACCGGCTTTACGGATTCGGTGGGTAGCGACGACTACAACCTCGCGCTGTCGAAGCGCCGCGCCGAATCCGTCGCTGCCTATCTGAAAGCGCACGGGCTGAAGGCCGACACGCTGACGGTCACGGGCCGCGGCAAAGCCGATCCGGTCGCCTCCAACGCGACGGCCGAAGGCCGCGCCAGCAACCGCCGCGTCGAAATCACGCTGCAGCACTGAGCGGGCGGCCGCCACGCGCGGCGGCCCGATCCGGCGGGCCGCAAGCGCCGCGCCGGCATTCCGCCGGACAACCGGGCGCCGCTTCGCCGGCGCCCCGCCCCCGATGGCCGGCGGCCATGTCAAAGTTCGTCATGCCCCTCCACAAACCGGCGATTTCCGTGCCACAATCGCCGCACGCAGTCGCCGGGGCAGCCTGCCCGAATCGCGCGCCGTGCCAGGTTCGCCCGACGGCACGCCGGAATCCGGCTGCCACCCGCCGCGATCCACGTCGCATGATTCGCTTGCCGCGGAGCACCGGCGCGAATGCAACCATGACAATCCACGGCGCGCCGCTTCCGAACCAGGCGTTCGACGCCACGCCCGGACGCACGACGCCGCAGAGGAAACCAACCGGTGACGGACATCAATGAAGCCGCCTCGGGCGGCACCCGCAAGCAACGGCCGGCCGTCGGCATCTCGCTGTTTGCGCGGGACGGCCAGGCGATCTGGGAAAACGGCATTCACCAGAACATCGCGTTCCTCGCGATGATGCTCAAGCGCTCGGATCGCGTCGGCCCCGTCTATTTCCTGAACGGCGGCGACGCCAACGCGCTGCCGGCCGGCCTCGAACTCGACGGCCTCGACATCCCGCTCGTGAAACCCGCCGACGTCACGCACGAACTCGACGTCGTGATCGAAATGGGCGCGCAATTGCCCGTGGAATGGATGAAGCACATGAAGGCGCTCGGCAAGAAACTCGCCGCGTTCTTCTGCGGGCACGTGTATGCCGGCCTGTGCGAAACCCCGATCTTCGAAAAACCGTCCGGGCACGTCTTCAACGGCGCGCCGTTCGACGAAGTGTGGCTGCTGCCGCAATACGACAAGACCGCGGCGCCGATGCTGCAGACCATCCTGCGCGCGCCGGTGCACCTGATGCCGCACATCTGGTCGCCGTACTTCCTCGATCGCCGCGTCGCGGCGCTCGCGGCCGAAGGCGCAACCTTTGGCTACCAGGACGGCCAGCGTCCGTGGCGGCTCGCGACGCTCGAGCCGAACATCTCGGTCGTCAAGTCCTGTCACTACCCTATGCTCGCGTGCGACGCGTTCTACCGCGCGCGGCCGGACGCGGTTCAACACATGTTCGTCGTCAACTCGATGCACATGAAGGAGCATCCGACCTTCGTGCACTTCGCGAACAGCCTCGATCTCGTGCGCCAGCACAAGGCGACCTTCGAACCGCGCATCGACCTGCCGGGCTTCATGGCGCGCCACGCGGATGCCGTCGTATCGCACCACTGGGAAAACGGGCAGAACTACCTGTATTACGACGTGCTGCACGGCGGCTATCCGCTGATCCACAACTCGACGCTGCTCGGTGACGCCGGCTATTACTACCCGGACTTCGACTCTGCCGCAGGCGGCCGCGTGCTGCTCGAAGCATGGCTGCATCACGACGAACGCCTCGACGACTACCGTGCGAAGGCCGGCCGGCTGCTGCAGTCGGTCTCGATCGACAACCCTGCGAACCTCGACGCGTTCGTCTCGCGTCTGGTCGCCTGAACCGGAGCATACGCATGTCGGACTCCAATGCCCGTCAAGCACCCGGCGAGGGCAAGCGTCTCGTCGTCGGCGTGTCGCTGTTCGTGCGCGGCGCCGGCCAGTCGCTGTGGGAAAACGGCATTTTCCAGAACTGCCTGCTGCTGATCCTGCTGCTGCGCCAGTCGCCGCTCGTCGCGGAAGCCGTGATGGTGAACGGCGGCGAACAGATCGCCGATCCTCAGATGATGCTCGGCGAATGGGACGTGCCGCTCCTGACGATGGACGAAGCGCTGCAGCGCTGCGACGTGCTGATTGAAATGAGCGCGCAGTTCGGCGCGGACTACCTGCGCGCGTTCCGCGAGCGCGGCGGCAAGGTCGTCACGATGCGGGTCGGCAACGACTACGTGATCGACATCGAACGCGCGATGTTCAACAAGCCGTCGGGCTTCCTGTTCTCGGGCGCGCCGTACGATGCCGTGTGGACGATTCCCGAGTTCGAGCGCTCGTGCCTGCACTATTACCAGACAGGCCTGCGCGCTCCCGTCACGATCGTCCCGCACATCTGGCATCCGATGCTGTTCGACAAGGCGCGCGCGTCGCTCGGCGCCGGCTTGTCGTTCGGCTATCAGCCTGGCAAGCCGCGCTGGCGCGTGACGATGTTCGAGCCGAACATCTGCATGGTGAAGACCAGCATCATCCCGATGCTTGTGACCGAGGAAGCGTATCGCGCGAAGCCCGATTTCGTCGAAATGGTGCGCGTGTGCAACACGGTGCACCTGAAGGATCACACGACGTTCGTCCACTTCGCGAAGCGCCTCGACATCGTCGAACACGGCATCACGACGTTCGAAAGCCGTTATGCGGTGTACGAGTTCATGGCCGCGTACGGCGATGTGGTGGTGTCGCATACGTGGGAAAACGCGCAGAACTACCTGTACTACGAGTTGCTGTACGGCGACTATCCGCTGATCCACAACTCGCCGTTCCTCGGCAAGGCCGGGTATTTCTATCCGGACTTCGACTGCCAGGCCGGCGGCCGCGCGCTGCTGCAGGCGTTCGCCGAGCACGACGCGAAGCTCGACGCGTACCGCGAGCAGTCGAAGCACGTGCTCGACTCGGTCAGCATCTACAACCCCGAGAACGTCGCCGCTTATACCGGCGCGATCGCCACCCTCTATCGCGACGCGTGACGCGCCGCCCTCTCCGGACCTCGACATGAATGCACGCACGACGCTCACCCGCGCAAAATGGCTGATCGGCTGCGCCGTCGCTTCGATCGCGATCGGCGCGCACGCGCAATCCGCCGGCGAATCGGCCGACACGCTGCTCCGCGACTCGGACACCGTGTTCAAGCAGCTCGACGCCGGCCAGTACGGCGCGGTGTGGGGCAATGCCGCCGCGTTCGTGAAGACGCGCATCAAGCAGGATCAGTTCGCGGCCGACATGCAGCATGCGCGCCAGTCCGTCGGTACGGTCGGCCATCGCGGCTGGGCACAAATCACGCGCATCCGCTACGCGAATGCGTCGGCGATGCCCGACGGGCTCTACGCGAACGTCGACTACGCGACGACGCTGACGAGCGGCGCCACCGTGTTCGAGAAGCTGAGCTTCCGCCTCGACGACGACGGCCGCTGGCACCTGACGGGCTACGTGCCGCGCCAGTCGCAAGGCGTCGTGCAGTAAGCCACACACCGCCCGCTTCACCGGAGCCGATATGAAACTCAATGTCGCGATAACGATGAACGTGCAGCGCGACGCGACGCAGTCGATCTGGTACAACGGCGCGAACCAGCACTGCGTGTACCTGTACATGCTGCTGAAGCAGTCGCCGCTGGTCGGCGAGGTCTGGCTCGCGCACGACGACGGCATCGCCGACTATCCGCACGCGCTGATGATGGACGCGTTCGGCGACGCGCTGCGGCCGCTGTCGTCCGTCGTCCACCAGACCGACCTGCTGATCGAGATGAACGCGTTCATCGATCCGTCGCACACGGACGTGGTGCGGCAACGCGGCGGCAAGTGCGTGTCTTACCGCTTCGGCAACGACTACGTGATCGCGGTCGAGACGATCAACTTCGAGAAGAACGACTGGCGGCCTAACCCGCACCGCGTGCAGTTCGACGAGATCTGGACCAACCCGCAGCACATGCACACGTGCGCGGCTTATTTCCAGGCTGTCTATCGCGCGCCGGTGATCGAGCTGCCGCACATCTGGTCGCCGTATTTCATCGAGCGCAGCCTCGAGGCCGACCCTGAGCTGAAGACGCGCTTCGGCTACCGCAACCATGGCCCCGCGAAGCGCATCGCGTTCTTCGAACCGAACCTGAACGTCGTGAAGAGTTCGATCGTGCCGATGCTCGCCGCGAACGCGTGCTACGTCGAGCACCCGGAGCTCGTCGAGCACGTGTACATGACCAACACGTTCGACAAGAAGGAAAACGCCGCCTTCAAGCATCTCGCGCTCGGGCTCGAGATGGTGCGCGATGGCAAGGCGACCGCCGACGTGCGCGCGCCGTTCGTCGCGTGGGCCGCGCATCACACCGACATCGTCGTGTCGCACCATTGGGAAAACGGCCTCAACTACCTGCTGTACGACGCGCTGTACGGCAACTACCCGCTCGTGCACAACTCGCCGTTCCTGCGCGACGTCGGCTACTACTATCCGGACTTCGAGATCTTCGACGCGGCGCGCGCGATCGCGACCGCCGCGCAGACGCATGACGCGCGGCTCGACGACTACGCGGCAGCCGCCCGCCGCTGCCTGCACCAGGTCGACACGCTCGCCGAGCACAACGTCCGCGCGTATTCCGCGCAGATCCAGCACCTGTTCGCCGGCCGCGCACTCGGCTGATCTCCTCACCCTCGGTCCGCCCATGAACCAGACAGTCCGCAATTTCGTCGTGATCGATTCGATCCACGGCCCGTTCGTCATCAACCGGCACTGCGCACTCCAGGCCGAGGCGCTGATCAAGACCGGCCGACCGCATATCCAGGGCGAGCTCGATACGATCCTGCAGGTGATCGACCAGTTGCCCGACGGCGCGATCGCGGTGGACGGCGGCGCGAATGCGGGGCTCGTGTGCGTACCCATCGCGCACCGGCTGCGCGCGCGCGGCGGCCGCGTATACGCGTTCGAGCCGCAGCGCACGCTGTTTCATGCGCTCGGCGGCACCGTCGTGCTCAACGAACTCGACAACCTTCATCTGCTGAACATGGGGCTCGCGAGCTGCAACGGCACGATGAAGGTGCCCGACGTCGACTACGGACAGGACGCCGATTTCGGCACGGTGTCGCTCGTCGACGGTCAATCGTCGGGCGGCACGCCAACGCCGGTCGTCAGGCTCGATTCGCTCGGCCTGCCGCGGCTCGACTTCCTGAAGCTCGACATCGAAGGGATGGAGATCGACGCGCTGCGCGGCGCGCGCCAGCTGATCGAAACGCATCTGCCGTGGTGCTGGATCGAATACTGGAAGGTCGGCGAAGCGCCGATCATCGATACGTTCACCGGCCTCGACTACACGTTCTACCGGATCGACGGATTGAACATGCTTTGCGTGCCGAACCCGCACTGGGACCGGCAACGGCTGTTCATCTCGGGCGAGCCGCTCGCCGTCGCATCGGCGGCCGAAAACGGCGCGGATCGCGCGGCAGCCGCCCACGGCGACGCCGATTCGCCCGAAACGAACTGGAACCGCGCACTCGACCACGAGTCGCGCTGCGAGTGGGGGCACGCGATCGACCGCTGGCAACGCGCGCGCGGCCGCGGGCTCGACGACGATGCGATCGCGCTGCAGCTGGCGTCGTGCTACGGCTTCGCCGGCGCGCCCGAGGCCGGGCTTGCGGCGCTCGACCACTTCGGCGATCCGGCCGCACTGCCCGACGCGACGCGCGGGCGCATCGAACTGGCGCACTCGGCACTGCTACTGCGCGCCGGCCGACGCGACGAGGCCGCGCGCGCCACCGTCGCCAGCGAAAACGTATTGACGGCCGCGCAGTTCGGGCTGCCGACGGAGCAGCTCTACCAGGGCCAGCCGCTGCAAGGCAAGCGGCTGCTCGTGCTCAGCTACGGCGGCATCGGCGACCAGCTCCAGTACGCGCGCTACCTGCATGCGCTGGACGCGCTCGGCTGCGCGGGCGTGACCGTTGTCGTTCCCGACGCGCTGACGGGCCTGCTGCACCATACGTTCCCGCGCATCGACTTCGTCGGCGCGCACGGCGCGTGGGCCGACGCGTCGCAGATCGCGCACGACTACTGGTGTTCGTTCCTGATGCTCGCCGCGCAGTTCGGCTACGCACCGGCGCCGGAAGGCGCGCCGGCCGCGTACCTGTCGTGCCCGACCGCGCATGCGGCCGCGTGGCGCGAGCGCGTGTCGCGCGACGGCCACGCGGCCGGGACGCGCCGCATCGGGCTCAACTGGCGCGGGCGCGACGAAAGCGACGCGCGTTTCCATCGCGCGGCCAGCCTGCGCGACCTCGCGCCGCTTGCGCGGATACATGGCCACGCCGCGTACTGCATCAACCGCGACCTGTCCGCGCAGTCCGAGCAATCGGACCTGCCGGTGACGTTCCCGCATCACGCGATCGGCGATTTCAGCGATCTGGCGGCGCTGATGCTCGCGATGGACGCCGTGGTGACCACCTGCACCGCGCACATTCACGTCGCCGGCGCGCTCGGTGTGCCGGCCGTGCTGTTGCTCAGCCCGAAGGCCGACGCGCGCTGGGAGACCGGCCCGCGCACCGCGCTCTATCCAGGCATCCGGATCGTGCGCGCCGCGCATGTCGGGCAATGGGACGACGCGATCGACCGCGCGATGGCGTTCGTGCTCGGCGGTTTCGGGAAGGATTGAACGATGTGTCACGCGTGCGGACCGCTGCGCCCGGACGATGTCGACGCCGTGCGCTACACCAGCACCCGATCGCCGCTCTGCGCGGCGAACGCGCGGCCATGCCGCCGCCCCATGCATGCGAGCACGACGAAGCAACGGGCCGCCGGCCGGCTTGCGCTGGCGGATTGCTTGACCAGGCTGTCGGATACGCCGCGCGCGATCGCCGAATCGTCGCCGCACGCGCCCGCGATGACGCCCGCGTAATAGTGCCGCGCCGCAAGCTCGCGGCCGTTGGCGTCGAGCGGCTTCATCCGCTGAATGCGACGCGCGACGGCCGTCAGGCCGTCGAGATACGGCGTGACGTCGATCGGCACATCGGTCGATTCGGCGCTCAGTTGCCACAGCATGTCGGCCAGCTCGGCGATCGCGACCAGGTCGCGCGCATCTGTCACCTGCGTGCCCGTTCCGCCTCCGGCCTTCGTCCCCGCCATGCCCACGCCCCTTTGCGATTTGTCCCGGCCCCGCGCCGGCCCCGCCCGATACCGGCGTGCATCACGCACGCCGCCCCGCCTGTTCCCGCGCCGTCACGCGGCGGCCGGCGACCGCCATGAAAAGCGGATGCCCTGCGCCCAGGCGACGCCGGCATCCACGATGATCTGCCGGTCGATCTCGTTCTCCACGCCTTCGACGACGACGTGCCGCGCGCCTTCATGCGCGAACGCGATCAGCCTGCGGAACTGGTAGCGCCCGATCGCGTTGCGCTTGATCATCGACAGGATCGACCGGTCGAGCTTCACGATATCGGGATTGCCGACCACCAGATTGTTCAATGCGCTGAAGCCGACACCGAAATCGTCGATCGCGATGCGGCATCCTGCCTGCCGAAAGCGGTTCACGAACGACCGGCCCGCGACGGGATTCAGCGGCCCCGTCTCCGTGATCTCGATCACCAGCCGCGCCGCAACCGACGGCTCGCGCTCGAGCCGCCTGAAAATGGCCAGCCACGCGTCGTCGACGATCGCGCTCGCCGCCGCGACGTTGCAACCGTAGACGGCACCCGGATCGGCGCGCAGCCCGTCGATCGTCCGGCCGACCACGAGCCGGTCGAACCAGCGCATCAATCCGAGCGACTCGAGGCGCGGCAGGAACGAGGCCGGCGGCAGCGCATCGCGCTCGCCCCACCGCAACCGCGCCAGGCATTCCTGGTAAAGCACCCCACCCGACAGGTCGGCCCGGCATACGGGTTCGTGCGCGAACCCGAGCCGGCTCTCCACGAAACTGCGCACCGACGCGAGGTCGGGATGATCGTCGGGCGCGCCGAACACGAGATCGATTTCGTCACGATTCGCTTCCCGATTCGCCTCCAGGCGAGCTTCGACCGCATTCATCCGGCGCTCCGGCAAATGGCGAGCCGCCGATAACGGCTCGACCTCAAGAAACATGTGGAGCGAGCCGACTCCGACGCGCTCCGCCGCCTACCCGGCCCATCCTGTTATGTCGATTTTTTCCGGGAGCGTACTTTTCGCTTCGGCGCGCCGTCAAATTCGATATTTTCAACGCTATTCAGATACAGGAATACACCATGTGCGCGCCATGCCGACAGTGCGACAGGTTACACAACGCAAATTGCAGAATCCCAATCGGAACCGTTTATTTTTTCGTCTAAACAATTTTATCCGAATCGATTTTCCCGCGATATGCCGGTCTCGCAAATCGGAAAGCCGTCAATTGATCGGATAAATACTGCTCCGTGGGGCGCCACCCGCCTTCGATGCCCGGACTGACGTCCGCTGAAAACCTGCCGCCGCGCGCCATTCGATCATCGCAGCATTCAATTTTCATGTTTCAAACGATATTATTAAATTTAAAAACAGAATCAAACTGGCCTGAATCAATAATATCAAGTTAAATTATATGATGATTATAGATTGAAACATGTTTAACAATCTTTCTAACTAGTTAACCTCTAAAATGATTTTCGACGGACTTCCCTCGGAGCCGTCGAATTCGTGCCTTCAAAAACCGTCGAACCGATCGGGTTCGGCGGTTTCTTTTTTAACGGCATCAGTTCGTCAGACATTAGAGCGGGACAACCCCGATGGAACCCTGCGGCGCAACGGGTGCGCGCCGCGGAAAAACCGGCCTTATGCGGCCGTCGCGCCGACCAGGTTCGCGAGCAGCGCGTCGTATTCGGCGACGAGCGCGGGATTCGCCGACGTATAGCGGCCGAGGATCTCGCGCTGGCGCCGCGTGTACGCTTCCCAGTCGTCGTCGTGCGTATGCAGCGCGCGCAACAACGCGTCGGCGCCCTGCTGCACGTCGTTGTCCGGATAGTAGTAGCCGAGATCGGGCGCGAGGCTCGCGTTGTGCACGAGCGGATAGCCCTGCCAGCACACGTCGAAATAGAAGTAGTTGAGCGGGTTCGACCATTGGTGCGACACGACGATATCGGTCAGGTCGGCCAGGAACAGCGGCGTATCGAATCGCCCGACGAAGCTCGCCTTGCCCGCGCGCACGATGTCCAGGTAATTCATCAGCATCACGAACTCGGGGCTGTCGTGCGCGAGGCGATCGGCGTTCGTCACGTGCGCGAAGCTGATCGCCTCGGGATCGCGGCGATACGCTTCGTCGATGATCAGCATCGGATACACGCAGAACTTCACGACGTTGTGGTTCGGCTCCATCACCGTCAGCCGCTTGCCGGGCTCGCTGCGCGGCCGGTATTCGCCTTGCCCGGGCAGCGACTGCGCACGCGCGCTCAGGAACATCGGATCCCACACGAACGGCACGACGCGCCCCGGGCAGCGGCGCAGCGACTGCAGGAACGGCAGCGACGACGGCGCGATCTGCGGAATCGCCCACACCTCGTCGTAGCCGCGGTTGATGAACAGAGAATCCCACAGCCGGCGGCCGAACAGCATCGCCTCCATCGCGTTGATGTACTCGACGCCGCAGCAGTAGCTGACGAGCTTCGCGCCGCGCGCTTTCAGGTAGGCCGTCTGCTCGCCGTCGATCTGCCCGCCGAGCTCGATCACCACGTCGAGCGAATCCTTCATGTCGGCGAACGCGCGCGTGTCGTACACGCCGCGATCCCACGGCAACGCGTCGGTGAGCGGCACATCGGTCGTATTGACCAGCGTCACGCGGTAGCCATGCGGCGACGCCATCAGCAGCTTCGCGAGAAACAGCGCGTTCTGCTTGATGCCGTTGATCCACAGGCTTTCGTCGGGGGCACGCAGTCCGATCGTGATACCGATGCGCAGGCCGTTCAGGACAGGAGACGTCATCGTCGGCGGGATGGAAGGTTGGATGGGAGTGGAATGGTCGCAGTGTAGCGCGCGACGCGCCGCCCGCGTCAAGCGGCGGCGTACGCCGGCGTGCAACCCGGCATTCTAGCGGAGCGCTGGCTGGCACACTGTCATGGATGGTCAGCACCCGGCTTGCAGCGCTTTCCAATGGAACAGGAGCCCGGGCGGGGGGCTGCGCTGACTCTTGTGTAGTGCCGATGGCGCGTTTCCAATGGAAATGAGCCTGTTGTTGGCCCGACACGCGCGCGCTGATGATGGCGCACGTCGACGGGCTGCTGCCCTGAAGCCCCTGATTCGGAATCGAAACCGCGAATACCTGCGCCGGCCGGATTAAAACAGCCGGCGCATCCCGGTAGCTGCCGTCAGATCGCTGTCGTGGTCGGCGCCACGGCGGCGGGGTCGGTCATGCTGGCCTTGCCGGTTTCGACATGCCCCGCGATGCGGCGCGTCCAGCCCGCATTCCCCGCGACCGCGAACTGCAAGTCGTACCAGTGGCTGCTGCACGACAGATCCCAGTGCGCTTCGACGCGCTGCCCCGCCGGAATCGTCAGCGTGCGCGCCGGCCCGCCATACGCGACATCGGTCGCGGTGACCGTGAGCGCGCTACTGCCCGCATTGGCGAGCGTCACGTAGACGTCGCCGTTGGCGACGTCGTAGCACGCGGTGATTTCAGGCTTCGCGCCGGCGTCCGCGGCGGCTGATCCCGCGAAGCGCCGGAAATACCCATTCGGGCCCCAGACGCTCAGCAGGTAGTTGCCGTTCGCATCGAGCGCCCACGTATCGGTCAGCTGCTTGCCCGCTTCAACCGTGTAGCGGCGCGGCATCGCGGTGGGATCGCCCGTATAGACCCAGAAGTGCGCGCCTTGCGTGCCGGTATTCGCGAACGTCAACGCGTAGCCTTGCGCCTGGAGCTGGCCGGTGACGTGCAATTCGTACGGCAGCGCACGCGCCGGCCGCGTGCCGGGCTCCTGCGCCGTCACGACCTGCTGCGCGGTGCTGGCCGGCGCGGTTTGCGACGACGCGCGCGAGCATTGCAGGTCCGCTTGCGCGACATACGCCTGCGTGCTCGGCAAGGTCGGCAACGTGGCGTCCGATTTCGAGAAGTCGAGCGCCGACGTCAGGTCGCCGCAGATCGCGCGGCGCCACGGCGAGATGTTCGTTTCCATCACGCCGAAACGCTTCTCGATGAATTGCAGCACCGATGTGTGATCGAAGACCTGCGAGCAGACGAAGCCGCCCTTCGACCACGGCGAGACGACGAACATCGGCACGCGCGGGCCGAGACCGTACGGCAGGTTGTCCGCCGTATACGTGCCGGTCTGCGTCGCGGTCACGACGTTGTGCCGCTCGAGCGACACGTCCACGGTACTCATGCCGGATCCCGGCAGCGTCGGCGCCTGCGGCGGCACGACATGGTCGAAGAAGCCGTCGTTCTCGTCGTACATGATGAGCAGGACGGTCTTGCTCCACACCTCCGGATTGGACGTCAGCGCATCGAGGATGGTCGACAGGTAGTAGGCGCCGTAAAGCGGCGTGAACTTCGGATGTTCCGAATACGCGGCGGGCGGCAGCAGCCACGATACCTGCGGCAGCGCGTTCGCCTGCACGTCGGCTTTCAGTTGCGTGATCGGGCGCGTGCTCATCCCGCGTGTCTGCAGCGACGAACCGGCCGGCGCATTCACGAAGTTGTTGAAGCACGCCAGCATGTTCGTGCCGTAGTTGCCGGTGAAGTTGTCGAACCCGGTGCCCTGCTGGTAGACCTGCCACGAGATGCCGGCCTGCTCGAGCCGCTCCGGGTAGGTCTTCCAGCTGAAGGGCGGCAACTGGATCTTGTCGAACTGGTTGTCGATGTAGTCGGTATTGTCGAGCAGCGGGCCGCCGCCCGTGCCGAGCGGATCGACCATGCCCGTCATCAGGTACATGCGGTTCGGATGCGTGTTGCCCGGAATCGAGCAGAAGTAGTTGTCGCACACGGTGAACGCGTCCGCGAGCGCGTACTGGAACGGGATGTCGTCGCGGACGTGATAGCCCATCGTCATGTTGGTCTTCTGCACCGCCCATTGGTCCGCGCGGCCGTTGTCGATTGCGCCGTGCGTCGTCGCCCACGTATGCGGCAGGCCACCGATGCACTGCGCGTTGACGCCCGGATTGGTCGTGTCGTAGCGGAACGGCGCGATCACGCTCGTCTTGTCCTCCTGCCGCGGCTGGAACCAGACCGGCTTGCCATTCGGCAGCGTGATCGGGAAACGGTCGTTGTAGCCGCGCACGCCGCTCAGGTGACCGAGGTAGTGGTCGAACGAGCGGTTCTCCTGCATGAACACGACGATGTGCTGGACATCCTGGATCGTGCCCGTCACGGTATTCGGCTCGATCGCCAGCGCCTTGCGGATCGATTCGGGAAGCAGTGCGGTGGCGGCGGTCGCGCCGGCCAGGCCGGCGGAGAACTTCAGAAAATCGCGTCGCGAATGGGTGGCCATACTGGTTGCTCTTGATTGGATTTCTGGTGGGAACGGCCGGTATCAGGAAGCGGGCGAGGATGCGGGCGCGGTGAAACCCGGCGGGCAGCGCATCTGCGCCGTGGCGACGGCGGCGCCGCCGCATGCAGCCTTCTGCTGCGGGACGGGCGCGGGGTCAGCAGTCAGGTCGTCGCCGCATGCGCTGAGGAGTGCGATCAGCGTGAGCAGGCCAACGACCGCGAAAGGCCGTAGGGCCGACGTTCGCATAACGGTTCTCCGTGGATGTGATGACGTGGCACGGACACGAACCCGCGTCGGCCATATCGACGCCGAGATGCTAAGTTGGACTTGTTACACGATGGTGTCGCGTGAGGATGGAGGTCGACGTGCACGCGGGCGGAGACACGCGTTGATGCAGCGGGGGCGGCGGGATGGGTGTGGTGCCGCGGGTCATGAGCGCCAGCGGATGCGTAATGCAATCGAAAGATTTGCACTACTTCGGCTTGTCGATACGATCGAAGCGGTTCTGTCGCAGTAGCGGGCGGGCGGTGAATCGCGCAGCGGTTTCCATGGGCCGGCAGCCGCCGGCCCATGCACAGCGAAAGCCCCGATCAGCCTTCCGCCATCATCAGCAGCTGCGCGCCATCCGCGACCTGGTCGCCGACGCCGTACAGCACTTCCGCGACGACGCCCGCGCTCGGCGCGCCGATCGTGTGCTCCATCTTCATCGCTTCCATCACGATCAGCGGCGTACCGGCTTCGACTTTCTGGCCGGGCTCGACCAGCACTGCGATCACCTTGCCGGGCATCGGCGCGGTCAGGCGGCCGCCGCCCTGCTCGGCGTCGCCCGCATGCGCGATCAGGTTGCGCCATTCGAACGTCTCGGCCGCGCCCTGCGTGAATACATGGAACGTATCGCCGTCCGCATACACGCGGCCGCTGCTGCGCACGCCGTCGAGCGTCACGTCGAAATCGAGCGGCGTTGCGCCGCGCGTCCACGAGAACGGCTGCGCGGCTGCGTCGCCGGTCGCGATGCGCGCACCGGCGCCGTCGTCCTCGTACGCGACCGTCACGTCCGCTTCGCGATCAATCGCATGCCATTCGAGCGTGCGGCGATAGCCGCCGTTCAGCCGCCAGTCCGGCAGCGCGCCCCACGGCGATGCGCGGTGCGCGGCCGCCCCGCGTTCGCGCGCGAGGAGCGCCGCGCACGCGAGCGCGAGCGTCGCGCGCGGCGGCTGTTGCGGCGCGAACAGCGCGTCGTGGTTGCGCTCGATCAGGCCCGTGTCGAGGTCGGCCGTCGCGAACGGTTCGCACGCAACGATCCGCTGCAGGAATGCGGCATTCGTATGCAGGCCGACCACCTCGCACGCGCGCAACGCACGCAGCATCAGGCCCAGCGCTTCCGCGCGGTCTGCGCCATGGACGATCAGCTTCGCGATCATCGGATCGTAGAACGGCGTGATCGCGTCGCCTTCGCGCACGCCGCTGTCGACGCGCACCGATGCGCCGATGTCGAACTCGACGCCTTCCGGCAACCGCAGGTGCTTCAGCGTGCCCGTCGACGGCAGGAAGCCGCGCGCGGGGTTCTCCGCGTAGAGGCGCGCCTCGAGCGCGTGGCCCTGCACGCGCAGTGCGTCCTGCTTCAACGGCAGCGGCCCGCCGGACGCGACGCGTAATTGCCATTCGACGAGATCGAGCCCCGTGACCATCTCGGTGACCGGATGCTCGACCTGCAGGCGCGTGTTCATTTCCATGAAGTAGAACGCGTCGCCCGTCATGATGAATTCGACGGTGCCCGCGCCGACATAACCGACCGCGCGCGCGGCCGCGACGGCCGCCTCGCCCATCGCGCGACGCACGTCGTCGGCCAGGCCCGGCGCCGGCGCTTCCTCGAGCACCTTCTGGTGACGGCGCTGCACCGAGCAGTCGCGGTCGAACAGGTAGACGGTATTGCCGTGCGTGTCGCCGAACACCTGCACCTCGACGTGGCGCGGGCGCGTCAGGTATTTCTCGATCAGCACGCGGTCGTTGCCGAAGCTGCTCGCGGCTTCGCGCTGGCACGACGCGAGCGCCGCCGGGAAATCGTCGGAGCGCTCGACCACGCGCATCCCCTTGCCGCCGCCGCCCGCGCTCGCCTTCAGCAGCACCGGATAGCCGATCGCGTCGGCTTCGCGATGCAGGTTAGCCGCGTCCTGGTCGTCGCCGTGATAGCCGGGCACGAGCGGCACGGCGGCCGCATGCATCAGCGCCTTCGCGGCGGCCTTCGAACCCATCGCGGCGATCGCGTCGACCGGCGGCCCGATGAACACGATGCCGGCCTGCTCGCACGCATGCGCGAAATCCTCGTTCTCCGACAGGAAGCCGTAGCCCGGGTGGATCGCCTGCGCGCCGGTTGCGCGCGCGGCTTCGATGATGCGCTCAAGGCGCAGATAGCTGTCCGCGGCTGCCGAGCCGCCGATGTGCACGGCTTCGTCGCATGCGGCCACGTGTTTCGCGTTCGCGTCAGCGTCGGAATAGACGGCGACGCTCGCGATCCCGAGACGTTTGCACGTCGCGGCGACGCGGCACGCGATTTCGCCGCGGTTGGCGATCAGAATCTTGTCGAACATGGCTTCGGTGTCGTCCGGAAAGGGTGGGTCACGACGGCGTCATTCACGCCACGACGGCGTGCGCTTTTCGAGGAAGGACGCGATCCCTTCGCGCGCTTCCGCGCCTGCGCGAGTCCGCGCGATCCAGTCGGCGGTCTGCTCGATCAGCGTCGCGTCGAGCGCACGGCCGGCCACATCGGCGACCAGCTGCTTGCATGCATGCACCGCGTCGGGGCCGTTCGCGACGAGCGTCGCGGCCAGCTTCGCGACCGTTTCGTCGAGCACATCGGCCGGCACCGCGTCGTGAATGAAGCCGAGCGACGCCGCGCGCGCGCTGTCGAACACCTCGGCCGTCGTGAAGTAGCGGCGCGCCGCGCGCTCGCCCATCGCGCGCACGACGTACGGCGCGATCGTCGCGGGGATCAGCCCGAGCCGCGCTTCCGACAGGCAGAACTTCACGCCGTCGGCGGCGATCGCGATATCGGCCGCCGCGACGAGACCCACGCCGCCCGCATACGCGTCGCCATGCACGCGCGCGATCACCGGCTTGCCGCAGCGATGGATCGCCTCGAGCATCCGCGCGAGCTTGCGCGCATCGGCGCGGTTCTCGTCGTCCGAGTAACCGGCCATCTTCTTCATCCAGTTCAGGTCCGCGCCCGCGCAGAACGCGGTGCCTTCCGCCGCGAGCACGACCGCGCGCACGCCGGCGTGCGCGTCGAGCCATTCGAACACCGTGGTCAGCTCGGCGATCGTCGTCTCGTTGAATGCGTTGCGCACGTCGGGACGCGCGAGCGTGACGGTCGCCACGCGGCCGGCTTCGCTTACCTTGATGGTTTCGTATCGCATCGTTCAGCCCTCCCGGCCGTTACATGCGGAACACGCCGAAGCGCGTGTCGTCGATCGGCGCGTTCATCGATGCAGCGAGGCCGAGCCCGAGCACGTCGCGCGTCTGCGCGGGATCGATCACGCCGTCGTCCCACAGCCGCGCGCTCGCGTAATACGGATGGCCCTGGCGCTCGTACTGGTCGCGGATCGGCTGCTTGAACGCTTCCTCCTCGTCGGACGACCACGCGCCGCCCTTCGCCTCGATGCCGTCGCGACGCACCGTCGCGAGCACCGACGCGGCCTGCTCGCCGCCCATCACCGAGATCCGCGCGTTCGGCCACATCCACAGGAAACGCGGCCCGAATGCGCGGCCGCACATCCCGTAGTTGCCGGCGCCGAACGAGCCGCCGATGATCACCGTGAACTTCGGCACCTTCGCGTTCGACACGGCCGTCACCATCTTCGCGCCGTGCCGCGCGATGCCTTCGTTCTCGTACTTGCGGCCAACCATGAAACCCGTGATGTTCTGCAGGAACACGAGCGGGATCTTGCGCTGGCAGCACAGCTCGATGAAATGCGCGCCCTTCACGGCCGATTCGGAGAACAGGATGCCGTTGTTCGCGACGATCCCGACCGGGTGGCCCCAGATGTGCGCGAAACCCGTGACGAGCGTCGTGCCGAAGCGCGCCTTGAATTCGTCGAACTCGGAATCGTCGACGATGCGCGCGATCACCTCGCGCACGTCGAACGGCTTGCGCGTATCGACGGGAATCACGCCGTACAGGCTCTTCGCGTCGTAGCGCGGCAGCTTCGGCTCGCGCAGCGCCACCGGCGACGCGATCTTCGGTGCGAGATGATCGACGATGTTGCGCGCGATCGACAGCGCATGCGCGTCGTTCTGCGCAAGATGGTCGGCCACGCCCGACAAGCGCGTGTGCACGTCGCCGCCGCCGAGATCCTCGGCGCTCACTTCCTCGCCGGTCGCGGCCTTCACGAGCGGCGGCCCGCCGAGGAAAATCGTGCCCTGGTCCTTCACGATGATCGACTCGTCGCTCATCGCGGGCACGTACGCGCCGCCCGCCGTGCACGAGCCCATCACGACGGCGATCTGCGCGATCCCCGCCGCCGACATCGTCGCCTGGTTGAAGAAGATGCGGCCGAAGTGGTCGCGATCGGGAAACACATCGTCCTGGTTCGGCAGGTTCGCGCCGCCCGAATCGACGAGGTACACGCACGGCAGCCGGTTTTCCGCGGCGATCTCCTGCGCGCGCACGTGCTTCTTCACCGTGACCGGGTAGTAGGTGCCGCCCTTGACCGTCGCGTCGTTGCACACGATCACGCATTCACGGCCGGCGATCCGGCCGATCCCGGTGATGACGCCCGCGCCCGGCGCGTCGTCGTTGTACATGCCGTTCGCCGCGAGCTGCGACAGCTCGAGGAACGGCGCGCCCGGATCGAGCAGTTGCGCGATGCGGTCGCGCGGCAGCAGCTTGCCGCGCGACAGGTGCTTGTCGCGCGCGGCCTGGCCACCGCCTTGCGCGAGTTGTTCGATCTTCGCGCGCAGGTCGGCGACGACCGCCTCGAGCGCCGCGGCGTTCGTGCGGAATTCTTCCGAGCGAGGATTGAGTTTTGATTCGATGATCGGCATCGACGGGGCTCCGTTCGCGTGACGTGGGGCGTTACATCGTTTCCGCGAACAACTCGCGGCCGATCAGCATCCGGCGGATCTCGCTCGTGCCGGCGCCGATCTCGTACAGCTTCGCATCGCGCCACAGACGGCCGACCGGATATTCGTTGATGTAGCCGTTGCCGCCGAGGATCTGGATCGCCTCGCCGGCCATCCACGTCGCCTTCTCGGCCGTATAGAGGATCACGCCCGCGCAGTCCTTGCGCACCTGGCGGATGTGATCGCTGCCGGCCGAGTCGAGATGGCGGCCGACCGCGTACAGGTACGCGCGGCACGCCTGGAACGTGGTGTACATGTCGGCCACCTTGCCCTGGATCAGCTGGAATTCGCCGATCGACTGGCCGAACTGCTTGCGGTCGTGGATATACGGCACGACCGCGTCGAGGCACGCGGCCATGATGCCTGTCGGGCCGCCCGACAGCACCGCGCGCTCGTAGTCGAGACCGCTCATCAGCACCTTCACGCCGCCGTTGAGCTGGCCGAGGATGTTCTCTTCCGGCACCTCGACGTCCTGGAACACCAGCTCGCCCGTGTGCGAGCCGCGCATGCCGAGCTTGTCGAGCTTCTGCGCGACCGAGAAACCCTTCATCCCCTTCTCGACGATGAACGCGGTGATGCCGCGCGAATTGGCTTCGACGTCCGTCTTCGCATAGACGACGAGCGTGTCGCAATCGGGGCCGTTGGTGATCCACATCTTCGTGCCGTTCAGCACGTAGCGATCGCCGCGCTTGTCGGCGCGCAGCTTCATGCTGACGACGTCGGAACCGGCGTTCGGCTCGCTCATCGCGAGCGCGCCGATGTGTTCGCCCGACACCAACTTCGGCAGGTATTTCTGCTTCTGCGCCGCGGTGCCGTTGCGATGGATCTGGTTCACGCACAGGTTCGAGTGCGCGCCGTACGACAGGCCGATCGACGCCGATGCGCGCGAGATCTCCTCCATCGCGACCATGTGCGCGGTGTAGCCCATGTTCGCGCCGCCGTATTCCTCGGCCACCGTCATGCCGAGCACGCCGAGATCGCCGAACTTCTTCCACAGATCCATCGGAAACTGGTCGGTGCGGTCGACCTCCGCCGCGCGCGGCGTGATTTCCTTCGCCGCGAACGTCGCGACGGCGTCGCGCAGCATCTCGATGTCTTCACCAAGCATGAATTGCACGCCGGGCAGGTTGATCATGTCTCCTCCGTCTCCAGAAAGTGTGTCGCACTCACCGATTTCTGAGTTTCGCTCAAATCGAATGAATGCACCGATTCATTGACCTATACAGCGGAAATTTTGCACAGTTTCGCGCCTCGTCGGGTTCGGCGTCAATAGTTTTTTGAGTGACACTCAGATATGATGCAGACATGACAGCCGCTCCCGCCGACACCATGACCGCCACCGCCAAAGCCGACCGCGCCGACGCGCCGCGCGCGCCCGCCAGGCGCAAATCCCAGCAGCGCGTGCAGGACATCCTGCGCGCCGGCCGGGAAGTGTTTGCCGAAAAGGGTTACGAGCATGCGACGGCCGCCGAGATCGCGCAGCGCGTGGGCGTGTCGGAGGCGACGGTGTTCAGCTACTTCCGCGGCAAGCGTGAGCTGTGCGCGCGCGTCATCGCGGATTGGTACGACGAAATCATCGGCACATTCGAGCAGGGAATGCCGCAGGATGCGTCGGTGCAGCAGCAGTTCGCATTCATCGTGCGCACCCACCTGCGGCTGATGCTCGTGAACGGCACGGGGCTGTGCGCGCTGGTGCTGTCGGAAGGCCGCGCGAAACAGCATGCGCTGAGCGACGAGCTCACCGCGCTGCAGCGCCGCTATACGGCGCCGCTGATGGACGTGCTCGCGCGCGGCCAGGCGGCCGGGCAGGTCCGCGCCGACCTGCCGCTGAGCCTGCTGCGCTCGATGGTGTTCGGGCCGATCGAGCACGTGCTGTGGGATGCGATCCTCGGGCACCGCAAGCTCGATACGGAAACGACGGCCACGCAGCTCGTCGACATGCTGTGGGCCGCCGTGCAGCCGCCCGCGCCGGAACAGGCGGCGCTCGTGCGCTTCAGGAACGAGGTGGCGGAAGCGGTGCGGCGGCTGGAAGGCGAAGGTTCGCGCGCGTGACGCAGGCGCGCGGCACCGCGCTCGTCGCGCGAGCCGACGCCGTCTCTTCCCCAGCGCCGGCAACGGTTGCTACGAGTCCTCGCCGACCCGCAGCGGTGCGCGGCTCTGCTCGTTGTTCAGATGGACGAACTTGCGCAGCAGGCGCATCAGTTCCTGCGAATCGTCCTCCCCCATGCCGTCGAACAGGCCGGCACGCAGCTCCTGCACCGACGGAATAAGGTGCGTGAGCAGCTCCACGCCCGCCGGCGTCAGCAACAGCCGACGCTGACGCCGCGGCAGCACTTCGCGGACGATCAATCCTTTCGCTTCGAGCCGGACGGCAAGATCCGCCGTCGTCGACGTGTCGAGCGCCACCCGCTGCGCCAGCGTCACCTGATCGAGCCCCGGGCACTCGTAAAGCATCCGCAGGACCGCGTACTGCACCGGCGTCACGTCCCGGCCCAGCTTCTCGTAAAACATCGCGACAGCGATCTGGTGCGCACGCCGGATCAGGTGGCCGGGCTCGTCGTACAGATCGAGCGGGAAAGTCGGCGCTTCGGCGGGATTCGTTTTTTCCATGAATGAGTCGATGACATAGGCGGCGCGCGCCGGTTGCGTGCGCCGACGGCATGGCGCGGCCTCGCGCCATTTCCCGGGAAAACCAGTATACCGCCCACCTTGCCCCGGCCAATCTCAATGAGTACACTGAATCTCATTCAGCACACTGAATGAAGACGTGCCGCGCACTGGCGGCACCGACCTGAAGGAGACGACGAACGTGTTTCTCAAGAATGCTTGGTACGTAGCCTGCACGCCCGATGAAATCGACGGCAAGCCGCTGGGCCGCAGGATTTGCAGCGAATCGATGGTGTTCTACCGCGCGGCGGACGGCAAGGTCGCCGCCCTCGAGGATTTCTGCCCGCACCGCGGCGCCCCGCTGTCGCTGGGCTTCGTGCGCGACGGCGTGCTCGTGTGCGGCTATCACGGGCTGGAGATGGGATGCAGCGGCAAGACGGCCGGCATGCCGGGCCAGCGCGTCGGTGGATTCCCGCCGATTCGCAGCTTTCCCGTGATCGAGCGATACGGGTTCGTCTGGGTGTGGCCGGGCGATGCGTCCGAAGCCGATCCCGGCAAGCTGCCGCTGCTGTCCTGGGCGGAAGATCCGGCATGGGCGCACGGCGGCGGCCTGTATCACATCCGCTGCGACTACCGGCTGATGATCGACAACCTGATGGACCTGACACACGAGACTTACGTGCATGCCACCAGCATCGGCCAGAAGGAAATCGACGAAGCGCCGCCGAAGACGACCAGCAACGGCGACGAAGTCGTCACGAGCCGCTTCATGGAGAACGTGCTCCCGCCGCCGTTCTGGCAGATGGCGCTGCGCGGCAACGGGCTCGCCGACGACGTGCCGGTCGACCGCTGGCAAATCTGCCGCTTCACGCCACCGAGCCACGTGATGATCGAAGTGGGCGTCGCCCATGCAGGCCACGGCGGCTACGATGCACCGGCCGACGTGAAGGCATCGTCGATCGTCGTCGACTTCATCACGCCCGAGACAGAGACCTCGATCTGGTACTTCTGGGGGATGGCGCGCAACTTCCGGCCCGACGATCACGCGCTGACCGCGGAGATCAGGGAAGGCCAGGGCAGGATCTTCGCCGAGGATCTCGAGATGCTCGAGCGCCAGCAGCTCAACCTCGAGAAGTGGCCGGATCGCCAACTGCTCAAGCTCAACATCGACGCCGGCGGCGTGCTGTCGCGCAAGGTGATCGACCGGCTGCTCGCCGAAGAACGTGCATCGAGCCCGCAGCGGCCCGTGATTCCGGTTGCGCACATGAAGGAGGGGGCATGAGCGCCGCGACGCTGACGGTCAGGGTGGCCCGCAAGTGGCACGAAGCACGCGACATCTGCGGATTCGAATTCGTCAACGATGACGGCTCGCCATTGCCGCGCTTCGACGCGGGCGCCCATATCGACGTCCATTTGCCGGGCGGGCTCGTGCGCCAGTACTCGCTCTGCAACCACCCCGAGCAGGACGATCGCTATCAGATCGCCGTGCTCAGGGATGCCGATGGCCGAGGCGGGTCCCGAACCATTCACGACGAATTACGGCAAGGCGATACCGTGCGGATCGGCATGCCGCGCAACCATTTCCCGCTCGCGCACGACGCGGCGCACCACCTGTTGCTCGCGGGCGGAATCGGCGTCACGCCGATTCTCTGCATGGCGGAACGGCTGTTCTCGTCCGGCGCAGCGTTCGACATGCATTACTGCGCGCGTTCAACGGACCGCATGGCTTTCGTCGAGCGGATCAACGCAGCCGGGTTCCATGACCGGGCCCGTTTCCATGTCGACGACGGAGACCCGGCACAACGATTCGATCTCGCGTCGGTGCTCGCCTCAGCCCCTGCCGGCACGCATCTGTACGTATGCGGCCCGCGCGGCTTCATGGATGCGGTGCTGAGCGAAGCACGCGCCCGCCATTGGGCCGACGAGCGGCTGCACTACGAGTTCTTCGGCGGCGCAGTCGAATCGGCGGCGGCCGATCGCGCGTTTCAGGTTCGGATCGCGAGCAGCGGCAAGGTGATCGACGTTCCGCCCGAATGCACCGTCGTCGCGGCGCTGGCGGCGGACGGCGTCGACGTGCTGACTTCGTGCGAGCAAGGCGTATGCGGCACGTGCCTGACGCGTGTGTTGCAAGGCGAGCCCGATCATCGCGATTCGTATCTGACGGAAGAGGAAAAATCGGCCGGCGACCAGTTCATGCCCTGCTGCTCGCGATCCAGAACCGACGTCCTGGTACTCGATCTGTAGACGGACCGCGCGACGCGCGGCGGCAAGACCCTATTGGAGACGATCAATGGAGCATCACGCCCGATCACCAATCAGTACAACTCAATTCCCGATCGACCGATGGTGGGTCGCCGCCCTTTCATCCGAATTGACGGACCAACCCGTCGCCCGAACCCTGCTCGGCCACCCGGTCGTCCTGTTCCGGTTGCCGTCGGGGGACGTCGGCGCGCTGGAAGATCGGTGTTGCCACAAGTCGCTGCCGCTGTCGTGCGGTTCGCTCGAACCGCGCGGCCTGCGCTGCGGCTATCACGGCTTGCTGTTCGACCGCGGCGGCGCCTGCGTGGAGATTCCCGGCCAGGACCGGATTCCGGCCAAGGCGTGCGTATCGTCGTATCCGGTGCAGGAGCAGGACGACATCGTGTGGATCTGGATCGGCGACGACGCGCGCGCCCAACCGACGTGCGCGCCGCCGCGCTATGCGTTCCATGCGGATCCGCAATACCGGTTCGGCGGCGGCAACTATCACTACGATGCGCCGTACCAGCTGATTCACGACAACCTGATGGACCTGAGCCATCTCGGCTATGTCCATCTGAAAACGATCGGCGGCAACGCGCCGCTGCACATGGGTGCGGAAACCCGCGTCAGCAGCGACGGCGACACGGTGACGCTGGTCCGCCGGATGCCCGATTCGGATCCGCCGCCGACCTACACGGCCGCGTGGCCATTCCCGGGCAAGGTCGATCGATGGCAGGAAATCGAATTCCATGTCTCGCATATCCGGATCTGGACCGGCGCGATGGAGGCCGGCACCGGCGACCTGCACGACCCTTCCCGCGGCGGCTTCCATATGCGCGGCTTCCACGGCATCACGCCCGAGACGGAAACCACGACGCATTACTTCTGGACCGTGGCGACCAATCCGAAACACGACATCGAACGCGTCGCGCGAACGGTCATCGAGCAATCCGCGGCGACGTTCGACGAGGACAAGAGCGTGATCGAAGCGCAATACCGGAATCAGCTGCGGTTTCCGGATAGCCGCCAGATCGACATTCATGTCGACGCGGGCCCCAATCGCGCGCGGCGCGTGATCGAGCGCCTTCTGCTGCAACCCGAACCCGCGTAAGCGCCGCGCCGGAGCGCGAACGACCGGAAAACGGTTGCCGGCAGCCGTTGGCACCTCCTCCGGGGGGCTCGTCGACACACGCAATCGCGCTCGGCCGGTCGCTGCAGCCGGCCTCGATCGCATTCAATTCAATTAGTCATACTATTTTAATGAAGGGTCTTTGACGTGAGCGCAAATATCCGCAATACGATCGACGAATCCCCGATGAGCGCGTTCCAGACGATGGCGGTCACGGCCTGCGTCGTGCTGAACATGCTCGACGGGTTCGACGTGCTGGCCATCGCATTTGCCGCGCCGCATCTCGCGGCCGAGTGGAAACTAAGCGGCAAGGAAATCGGCATGCTGTTGAGTGCCGGCCTGGCCGGCATGGGTATCGGTTCGGTGCTGATCGCACCGCTGGCCGACCGGGTCGGTCGTCGCCGGATCATCCTGCTCTGCCTCGTCGTCATCTCGACGGGGATGCTGGCCTGCGCCGCTACGCACAGCACACTGCAACTCGCGGTCGCGCGTGCCTATACGGGGCTCGGCATCGGCGGCATGCTGGCCAGCCTGACCGTCATCAGCGGCGAGTACGCATCGAACAAATGGCGAAGCGCGGCGATCGGCATGCAGTCGACGGGCTACGCGATCGGGGCCACCGCCGGCGGCGTCGTTGCCGGGTACCTGCTGTCGACATGGGGATGGCGCAGCGTATTCGCGTTCGGCGGCGTCGTGACCTTGATGTCCATCCCGATGGTGCTCGCGTTGCTGCCGGAGTCGCTCGACTTCCTGCTGGCGAGGCGTCCCGAGAACGCCCTTCGGAAAATCAACCGCATCCTCGCGAGAATGAAGCGCTCGCCCATCGACAGGCTGCCGGCCGCGCGCGCCTCCGTAGACGCGGCGGGCCCCGCCTCGCGCTGGACGGCCGTGCTGCGAGCGCCGCTCGGGCGCCGCACGATCGCGCTGTGGATCGCGTTCTTTCTCGTCATGGGCAGTTTTTATTTCGTCGTGAGCTGGACCCCGAAGCTGCTGGTCCAGGCCGGACTGTCGGCGTCGCAGGGCGTGACCGGCGGCGTGCTGCTCAATCTCGGCGGCATCGCGGGCGCATCGCTTTTCAGCCTGTTGTCGACCCGGTTCGGCCTGCGCAACCTGCTGGGCGCCACCCTGCTGCTGGGCGGCGCACTGATGGTCGTCTTCGGCGCGAACACGGGCGCGCTCGGCGTCGGGATGACGGTCGCGGTGTTCCTCGGCGCCGTCATCAATGCGTGCGTGGCCGGCATGTATGCACTGTCGCCCACCCCCTATCCCGCCGAAATCCGCACGACCGGCATCGGCCTCGCGGTCGGCATCGGCCGCCTCGGTGCGATCCTGTCGCCGATGACGGTCGGCGCGCTGCTGGACGACGGCTGGTCCGTGCCTCATCTCTATCTCGCGTTCCTCGTGCCGATGGTCGGCGCGGCGATCGCCGTCGCCGTGGCGGGCACGCGTGCCGCGGCACCGCACCGGCAACGCGATCCGGCGATGTCGTAACGCGCGACGCCCGCAGTCCTGCCGATCCCCGTCGGTATCCCGGACATGTCCGGGGCACTAAAAAAACGATAAGTATATCTACATACTGTTTGGAGACAGCCATGAAAACGAAACTGGGCGCCGCACTCGCGACGGCGATGGCACTGGCCGGACCGGCCTGCGCGCAAAGCAGCGTCACGCTGTACGGGATCATCGATACCGGCGTGTCCTACTACAACAACGCCGCGCACGGCGGGTCGTTCACCGGGATGCCGACGCTGACCGGCGAGGTGCCGTCACGCTGGGGCCTGAGAGGCACGGAGGATCTCGGCGGCGGCTACCAGGCCTTCTTCGTACTCGAAAACGGCTTCCAGCCCGGCACCGGCGCGCTGAACTACGGCGGGCGCCTGTTCGGGCGGCAGGCGAACGTGGGCGTGAACAGCCCCTTCGGCGCGCTGACCCTCGGCCGCCAGATGAACATGTCGATGATCGTGCTGACCAATGCCGACGTGATCGGTCCGTCGATTCATTCGATGGCGGATTTCGACTCCTATCTGCCGAACGCGCGCAGCGACAATGCGATCGGCTACAAGGGCACGTTCCACGGCGTGACGCTCGGCGCCACCTACAGTTTCGGCCGCGACGCGGCCGGGCCGGCAGGACCGTCGGCGACGGGCTGCGCCGGACAGGTGCCCGGCGATATCGTCGCCTGCCGCCAATACACGGCGATGATCGCCTACGACGCCAGTAATTTCGGGCTGGCCGCATCGCACGACGTGATGCGCGGCGGCGGCGGTGCGCTCGCGCCGCTGAACAATCCGGCGTACACCGACACGCGCGACATCGTCGCCGGCTACGTCAAGATCGGCCCCGCGAAACTGGGCGCCGGGTGGATCCGCCGCAACCTCGCGGCGGCCGGACACCTGCAAGCCGACATCGTGTTTGCCGGCGGCACGTACTACGCGACGCCCTACCTCGCGCTCGACGTCCAGGGCGTGCGTTACCTGCAACGACGCGAAAGCGCTGAAGGCGGCACGAACGCCACGCTGCTCGTCGGTCGCGCGAACTATTTCCTGTCGAAGCGGACGACCGTCTATACGTCGGTGGGCTACATGTTCAACAGCGTGCTGGCCGCGAACGCGGTCGCCGCCGGCGGGACGGTCGGCACCGGGATGAATCAGCTCGGCGTGATGGCCGGCATCCAGCAGAAATTCTGAACGCCGGTCACCGCACCTCGATCAATCGACGAGCCGGCAATGCGAGAGTTTCAACCCCGGCAGCACCGGCGCGTCGATATAACCTTCGTTCACGCAACTGAACCGGAAATTCGCGGACGCCGTGAACGGCTTGATCTCGCCGCCGGGGAATTTCGGCTTCAACGCGGCCTGATCGGCCACGTCGAAATGCGTGTCGAATTGCCCGCCGTCGGTCGTCAGCGCGCCGAAGTACGTGCCGCCCGGATCGCTGCCCATCCGGATCACCGCGCCAACGAACGCGAGGCGCTTGCCGTCGTATTTCGTCTTCGCGGTGGCCATGTCCTGCGTATAGGCCTCGATCACGACGCCGTAATGCGCGTCGATCGCGGGCTCGGCGCAGGCATTCTGATGAACGCCCGCCAGCATCGCGCACGCCGCAAGCGCGGCCGCCGCGAACGGCGCGGAAATCTTTTTCATTGGGTGGTCTCCCGTCAGGCTGGTGGTTGAAGTGATTGAAGGCGGCGCTTCGCCGGCTCATTCGCTTCCGTTGCTTTAATCGTTCGAATGGCGGAACACGGCTGCGATCACTTCACCAGCCGCATGGTCGTGCGCGGTGCGTAGCGTCGCGCTGAACGCGACGTGACAGGAAGATGACATGGTGCGGCCCCCGGCTCTCATTGAATTTCACTGCATCTGATTTTGGCCGCTACGGTAGCAGACGGCCGACGGCCCGGCAACCAAGGCCCGCATGGTGTCGATCGCCTCATTACAATTGCAAATGATTATCATTACCTATATCATGCACATCCCTGTTGCCGCGAAGCGCGGCGGCCCGCGACACGATCCTTAGCACTCCGTCCTGCATCGATTCATGCCATCCCGTCGAACGCCCCGCCGCGCCCGGACCCTTCGTCCATGGCGCACGAGCCTGCCTACCCTGATCACCCTTTGCGTCGCAAGCGGCTCGCATGCATCCGCCGCTGAACACGCCAACGCCGAGCCCGCCGCTTCCGCATCCGCGCCCGCGCCCGCGACGCCGGCCGAACACGAACTCCCGGCCATCAGCGTCAACGCATCGGCGGCCGCCGATCCGACCATCGGCTATCAGCCGCGCACCACCAGCATCGCGGGCGGCGACGACCGTCCGCTCAAGGAGATTCCGCAATCGGTCGCGGTGGTCAGCAGCACCGTGATGCAGGACCAGCAGGCCCACTCGCTCGACGACGTGCTCGGCAACATCAGCGGCGTCACGCAGACGAACACGCTCGGCGGCACGCGCGACGCGTTCATCAAGCGCGGCTTCGGGTCGAACAACGACGGCTCCGTGCTCGTCGACGGCGTGCGCACGCCGGTGCTGCACAGCTATCTCGCGACGATCGACCGTGTCGAAGTGCTGAAGGGCCCCGCTTCGCTGCTCTACGGGATGCAGGATCCGGGCGGCGTGATCAACCTCGTCACGCGCAAGCCGGAAGATACGTTCGGCGGCTCGATCTCCGCGTCGCGCACGAGCCACGGCGGCAGCAGCGCGCTGTTCGATCTCACGGGCCCGCTCGGCAAGCCGGGCCAGGTCGCGGGCGGGACGCTCGCGTTCCGGTTGACCGGCGAATACGACACGAGCCGCTACTGGCGCAGCTTCGGCCGCGAACGCAACGCGCTGATCGCGCCCGCGCTCTCGTGGCATGACGCGAACACGTCGATCGACGTCAGCTACCAGTACGTCGACTACACGATGCCGTTCGATCGCGGCACCGTGCTCGTGAACGGCCGCCCCGACGATGCGCTGCGCTATCGCCGCTACGAGGAAGCGTGGTCGCAGAGCAGCGGCATCCAGGAAACGCTGCGTGCGCGGATCGAGCATCGCTTCTCCGACGCATGGCGCGTGCGCGCGACCTACGGCTGGGGCCGCGACCGCTACGACCAGTTCATCACGCGCGCCACCGCGTTCAACAGCACGACCGGCGCGCTGGCGCGCACGTCCGATGCGAACCTCGGGCGCAACGACTCCGACCAGATCGCCACGCTCGGCCTGCTCGGCAACGTGACGCTCGCCGGCATGAACCACGCGATCTACGTCGGCGGTGAATACGAGCGGCAGCGCAGCTTCCGTGGCGATACGATCCGCGGCAAGGCGACGCAAGGCTTCAATCTCTATGATCCCGTGTACGGCCTGCTCGCACCGGGCGGCACGCCAAACGCGAAGCAAAGCGATTCGCGGTCGGTGGTGCATGCGTATTCGATGATCGTGCAGGACTCTGTGAAGCTCACCGACCGTCTGACCGCCGTGGGCGGCCTGCGCCGGGAAACCTGGCAGCAGGAATCGGGGATGGGGCGGCCGTTTGCGTTCGCCGACCGCTCGCGCGGCAACGTCTGGCTGCCGCAGTTCGGGCTCGCGTATGCGCTCACGCCGGCGTTGACCGCGTATGCGAACGCGAGCCGCTCGTTCAAGCCGAACGTCGCATCGAACGTCGCCGCGCCGCTCGCGCCGGAATACGGCCGCGTGCTCGAGGCCGGGCTGAAGTTCAGCCCGAAGCCCGCGATCACGGGCACGCTCGCGGTCTACCAGATCGACAAGCGCAACGTCGCGGTCACGGTGGGTGACCTCACGTCGACGATCGGCACCGCGCGCTCGCGCGGGATCGAACTCGACGTCGCCGGGCAGATCACGCGTCACCTGAGCGTAATCGGCAGCTACGCGTATACGAACGCGACCGATCGCGACAGCAACACGCCGCTCGTCAACGTCGCGCGCCACACGGGCAGCCTGTTCGCGGTGGTTGACACGGCCATCGCGAACCTGCCTGGCCGCTGGCGCTTCGGCGGCGGCGCACGCCTGGTCGGCGCACGCGCCGGCGACACCGCGAACAGCTTCACGCTGCCCGGCTACGTGACCGTCGACGCGTTCGCGGCCTACGAAACGACGATCGGCAAGTTCCCGACTCGCGTCCAGCTCAACGTGAAGAACCTGCTCGACAAGACCTACTACCCGTCGAGCAACAACAACCTGATCGTCGCGGTCGGCGAGCCGCGGCTCGTCACGCTGACGACGACCGTTTCGTTCTGAGCCGGTGGCGGCCGGCGTGCGCGCCCTGCCGCCCCGTCACTCCACCCTGGACGGACAGACCCGGTAGAACACGACGGCGCACAGCAACAGGAAGCCGGCGAGGATGTACATGCCGGTCCGGATGCCCGCATAGCCGATGATCAGCGAGCCGAGTACGCCCGACAGGCTCCCGCACGAATTGATCAGCGCCAGGCCGGCCGCCGCTGCCGCGCCCGACAGCACGCGCCCCGGCAGCGTCCAGTAGATCGGCATCAGCGACAGGATGCCCGAGGTCGCGACCGTCAGCATGACCAATGAAAACCAGAAGCTGTCGTGCGCATAGGTCGCGAGAAACAGGCCGATAGAGGCCAGCAGAACGGGCACCACGCCATGCCGGCGCAAGCGGCCGGATTTCTCCGCACGCTTGGCGTTCACGTACATGCAGATCGCCGCGACACCAAACGGAATCGCCGTCAACAATCCGACACCGAAGCTGTTCGCGATCCCGGCATCGTGAAAGAGCGTCGGCATCCAGAACGTCAGCCCATAGAATCCCGTGTTGAACAGGATCATCACCACGATCAGCGCATAGATTTTCGGGGATCGGAACGCGTCGGCCACGCGATGCGACTTGAGCGCGGCCTCCTTCGCGACGTTCGACTCGATGATCCGCTTCTCGCTCGGCGTCAGCCAGTCGACGTCGGCCGGCTTGTTTCGCAGCAGTATCAGGATGACGATGCCCAGCGCCACGGACGGCAGGCCTTCGATCAGGAACAACCACTGCCATCCTTTGATGCCAGCCACGCCGCCCAGCGTGTCCATGATCGCGCCCGACAGCGGCGCGCCGAACATCACCGCGATCGGCAGCGCCATCAGGAACAACGAATACATCCCGCTCTGGCGCCGCGCCGGCAGCCACGTATTGGTGTAGTACATCACGCCCGGCACGAAGCCGGCCTCGCAGACACCCAGCAGGAAGCGCAGCGAATAGAACGCGGTCGGGTTCTTCGAGAACACCATCAGGATCGACACGATCCCCCACGTGATCATGATCCGCGCGATCCACGCCCGTGCGCCGACCCGCCGGAGGACCAGGTTGCTCGGAATCTCGAACAGCATGTAGCCCCAGAAGAACACGCTGGCGCCGAGCGCGAACGACGTGTTCGTCAGGCCGAAATCGGCCGTCATCTGCAATTTCGCAAAGCCGATATTGACCCGGTCGAGATAGGACATGATGAACCCGATGAAGAACAGCGGGACGATCCTGTGTATCACCTTCCGGTACAACGCGTCTTCCTGCTCCATCTCGATGCCTGCGTCCAGCGCAAGCGCGACATCCGCCTTCATGATCAGTTCTCCCGATGAAAACACGATCTATCCTGCGATCGGACCGACCTTCGCGCCCATGCCTTCCGCATGTTGCGCGCGCCGGTGAGGGGCGCCTGCCGGCACCGCGTCAGGAAGCGGACAGCGCGCCTGCCTGTGCGAGCGAGCACACCTCGGCCCAGATGCCGTCATCGACGGCAATGCCATGCTGTTTCTGCTCGATGCGGGTCCTGAGCGCGCTCTGCCCCGGGTAGAGCACCTCGCCGCTGTCTTCCGCGTGCTCCGATCCATTCACGTAGTCGGCCACGCTGTCGGCCACCGTGTTCGTGAACGCTTCGCCGCCGAGCTTGCGCGGATCGATCAGGATGAAGATCTGCGAGCAGCCCGTACAGCTTCCCTGTCGCACGGCGTCGATCCCGTTCGTCGCGATCCCTTCCGACAACACGGCCGCCAGCACGTCGAGCATGATCGCGAATCCCGATCCCTTCCAATAGCCCATCGGCAGAATCCGCATCGACGCTTCGATCGGACCTGGCTCGACGGTCAGCTTCCCCTCGCTGTCGAAGCCGGCGGGGAACGGCATGTTCTTGCCCTTGAGCCGGGTTGCCTGCAGTTTTCCGTACGAATACTGCGACATCGCCATGTCGAGCACGATATGGCCTTTCTCGCGCGGCACGGCCATCACGAACGGGTTGTTGCCGACGCGCGGATTCCTGCCGCCCCAACCCGGCATGCACGATTCGGTGTTCGTCCAGCAGATCGCGATGTAGCCGCGATCCGCCGCATGCCAGCCATAGGTTCCGCCGCGCATCCAGTGCGTCGTGTTGCGCAGCGCGACGATGCCGACGCCTTGCGCGTCGGCAATCTCCATCGCCCGCTCCGTCGCGGACAGCGCGTTGAGAATGCCCGGGCCGCGATTGCCGTCGAGAATCTCGATGGCGCCGAACTGCTTGACCGGCGCCGGTGCCCCCGCCAGGTTCACCCAGCCCTTCCTGACGTAGTCGACGAAGCGCGCGACACGATTGATGCCGTGGGAATTGACGCCGTCGCAAGTCGATTCGGCGTGAACCCGAGCACAGATTCCGGCGTCGCGTTCGTTCATGCCGGCATTCAAGAGTGCCAAATGAATGGCACCCTGCATTTCATCAAACGAAACCCGGGCCATGGTGTCTGTCTCCTGATGTTTTATTGATTCCGTCTACCGACGGGCTGGCCGGTAGCCGGCAGCCGGCATCAACCGCCCGCGAAATCGAGCAGGATCTTGCAACTCTCCGCGGGATTGCGCTCGGCCATCTCGAACGCCTGCGCGACGTCGCGAAAGCTCACCTTGTGCGTGACGATGTGCTCGGGCTGGATCAGCCCCTGGCCGATCCAGTCGATCACCTGCGGGAACATCGCGCAATTGAGCCGCGACGCGGCCAGCGTCAGCTCCTTCTTCGTCAGCTCCGCCTGCACGATCGCGGACGGTTCCGACGAGAAGCCGAGCACGCCGATCCGGCCCGCCGGCGCGGCGATCTTCACGGCCTCCTCGAGAATCGACGGGTGGCAGACCGCATCGAAGATCAGCGTCGGGCCGCCGTCGACGCCCCGCTGCTCGAGCGCATCGGGCAGCGACTCGACGCTCGTGTTGATGATCTCGTCCTTCGCCGCGCCGCACTTGCGCGCGAGCTGCAGCCGCGCGTCGAGCCGATCGGTGATGAATGCGCGAATGCCGTACACGCGCTTGAGCACCTGCAGGATCGTCAGCCCGACGGTGCCGGCGCCATAGATCAGCGCGACATCGCCCGGCAGCACGCCGGTGCGCGACGTCGCGTTCGCGGCCACCGCGAACGGCTCGACGATCGCCGCACACGTATCGGCGATCTCGTCCGGGATCCGGTACGCATTGCCGGCCGGCACGCACGTGTACTGGCTGAAGCCGCCGTCACGATGCACGCCGAGCACGGTCAGGTGCCGGCACACGTTGCGCCGGCCGATCGTGCACGCATGACAATGCCCGCAACTGATCACCGGATCGACCGCGACGGTCTCGCCGAGCCGTGCGGCATCGACGCCCGCGCCGAGCGACTCGATCGTCCCGACGAATTCGTGGCCGATGATGCGCGGGTACGACACGAACGGGTTCTTGCCGTGAAAGATATGCAGGTCCGACCCGCAGATGCCCGCATAGCGGACCTTCACGCGCACTTCGCCGGTGGCGGGCACAGGCAGCGGCACCTCGCGCACGCTCATGCTGTTCGGACGATCGACAACGACGCTCAACATTTCGGTTTTCTCCTTCGGATCTTCCGGCTTACCAGTTCCACATCGAGCCGTCGCGCAGCCGGGCGACCGGCAGGTACGCGCGCTCGTACGGGTATTTCGCGGCCAGCGTCTCGTCGATGTCGACGCCGAGGCCCGGCACGTCGTCCATCACGAGATAGCCGTCGTCGAAGCGGTAGCTGTGCGGAAACACTTCATCGGTCAGCGGGCTGTGCGGCATCAGTTCCTGGATGCCGAAGTTCGGCGCCCACAGTCCGAAGTTCACCGCCGCCGCCATGCAGACGGGCGACAGGTCGGTCGCGCCGTGAAAGCCCGTGCGCACCTGGTACATCGCCGCGTAGTCGGCAATGCGCCGCACGTGCGTGATCCCGCCCGCATGCACGATCGTCGCGCGGATGTAGTCGATCAACTGATCGCGGATCAAATCCTTGCAGTCCCAGATCGAGTTGAATACCTCGCCGACCGCGAGCGGCGTCGTCGTGTGCTGGCGGATCAGGCGGAACGCGTCCTGGTTCTCCGCGGGCGTCGCGTCCTCGAGCCAGAACAGCCGATGCGGCTCGAGATCGCGGCCGAGCCGCGCGGCCTCGATCGGCGTGAGACGGTGATGCGCGTCGTGCAGCAGGTGCGGCGCGTCGCCGACCGCTTCGCGCACCTTGCGGAACAGTTCCGGCGTGTGGCGCAGGTAGAGCGCGGTGTCCCACGGCTCCTCGGGCGGCAGCCCCTTCTCGGCCGGCTCGTACGCGCCGGCCGTCTTGCCGACGCCGTACACCTTGTCGAGCCCCGGCACGCCCGACTGCACGCGTATCGCGCGAAAGCCTTCCTCGATATGCGCGCGCACCGCGTCGACCGCTTCCTCATGATCGCGCCCGTTCGCGTGGCCGTACACCATCAGCCCGTCGCGGCTCTTGCCGCCGAGCAGCTGGTAGACAGGCATGCCGGCGAGCTTGCCCTTGATGTCCCACAGCGCCATGTCGATCGCGGCGATCGCCGTCATCGTCACGGGCCCGCGCCGCCAGTACGCGCCGCGATACAGGTATTGCCAGATGTCCTCGATGTTGCGCGGGTCGCGGCCGACCAGGCACGGAAACACGTGATCTTCCAGATACGCGCGCACGGCAAGCTCGCGCCCGTTGAGCGTCGCGTCGCCGAGGCCGTAGATGCCTTCGTCGGTCACGATCTTCACCGTCACGAAGTTCCGGCCCGGACACGTGACGATGGTCTGCAAGCGTTCGATTTTCACTGCGCTCCTCCAGCGGGCGGTTCAGTCGACAAAGTAATGGGGCGCGCGGCTGCGCACTTCCGGCAGATGCGAGCCGATCCGGTCGACGTGCATCGCGACCGCCGCGCCGAGGAGCGCCATGTTGCGCGACGCGATATGCGCGAGGATCTGTTCGTGCTCCTGCAGCGCGCGGCGCGCGTGATCCTCGACGCGGTCGAGCAGCAGCCAGCGCACGCGGTCAAACTGGCGCTTCATCGGCTGCAGCATTTCCCACACGTGCGGCCGGCCCGCGAACGCGAACATCCGGCCGTGCATCGCCTCGTCGAGATCGAAGAACGCTTCGACATCGCGCGCGGCCACGGCCGCGCGCTGCGCGTCGATGATCCGCGACAGCTCCGTGAGTTGCTCCGGCGTGATCTTCTGCGCGAGCTCGACGTGGTTCGCGCATTCGAGCGTGCTGCGCGCGAACCGCCCTTCCTCGAGGATCGACACCGGAATCGGCGCGACCAGCGTGCCGACCTTCCGGTAGATCTGCACGAGCCGCTCGTCGGCAAGCTGCGCGAACGCTTCGCGCACCGGCGTGCGGCTGACCTTGATCGTCGTGGAAATCACTGCCTCCGACAGCGCGGTGCGCGGCGGCAGCGCGCCGCGCACGATCGCGTGGCGCAGCAGCGCGTGCACCTGCTCCGTATACGACCGGCTCTCGTCCAGCGAGAACCCTTGCAACGCCGTGACGACGACGTCCTCTTCTTCCAGTGCTGCCGTTTCGCTCATGGTTGCCGATTGATCCGACTTGATATCGATGACTACCATGGTACATAAGTCATGAAATCCAGGCGATCTAGCGTTTACACCAATAACTTCGGCGAGAAACTCGAAATAACCTGCACGCATCCCATCATCTACCATGGTACAAACCGCCACCGACCGCCATGCCACCTGCTCCCGACTTCCTGCGCACCGCGCCGCCCGGCACGCGCCGCCTCCGTTATGACCGGCAGGCGGTCCGCACGGGGATCGTCCATCTCGGCCTCGGTGCGTTCCATCGCGCGCATCAGGCGCTCCATACGGAAACGGTGCTCGAACAGGGCGATCTCCGCTGGGGCATCGTGGGCGTCGAACTGCGGCGGCGCCATACCGTCGACCTGCTCGCCGCGCAGGATCACCTGTACACGGTGACCGAGCGCGACGGCGGCGGTGCGCGCACGCGCATCGTCGGCGCCGTGCACGGCGCGCTGTTCGCGCCCGAATCGCTGCCCGCGCTGCTGGCGCTGATCGCCGATCCGGCCGTGTCGATCGTCAGCCTGACCGTGACCGAGAAAGGCTATTGCCGCCGCCCCGGCGGCGGGCTCGACGCCGACGATCCGGCCATCCGGCAGGATCTCGCGACGCCCGACACGCCGCGCACCGCGCTCGGCGTGATCGCGGCCGGCCTGCGCTTGCGGCCGGCGAATGCGCCGCTCACCGTCGTCTGCTGCGACAACATGACATCGAACGGCGACACGCTGCGCGCGCTGCTGATCGACTACGCGGAACGCATCGACGGTGCGCTCGCGCGGCGCGTCCGCGACGACGTCGCGTTCCCGAACAGCATGGTCGACCGGATCGTGCCGGCCGCGACGTCCGAATCGCTCGACTGGGCGCAAGCGCATCTCGGCGCGCGCGACGCGGCCGCGATCGTCTGCGAGCCGTTCTCGCAATGGGTGATCGAGGATCGTTTCGCCGGCCCGCGCCCGCGCTGGGAAGACGCCGGCGCGCACGTCGTCGCCGACGTGCGGCCGTACGAAACGATGAAGCTGCGGCTGCTGAACGGCTCGCATTCGGCCATCGCGTATGCGGGGCAACTGCGCGGACGCGCAACCGTGTCCGATGCGATGGCCGATCCGGCGATCGCGGCGCTCGTCGACGGCGTGATGACGCGCGACCTGCTCGCGACTGTCGACGTACCGTCCGGTTACGACGCGCACGGCTATTGCGCGACGCTCGTCCAGCGCTTCCGGAATCCGACGCTCGCGCATCGCACCGAACAGATCGCGATGGACGGCACGCAGAAGGTGCCGCTGCGCTGGCTGCCGGCGCTCGGCGAAAGCACGGCGGCCGGCATCGAACGTCCGTATCTGGAGCGCGCGCTGGCGCTCTGGCTGCACTATCTCGCCACCGCGCACGACGAATCGGGCCGGCCGCTGACGATCAGCGATCCGGGCGCGGCCGCGCTCGGTGCGACGCTGTCGGCTGCCGGCGATGCAACCGGCGCGGTTCGGGCCGCACTCGGCAGCCCCGCGCTCGCCGGTTCGGCGGCATGGCCGGACGCGTTGATTACGCGCGTCGGCACGCATTTGTCGACGCTGCGCGCGCACGGCACCGACGCTTTGCTCGCGCCGTTGCACGCGCGCTGAACGACCGCCCGGTTCGCCGTAACCAGCGCGAACCGCGCAATGCCCCTGCCCGCCGAGGTCCATGCCGACGCGGCGATCGATCGACAAGACATGACGGCCGGCCCACCGGCACGAAGGAGACAGACATGAAGCAGAAGTCGCAGGCGTGGTTCACGGTGTTCCTGCTGTTCATGGTGTATGGAATCAACTACCTCGACCGCGTCGCGCTGTCGATCGTCGCCCCGATCGTGCAGACCGATCTCGGCATCGACGCCGCGCAGATGGGCCTCGTGTTCAGCACGTTCTTCATCGGCTACGCGCTGTTCAATTTCATCGGCGGGCTCGCATCCGACCGGCTCGGGCCGAAGCTCGTGTACGTGCTGTCGGTCGGGCTGTGGTCGGTGTTCTGCGGGATGACCGCGCTCACCGTCGGCTTCGTGAGCCTGCTGATCGTGCGGCTGCTGTTCGGCATGGCCGAAGGCCCGCTTTGCTCGGCCGCGAACAAGATGGTCAACAACTGGCTGCCGCGCGACGGCGCCGCGACCGCGATGGGCCTGCTGAGCGCCGGCTCGCCGCTCGGCGGCGCGATCGCAGGGCCGATCGTCGGCCTGCTGGCCGCGCAGTTCGGCTGGCGGCCGGCATTCTGGATCGTCTGCGCGATCGGGCTCGCGTGGGTCGTCGTCTGGATGATGTCGACGTCGGACCGTCCTGCGACGCCGGTCAACGACGCACCGGGCGCGGGCGCGCCGATCCACGCGCCCGCGGCCGCCGGCACGGCGACGCCCGCACATACGCTGTCGCACTACGTGCGCCAGCCGCGCATCCTCGCGACCGCCGCCGCGTTCTTCAGCTACAACTACGTGCTGTTCTTCTTCCTGAGCTGGTTCCCGAGCTACCTCGTGCGTGCGCACCATCTGAACATCAAGGAAATGAGCGTCGCCACCGTCGTGCCCTGGCTCGTCGGCACGGTCGGCCTCGCGTGCGGCGGCGCGATCTCGGATGCGCTCTACCGGCTCACCGGCAACCTGCTGCTGTCGCGCCGGATCGTGCTCGTGACCTGCCTGCTCGGCGCCGGCGCGTGCGTGGCGGTGGCCGGCGCCGTGCAGTCGACGCAAGGCGCGGTCTCGCTGATGTCGGTGTCGCTGTTCTTCCTGTACGTGACTGGCGCGATCTACTGGGCGATCGTGCAGGACGTCGTGCATCCGGCCCGCGTCGGCGGCGTCAGCGGCTTCCTGCATTGCATGGGCAGCCTGTCGGGCGTGATCGGCCCGGCTGTCACCGGCCTCATCGTCGAACGCAGCGGCTCGTTCGCGTCCGCATTCGTGCTGGCCGGCGCGATCGCACTCGCGGGCGCGGTGCTGGCCGGCGTGTTCGTGCGCAACGGGCGGCCGTCGGAAGTCCTGCGCGAACGCACCGCGCATTGACGTCGCCCGGCGGCGGCTTGCCGCGCGACGCCGCCCTCGCCGGCGTCGCGCCGTCGGTCCGGTCAATCATCAGACCCTCGAATATCTCCCATCCGATATCGCGATTTCCGGGATCGATCGCCCGCCTCTAGACTGGCTACGCATTGGCGACGCTTCGCCGCCGCACGGCAACGCGACACGCCCCCACAAAAACGATCCCGGGAGATAAGCCATGTCCGACCGGCATGCACGCCGCGGCGCGCTGAAGACACTCGGCCTCGCGGCCGGCACCGCGCTTCTCGCTGCCGCGCGCCAGGCTCACGCCGCAGCGCCCGAAACAGGCGCGTTGCTGCCCGGCGCCGTCGCGCGCCTCGCCGACCTCACGCGCCGCCTCGCGGCCGCGCCGAGACGGCGCGATTTCAAGACCGTGCCGATGATCCTCGAACGCCCCGACCAGTGGGATCACGCGGCGCTCGCCGAAGTGATCGGCTATCGCGGCGGCCCGAAGCAGGTGTGGGACAACACCGAGCTCGGCGGCCCGTGGCTGAACCTGATGCGCAATTCGCTGAACGCGCAGATCTGGGCATACGGTCACCCGGATTTCCTCGTCGTGTCGGCCACGCACGGCAGCGCGCATCTCGCGCTGTTCGACCAGGCCGCGTGGGACAAATACGGCCTCGCGAAACTGGCCGGCGCCGCGTTCCCGACCAACACGCTGCTCGACGCGAAGCCCGCGCAATCGAAAGGCGCGCAGGGCCACGAACTGCCCGACGGCGCGTTCTCGTCGCACGACAACAGCATCGCCGCGCTGCAGCAGCGCGGCGTCGTATTCCTGTCGTGCCACAACGCGATCTGGGAACTCGCGGAACGACTCGACGGCGCAAATGCGAATCCCGACAAGCTGCCGCTCGACGCGCTCGCGGCCGACCTGACCAACCACGTGATCCCGTCGGCGATCGTCACGCCCGGCGCGGTCGGCACGCTGCCCGAACTGCAGCAGGCCGGTTTCACGTACGCGAAATGACACCCACGATGACATCGATCCACCCGCAATCGCCGTCGCGCCGCCGGCGGCGCACGCTGCGCGCCGCGCTGGCCGCCTGGCTGTGCTGCGCGTCGGCGCTGTCGCTCGCCGCGCCCGCCGACACCACCGCGCGCATCTTCCCGCCCTGGCAGGACGGCCGCAACAACGACGCGACGCACCGCGGCCTCGAATTCACGGTGCCGCAGGTCGACGTGCTCGCCGATTTCCACGGCGACCTCACCGCGCCGAAGCTCGTGCTGTTCGTCGGCGGCAACTATTTCTTCGCGATGGCGCCGCTCGTCGCGAAGTTCGAGGAAGACCATCCCGAATACCGCGGCCGCATCTATTGGGAAACGATCCCGCCCGGCCTGCTCGTGAAGCAGATCCATGCGGGCGGTACGATCACGGTCGGCAACATGACGTGGACGGTCAAGCCCGACGCGTATTTCGCGGGGCTCGGCAAGATCGACGGGCTGATCGCGGACGGCACGCTCGCGGGCCCCGCCGTGCCGTACGTGACGAACCAGCTGACGATCATGGTGCGCGCCGGCAACCCGAAGCGCATCGCGTCGCTGAACGATCTCGCGCGGCCCGACGTGAAGCTCGCGATGCCGAACCCGGAATTCGAAGGCGTCGCGCGGCAGATCCGCGCGTCGCTCGTGAAGGCCGGCGGCGACGCGCTCGCGCGCACCGTCTACGACGACAAGGTGCGCACCCGCATGACCGAGCTCACGCACATCCACCACCGGGAAACCGCGCTGTTCCTGATGCAGGGGCGCGCGGACGCCGGCGTGCTGTGGCAATCCGAAGCGGCGTTCCAGGAACAGGTCGGGCATCCGCTGATGCACATCGACATTCCGGCCGGGCAGAATACGACGGCGATCTATGCGGGCGCGATGGTGAAGGACGCGCCGCATCCGGAAGCCGCGCGCGCGTGGCTCGCGTTCATCCGGTCGCCGGAAGCCTTCCGGATTTTCCAGCGCTACGGCTTCGGCCGATATGATGCAACCCGACCGGCGCAGCATCTCGCGCCGGAGCAGGACCGGCCCGCTGCGGGCTGACGGCGTAGCCGCGCCGGCCGCCTGGCGGCGCGCACGCGATCGATAACAAGGAGGGGACACGTGAACGATACGGTCGACACACCGCGACGCCGGTTCGCGCCGCTGCTGCTCGCCGCGGCGGCGCTGCTGGCCGGCCACGCGCACGCGGACGACGCGACGCTCGGCAAGACGCTCGCGACACAGGGCACAACGACGGGCGTGGCCGCCTGCATCGGCTGCCACGGCAGCCAGGGCGAAGGCAACGCGGCGGCCGGTTTCCCGCGCCTCGCGGGCACCAACGCCGCGTATCTGTCCGCGCAGCTTGCCGCGTTCGCGGACGGCAGCCGCCAGAATCCCGTCATGCAGCCGCTCTCGAAACTGCTGTCGCCGCACGAGCGCGACGCGGTATCTGCGTACTTCGCGAGCCTGCCCGCGCCGGCCGGCGTCGTCACATCCGACGGCACGTCGATCGATCCGGCGAACACCGGCGTGTGGCTCGCGACGCGCGGGCGCTGGTCGCAGGGCCTGCCCGCGTGCGCGCAATGCCACGGCCCCGGCGGCCTCGGCGTGGGCACCGCGTTTCCGCCGCTCGCGGGCCAGCCGGCCGCCTATCTCGCCGGTCAGTTGAACGGCTGGAAACACGGCACGCGCCCGCCCGGGCCGATGGCGCTGATGCCGATGATCGCCGGCAAGCTGTCCGACGCCGACATCGACGCGGTGGCCGCTTACTATGCGCGCGGCGGCGCCACACAAGGAGACCCGCGATGATCGACCGCACGATGCTGATCCGCCGCGCCCGCGCGACGCTGCTCGGCGCGGCCTGGATGCCCGCGCTCGCATTCGCGGCGGCGCCGCAGGACGCACCGGCCGCCGCTTCCGCACCGGCTGCAACCACGGCAGCCAAGCCGTTCGCGCCGCCCGCCGAATCCGCGATCCCCGCCGACGACTTCGGCAAGACCGTGAAGCTCGGCGAGCAGATCTTCCTGCACACGCCCGAGTTTGCCGGCAAGTACGTCGGCAACAAGCTGACCTGCGCGAGCTGCCACCTCGACGCGGGCCGCCGGCCCGGTTCGGGCCCGATGTGGGCCGCGTACCTGCTGTATCCGGCGTACCGCAGCAAGAACGGCCACGTGAACACGTTCGCCGAACGCCTGCAGGGGTGCTTCCAGTACAGCATGAACGGCAAGGCGCCGCCGGCCGGCGACCCGATCCTCGTCGCGCTCGAAACGTATTCGTACTGGCTCGCGAAGGGCGCGCCGGTCGGCACGAAGCTGCCGGGACAGGGTTTCCTGAAACTGCCGCCGCCCGCGCAAAAAGCCGACTACGCGCGCGGCGCCGCCGTCTACACGCAGCACTGCGCGCTGTGCCACGGCGCGGACGGCCAGGGCCAGTCGAGCGGCGGCAAGCCGGCCTTCCCGTCGCTATGGGGCGCGCGTTCGTTCAACTGGGGCGCGGGGATGGGCGACATCCGCAATGCGGCCGGCTTCATCAAGGCCAACATGCCGCTCGGGCTCGGCGGCACGCTGACCGATCAGGAGGCGTGGGACGTCGCGACCTTCATGGACAGTCACGACCGTCCGCAGGACCCGCGCTTCACGGGCTCCGTGCAGGACACGCGCGCGAAGTTCCACGATTCGCCCGACTCGATGTACGGGCGCAGCGTGAACGGCCGCGTGCTCGGCGCGCCATGACGCCTGGCCGGCGCGGCCGAGGCGGTCACGGATGCCAGCGATACACGACGATGCTCGACCCGTTGTAGTTGTCCTTGGTGATCACGTACTCGCCGGTCGAGCGCAGGTACGCACGGACGCCGTACATCGAGTCGACGTCGTTGCCGACGTCCATCGCCGACGTGTTCGAATTCGTCAGCGTCGTGACGAGGGCGCCGGTGTTCAGGTCGAACACGTCGATGTTCGGCACCGTGTGCACGTAGCCGACGAACAGGTAGTGGCCGGCCGCCGAGATCGATTTCGGGTTCGCGCTCGTCAGGTTGATCACGGGGTTCGGCGCGCTCGTGTTGCCGCTCTTCCAGCCGTGATAGACCTCGATGTGCCCGTTCATCGCGGTCCAGTCCCAATTGCCCGCAAGGCCCTGCGCGAGGATCATCGTGTCGCTGTCCGCCTGGTAGATGATTCGCGTGACCGGCGCCACGGTGCTCGGCACGGCCGTCGTGGTCGGCTTGCCCCATGACGGCTTGCCGGTCGCGTCGAAGCCCGTCATCGGGTAGCGGGTAATCACGTTGGATCCGTTCAGCCCTGCCCACACGTCGCCGTTGCCATCGATGTCGAAACCGGCCGTGACCTGCAGCGTCGTGTTGAACGGCTTGCCAGGGAGCGAACCGGCCGGAATCGCGATATAGCCGCTCGCGGTGTTGAAGTAATAGAAGTTGAAGTTGCCCGGGTTCTGGCCCGACGCGACGAGGATCCGGTTGCCGCCCACCATCACGAGCTGGCCGAAGTGCTGGCCGCGCTGGTAGTCGCTCATGGCGAGGCGCGGGTCCTTCGGATAGGTGAACGGGTCGATCGTGTTCGCGACGAACGTGCCGCCCGCCGAGCCCGAATACACGTTGTTGCCGCTGTAGAAGAGCGTGCCGTCCGTCACCGGATCGGGCGCGGCGATCCCCTCGAAGTTCAGCGCCTGCAGCTTCCATTGCAGCGCGCCCGTCGGGCTGTACGAGTGGAGGTCGGTGCTGCCGTTGCGGCCGAGATCCCAGCCGCCGCCCCAAGCGTTGTTCAGCACGTACAGGTTGCCGCCCGAATCCTTGCCGAGCGCGGCGACGCGCGTGAAGCGCTTGTCGCCGACCTGCCCCTTGATGCCCGTCGTCGTGTCGAGAAATCCGCCCTGCACGCCGAACGTGCCGACCTGGGCCGGCAGGCCGAGCAGCCCGCTGTAGACCTTGATGTTCATGTCGGGCCCTTCGTCGCCCACCATCAACTGGCCCATCGACGCATCGAAGTACAGCGACGCCGGCCGCGCGCCGGCCGCCATCTGGATCGTGTTCATCGCCGTGCCGGTCGCGCTGAACTGCGCGACCACACCCGCGCTCTTGCGCGCAACCCACAGGTTGCCGCCGGCATCGAGCGCCAGCGCGCCGGGGCCCGACACGCCGATGTCGCGCTGCCAGACGCCGTCCGTCGTATAGACGCGCACGCGGTTGCCATAGAAGTCGCTCACGTACAGCAGGTTGCCGGCCGTCGCGAGGCCCGTGATCACGTCCGCGTACTGGATGCCCGTCCACGTGCTGACCGGGATGCGCAGGTCGCGCAGGTTCGTGCCGCGGTTGTAGCGGCCCACCGAGCCGCTGCCGAACGTGCGGTTGTAGCCGAGCGCGACGAACAGCGACGTCGAATTGCCGGTGATCGCGCCGCCCTGGAATTCGTCGTGGATGCCGATCGTGCCGAGCGGCTGGCCGTTCTGGTAGATCGCGACGCCGCCCGCGTTCTCGTCCCAGCGCGACGCCGTGTAGATCACACCCTCGGGCGCGACCCACATCGAACGCGCGCCGTTGCCCACGTGCGCGGCCAGCGTGCCGAACGTATTCGCAAGCCAGTCGGTGGAATATTGCGCCTGCGCGTGACTCGCGGGCGCCAGCATGGCCATGCACATTCCCAGCAACGCCGCGCGAATTTGTTTCATTGACATGAATAATGCTCCCAGACGATCGTTTGTCGACACTGTAAATCGCAGCACATGAAATATTGGTGATTTTGGCAAAAGCGCATTCGCCGTTACCCCGAATTATTCACCCGTGCCTTTTGCCGTCCGGCGCTTTTTCGTCAACGATGGTCAAACCCGCTCACCGCGCCGCAACGGCTTGCCGGCCGCGCGGTTTCGGCGCTTTTCCCCGGCATTTTCTTCCGGGTCGCTCAATGCGAATGCGTCATTTTTTCTGCTATGTCGCATTGCTTTTCCATTCCCCGGATATCGGTTCGATGATTACAAATCGAAATTAAAATGAAAGAGAAAAAATATTATCCGGTGCAATCGTCTTTTCGCGATTTCGCGCATCGGGCATGCCGTGCATGCCGTGCATGCGGCGACAGGAAGTGAGGGAGAGGGTAGATGGATACGGCGGAGAAAACCGCGCGCCAGCGGTGCCGGCACGCGGCCGCGATCGTTCAGTCCGCGTCGACGACGTCGATCACGCGGTGCTGGTAGAACAGATGCATCGTCGGCCGCAGGAGCATGCGTGCAACGCGGCCCGCACCGGCTGCGGGCCACGTTGCGACCGCAACGACCGTTGCGTCAGAACTTCTGGCGCAGGCCGAGGCTGACGATCGCCTGCGACCGCGAGTCGGACGAGTGGCCGTTCGCCTTGTCGGACACCGATGCGGTCGCGGCCACCGGCCGGCCGAGCGCGTCGAGCGTCATGCCCGATGCATGCTGGTACGCGCCGAGCAGGTACACGCTGGTGCGCTTCGACAGGTCGTAGACGGCGCCGAGCGTGACGTTGTGATACTGCGCGCGGTCGTCCACGCCATCGACATCGCTGCCGCGCGTGTAGCTGTAGCCCGCGAACAGTTGCGTCTGCGGCCGCACGTTCCAGCGCGTGAACACGCCCGCGACGTTGAACGTCGCGTGGCCCGTGAACAGCGATTGGCCGCCGCTGCGGTACTGCACGTTGCTGTAGTTCACGCCGACGACGGCCGGACCGAAGTCGTACGTCGCGCCCGTCGCGATGACCTGCTGCGACTGCGCGCTCGCATAGCCCTCGTTGATCGACGAGTTGAACAGCCCGTCGTCGGTGCTCTGCCATTTGCCGGCCGTCGTGTCGGTCGCGCCCGTCTTGCTGTTGTCCGAGCGCTCGTAGCCGACGCCGACACGCAGCGGGCCGGCCGCGTATGCCGCGCCGACGCTCCACGTGTTGCGCTGCTTCAAGCTGCCCGGCTGGCCGCCGAAGCCGTACAGCGCGCCGAACGTGAAGCCCGAGTAGTTGGCGCTCGTGTACTTGATCGAGCTGTCGACGCGCGCGGTCTGGTCGAGATCGTCGATGTCGCCCGGGTGCGCGCCGAACCCGCCGATGAACGACGACGGGCCGACCGGGCTCACGAAATCGTCGAGCGACGTGTACTGGCGGCCGAGCGTGACCGAGCCGTAGCGGTCGCTGCCGATGCCGACGAACGCCTGGCGGCCGAACTGGCGGCCGCCCTGGCCCGACGTGCCGTTCGTGATGTCGAAGCCGTTCTCGAGGACGAACAGCGCGCGCATCCCGCCGCCGAGATCCTCGGCACCCTTGATGCCCCAGCGGCTGCCGGACAGGTTGCCGGTCGTGAGCCCGACGCTCGAATGCCCGGTGTACGCGCCCGGCGAGCCAACCCGTTCGTTGCTGCGATAGGTCACGCCCGCATCGACGATGCCGTACAGCGTGACGGAGCTTTGCGCGGATGCGATGCCCGCGAGCGAGAGCAGCAGCGGTGCTGCGATCAGTTGCTTGTTCATGGTTGTTGTCTCCGGGCGGTGAACCCGTTGTTCTATGCGAGTAGCGCGTGCGGCGGCGAGATCCGCCGGCCGTGCGGGACCGGTAGCGTCCGCACGCGGGAACGCGCGCATGCGACAGGCGCGCGCGGCGTCGCGGCGGGCAGGCCCGCTGCGGCCGCCATGGTAAATGGAACCGGTACCAGACTAAAGCGCAATAACGAAAACAGCTTCTTGCCGAAATCGAGATAGTTGGACACGACGCCTGTACAGCACGGCCCGACGCACCGGATAATCGACTCCGCCTCGCCCATCGGGAGCCGTCATGCGTGAAACGCCCCTGCTGATCTTCGCCGCCGTCGCGTTCGTCGGCATCGCGACGCCCGGCCCGACCGTGCTGCTCGCGCTCGCCGGTTCGCTGGCGCTGCATCGACGCCATGCCGCGTAAGCGCACGCTCCGATGAGAATCGATGCGCCGCCCCGCTCCGGCTTTCCGGGCCTGTCGCTCAGGCAGCTCGAACGCGCGGATCTCGACGCGTGGTACGCGTATCTGTCGAACCCCGACGTCGTGCGCCACACGAGCTGGAACCTGCGCTCGCGCGACGATCTGTTACCCCTGTTCGACAGCATCGAATCAGGCAACCCGGATTCGATCCATCGCCTCGCGATCATCGACGACACATCGGGTGCGCTCGTCGGCACGATCGGCCTGCACACGGTATCGACCTCGAACCGCTCGGCGGAGATCGCATACGACCTCGCGCCGTCGCACTGGGGGCGCGGCATCGCGAGCGCGCTGTGCGCGGCCGTCACCGCGTGGGCATTCGCGGACGGTGGCTTCATGCGCATCCAGGGCGTCGTGCTGACCACCAACGCCGGCTCCGCGCGCGTGCTGCAGAAGTGCGGCTTCCACTACGAAGGGCTGTTGCGCGGGTACCGGATGGTGCGCGGCACGCCCGGCGATTTCGCGATGTACGCGCGCGTCGCGACCGACTGACGCGCAGCGCGCGGCGTCATCCGCCAGCGCCATGACGCCATTGGACGGCCCGCGCCGAATTGGCGACAATCGCCATTCCCCTCATCGACGCTCCCCATGAAAATCGCCGCGCTCTCCGACATCCACGGCAACCTCGCCGCGCTCGACGCGGTGCTCGACGACGTCCGCCGCCGCGGCGCCGACGTGATCGTCAATCTCGGCGATATCGTATCGGGCGCGCTCCATCCGGCCGAGACGGCCGACCGCCTGATCGCACTCGACCTGCCCACCATCAAGGGCAATCACGAACGGCAACTGCTCACCGGCGATCGCGCGTCGATGCGGCTGTCGGATCGCTGGGCGCACGACACGCTGCGCACCGACCAGCTCGACTGGATCGCCGCGCTGCCCGAACGCGTGACGCTCGACAACGACGTGCTGATGGTGCACGGCACGCCGGACAGCGACCTCGTCTATTTCCTCGAAACGGTCACGCCCGACGGCTGCCGCGCGGCCACGCCCGATGAAATCGCGCAGCGTGCGGGCGACGAACCGGCGTCACTGATCCTGTGCGGCCACACACACGTGCCGCGCACGGCGAAGCTCGACGACGGCCGGCTGATCGTCAACCCGGGCAGCGTCGGGCTGCAGGCATACGCGGACGACCTGCCGCATCCGCACCGCATCGAGACGGGCTCGCCGCATGCACGCTACGCGATGGTGTCGCGCACGGCGGCCGGCTGGAACGTCGAATTCCATGCGGTCGAATACGACTGGCACACGGCCGCCGCCACCGCGGCATCGCGCGGGCGCGAGGACTGGACCGTCGCGCTGCGCACCGGCCGGTGCTGACGCGCCGCGTCGCCTTACCCCGCATTCCTCAGCGTCAGCCTGGCCTCCAGCCCCCCGCCGTCCGGCCGGTTGCTCAGCGTGAGCGAGCCGCCCATCGCGAGCGCGAGTTGCCGCGCGATCGCAAGACCGAGCCCCGTACCGCCCGTCTCGCGATTGCGCGACGTCTCCACGCGCCGGAACGGCTCGAACACCGCGTCGAGCTGATCGTCCGGAATACCGGGCCCGCGGTCGAGCACGGCGATGACCGCGCCGCCGTCCGGCACGGCCTGCACGTCGATCTCGGCCGCGCCCGCGAACTTCAGCGCGTTGTCGACGAGGTTGCCGACGATGCGGCGCAGCGCCTTCGGCCGCGTGACGAGTGCGAGCGGCGCGCGGCTGTGCAGCGCGACGTCCTGCCCCGCGTCCGTGTAGTCGCAGACGATGCTGTCGAGCAGCGCATCGAGATCGATGCGGCGCGCGGCCTCCTCGGTGCCGTGCAGCGTCCGCGCGTATGCCACGCCCTCCTTCACCAGATGCTCCATCTCGAGCAGGTCCTGGCGCAGCTTCGCGCCCTGCGCGTCGTCGTCCATCACGTCGACGCGCAACCGCATCCGCGTGATCGGCGTCTGCAGGTCGTGCGAGATCGACGCGAGGATCTGCATGCGTTCGGCCATGTACTGCGCGATGCGGTCCTGCATCGCGTTGAACGCCCGCGCGGCGCGCGCGACCTCGGACGGCCCGCCCTCGTTCAGGCGCTCGCCCTTCAGGTCGGGGCCGAGCGCGTCGGCGGCCTGCGCGAGCTGCTTGAGCGGCCGCGTCGCGAGCCGCACCGCGAGCCAGCAACACGCGGCCAGCACCGCAAGCTGCAGCACGAGCACGACCGGCAGCCAGCCCGACAGCGGCACCGTCGACATCGGCTGGATGTCGATCGTCAGCGGCGACCCGTCGGTCAGGCGCAGATGCACCTGCAGATGTTCGCGGTCGCCGGGGATCGCGTTCGCGGTCAGCGGGTAGTCGCCGCCGATGCCGTCGGAAATCGACCGCTCGACGCGCGCCGACAGCCGTGCCTCCGGCGGCGTGCCGGTCTCGCCGGGCCCGAGGATGAACGCATAGCTGCGCCGCGCGAGGCGCGGCAGCCACGCGGCCCGCTCGGCCGGCGGCAGATGGTCGAGCAGCGCGACCGAGCTCGCGACCTCGCGCTCGATGTAACCCATCATCAGGTTGGTGGTCGCCTGGTCGCGCTCGGTCACGGTGAGCCAGAACGACAGCGTCTGCGCGAGCGCGAGGCCCACGCACAGGATCAGCGCGAGCCGTGCGAACAGCGAGCGCGGCCAGTGCCACAGCGTGTGCGCGCTCATGGCGTACCGTCGACGGTAGTCACGGCCGACGAGAACACATAGCCCTCGTTGCGCAGCGTCTTGATGTAGCGCGGTTCGCGCGCGCCGTCGCGCAAGCGCTGGCGCAGCCGGCTCACAAGCAGGTCGATCGACCGGTCGAACGGGTCGGACTGCCGCCCCTGCGTGAGGTTGAGCAACTGGTCGCGCGTCAGCACGCGCTGCGGATGATCGAGGAATACGCGCAGCAGCCGGTATTCGGCGCCGCTCAGCGCGACCAGCGTGCCTTCGGCGTCGAGCAGGTGACGCCCTGTCGTGTCGAGCCGCCATTCGCCAAACGCGAGCATGTCGGCCGTTTCCGTCACCTGCATGCCGGGCGGCAGCATGCGCGCGCGGCGCAGCACCGAGCGAATCCGCGCGAGCAGTTCGCGCACCGCGAACGGCTTCGCCAGGTAGTCGTCGGCGCCCATCTCGAGGCCGATGATGCGGTCGGTTTCCTCGCTGCGCGCGGTCAGCATCAGCACCGGCACCGTGCGGAACTTGCCGGCGCGCAGGTCGCGGCACAGCGTGAGGCCGTCCTCGCCCGGCAGCATCAGGTCGAGCACGATCAGGTCGGGCGCGCCGCCGTCCAGCACGTTGCGCATCTCGCGGCCGTTCGCGGCCAGCGACACGCGCATGCCGTTTTTCTCCAGATAGTCCGCGATCAGTTCGCGGATGGCGCGATCGTCGTCGACGATCAGCACGTGGTCGATCTTGTCCATGAGTCGTTGGTTGTCGGTGTCGTTTCGTGTGGTTCGGGCAGGCTATGTCCGCTTTTATACCGCACGGCGGGCACGCGTTTGTATCCCAATGTATCGCGCCGCCGCGACGACACACAACATTGCACACGCGCGGCCAGCCGGACACATCGCAGATACGTCGGCGCAGCCTAATGGGAACCGTCGAAACCCGTCCGGCCGCCGCTCCGAGCGGCGGCCTCCCGATCAGGAGAACGCCATGCTGCCCCGACTCAAGACCGCCGCCCTCGTCATCGCCCTTGCCGCCACGGCCGGGCTCGCCGCCTTTGCCGGCACCCGCGACGACGCGGGCATGCAGGCGTCGCTCGCCGGCACGCCGGCGCCCGATTTCACCGGCATCGACCGCTGGCACAACAGCGCGCCGCTGACGCTCGGCAAGTTGCACGGCAAGGTCGTGCTGGTCGATTTCTGGACGTACTCGTGCATCAACTGCATTCACACGATTCCGTACGTGAACGACTGGTACCGGAAGTATCGCGACCAGGGGCTCGTCGTGGTCGGTGTGCATACGCCCGAATATCCGTTCGAACGCGACGCGGGCAACGTCGCCGATGCGATCAAGCGCTTCGGCATCCAGTACCCGGTCGCGCAGGACAACCGCTACGACACGTGGCGCGCGTACGGCAACCAGTACTGGCCCGCGCTGTACCTGATCGATGCGAACGGGAAGGTCGTCTATACGCGCTACGGCGAAGGCGGGTACGACAAGACCGAGGCTGCGATTCGCGGTGCGCTCGCGCAGGCGACGACGGGAGCGGTGCGGACGCAGTAGACGGCCACGCGCTTCCGTCCGGCTCACTTCGTCTTGTCGGACGGGGGCAGCGGCATCACGTCGAGCCGCACGTCGAGCCCCTGCCGCGCGGCGTAGGCGACGAAGCCGTTGTCGAGCAGGCGGATGCGCCGGCCGGGTTCAACGCCCGGGTACCGGTTCGCATACGAAAAGTCGAGGCCGTATGCCGCCAGCCGGACAACGGCCGGGTCCAGCACCGCGGACGCATAACACCCGAACAACAGTACGATGACGGCTGCCGAAACGAAGGCGCCCATTCCGTGATTGAAGGCTTCGCGCTCCGCCGCTTCGATTTTCCCCAGCGTCCGCGCGAGCCACCCGGTCGGGCTCATGGCAAACGTACCCACCAGCGGACGGAACACCTGGCTCGTCATCGCGGCGAAAATCGATACGGCGAACACGAGTATCAGGATCGACGCGGCAACGGCCGCCCACGCGATCGGGATCAGGAGCACCGTCAGCAGCGCAACCGTCACGTCGAACGACTGCGGCGGCAACTGCACGGCCATGCCGACGCACTGCCGTGCCCATCCGAGACAGAGCGGAGCAAGCACCGCGCTCACCACGACGAGCGGTACGGTACCGACCTGCGACCGACCGATCGCAAGCAGCTTCGGCACGACCCAGATCAGGAACCCGGCCATGAACAGCAGCAGCGGCCCCGCGGCGAACAGCGTCAGCGTGTGGGTCATCGTTCGGGGCATCAGCATCAGCGCGCCCGCGACGAGCATCACGAGGCCATTGCCCGATGCGTAGAGTTTCCCGGAGAGCGATTGCTGCTTCCACTTGTCGAGTGCGTGGGTGATGAGATTCATGGTGTGGGATGAGAGGGGGGAGTCGGATCGCCGCGCATCGCCCCGCCCGTGTCACCGTGATGCAGCCGTGGTCACGAACGCGGCATGCGCGGCCGCGTGATCCCACGATACACACCCGGTCCGGCTCGGGCAAACTCGCCGATGCGCGCCGGTGGCTCACTCCCGCTTCGCATCAGCCTCCACCAGCATCGCTTCGCCGATCGCGAGATTCCCACCGGCGATCAGCGCGTCGCCCGCCCCGCGAATATCCTCCGCCGCCTTGTTCTGCCCGAGCTTGCGCTTGCCGACGAGCCGCGTGATCTCGATCTGCAATCCGACGATCGACTGCAGCATCCTGTCGAGATAATCGGCCGGCGCATCGCCCATCTTCCACGGCACCGGCTGCGACGACTCGTGCGTGCGCGTCAGCCGGGCGACCACGCCGCGCACGAACTTCTCGTCGTCGCGCACCGTGATGCGACCGTGCGCATGCACGACCACGTAGTTCCACGTCGGCACCTGCCGGTGCGCCGCGTGCTTGCTCGGGTACCAGTTCGGCGAGATGTACGCATCGCCGGCACGGAAGATCACGAGCACCTCGTCGCCGTTCGCGACGTCCTGCCAGACCGGATTCGCGCGCGCGACATGCGCGTGCAGCTCGCCGAGCCCGCTGTCGTCGGGCAGCAGTTCGAACGGGATGTGGTTCGCGTCGAGCCCGTTCTTCCCGTGCGTGATCAGGCTGCCGAACGGATGCTGCACGATCAGCTCGCGCAGCGCGTCGGGGTTGGGCTCGTTGAAATCGGCGGGGACGTACATGTCGGCTCCACAGTCTGCGGGGTTTGAATTGGAACAGGCGCTGGCCCGTCATGCGCCGATTGTGATCCCAAACTGGTTTATTCTGTAGAGCCGGTTTGGAACAATTTCAGCAGACCAGAATCATGGCAAGAACGGCCCGGATCGTCGAAATCCCGTCGCTCGGCGCACTCGACCGCGCGACCGGCGACTTGAGCCGCCAGCTCGCGCAGGCGCTGCGCGAAGCCGTGCGCCGCGGCGACGTCCGTCCGGGCGACACGCTGCCGTCCACGCGGTTGCTGGCGGCGGCGCTGCAGGTTGCGCGCGGCACCGTCGTCGATGCGTATGCGCAGCTCATCGCCGAAGGCTTCCTCGAATCGAGCGGCGGCGCGGGCACGCGGGTCGCGAACGCGCTCGCGGAACCGCCGCCGGTCAACGAACCCGAAGCGCCTGCCCGACGCAGGCGCCCGGCGCGCGCCGGGCTGCCCGAACCGGCCGCCACCTTCGCGCGGATCGCCCGCGAATTCCGTCCGCTGCCGGCCGTGCCGTTCGCGATCTCGGTACCGGTCGGCCTCACCGCGCCCGACGACATCTGGCGCCGGCTCGGCAACCGCCTGCGCGCACGCGGCGCCGGTGCGCCGTCCGGCTATGCCGATCCGCAAGGCGCGCTGCCGTTGCGCGAAGCGATCGCCGACTACGTGCGCCGGTCGCGCTCGGTGCGCTGCCATGCCGGCCAGGTCGTGATCACGAGCGGTACGCAGCAGGGGCTGCATCTCGCGAGCCAGGTGCTGCTCGGCGCGGACGATCAGGCCTGGGTCGAGAATCCGGCCTATCGCGGCATCACCGCGCTGCTCGAAAGCACCGGGCGGCGCGACGCGATGGTCCGCGTGCCGGTCGACGCCGACGGCCTCGACGTCGAGGCCGGCATCCGCATCGCGCCGCATGCGCGTGCCGCATTCGTCACGCCGTCGCACCAGTACCCGCTCGGCATGCCGCTGAGCATGGCGCGGCGCAACGCGCTGCTCGCGTGGGCACGCGCGCATCGCGCCTGGGTGGTCGAGGACGACTACGACAGCGAGCTGCGTTACGAAGGCTATCCGTTCCCGTCGCTGCAGGGTCTCGACCCCGACCGCGTGATCTATCTCGGCACGTTCAGCAAGATCCTGTTTCCGTCGCTGCGGCTCGGTTATGTGATCGCGCCCGACGATCTCGTGCCCGCGTTCTGCGGCGCGCGTGCGCTGATGGATCGCCATGCGCCGACCGCCGACCAGCACGTGCTGGCCGCGTTCATCGCGGAAGGCCACCTCGACCGCCACATCCGCCGCGTGCGCGGCGTGTATGCGGAGCAGCGCGCGCTGCTGATCGACACGCTCGGCGCGCGGCTGCCGCGCGAACGCGCGTGGGTGCAGCCGGGCGACCAGGGGATGCACGTCGTGCTGTGGCTCGCCGACGGCATCGACGATCTCGACGTGGTCGCGCGCGCGGCGCAAGCCGGCGTCGCGGTGCGCCCGGTGTCGCCGATGTTCGCACCGGGCACGGCCCGCCCGGGGCTCGTGCTCGGCTTCGGCGGGTTCGGCCGCGCACAGATGGAGGCAGCCGCGCAGCGGCTCGCGGAGGTGGTTTCGTCGGAAGAATCGCGGCCGCGCGCGCCGTAAAAGGTTGTCCGCGAGCAACAAACGTAATCGTCTGTAAATCCTGCAAGCGAAGGGCCGTTTCGAGCGCCGGCACGCACGCGCCGTTTGCTAGGATCGCGGCTTTCCCGCTCCGCCCTGCCGCCTTGAATCGCATCGTGCCGTTCCTTCGAGACTCGTGGGCCCGCTGCCGCGCCCGCGTCGCGCCGCTCACCGCCGCCTGCCGCACACGCGCCCGCGCGCTGTGCGCCGGCGCGCTGCATCGCCTGCGTCATCCGACGCGGCGCGGCGTTGCGCTGACGCTCGCCGCGATACCGGTGCTGGGCCTGCTGGTCCTGCTCGCGTTCGTCCCGTTCACGCCGAGCATCGGCGATATCCGCAAGGCGCGCATCGACCGCCCCGCGCGCGTGCTGTCGGCCGACGGCCAGCTGATCGCCGAGTTCCGGCCCGTCAACCGCGAATGGGTGCCGCTCAAGCAGATCTCGCCGCACATGGTCGACGCGCTGATCGCGACCGAGGACCACCGCTTCTACGCGCATCACGGCATCGACTGGCGCCGCACGATCGCGGCCGGGCTGCACACGTTCTCGGGCGGCCGCCAGGGCGGCTCGACGATCACGCAGCAGCTCGCGCGCAACCTGTATCCGGATGAAGTCGGCCGCGCGCCGACGCTCACGCGCAAGGTGAAGGAACTGATCACCGCCTTCAAGATCGAGTCGGTGTACAGCAAGGACGAGATTCTCGAGACCTATCTGAACACCGTACCGTTCCTGTACAACGCGTACGGCGTCGAAATGGCCGCGCGCACCTACTTCGGCAAATCGGCGGACCAGCTCGACATCGTCGAAAGCGCGACGCTCGTCGGGATGCTGAAGGGCAACAGCTATTACAACCCGGTACTGAATCCGGAGCGCGCGGTACAACGGCGCAACATCGTGCTCGACCGGATGGCGCAGATGAGCATGCTGTCGCCGCCGCAGCTCGCGCAATTGCAGCGCCGGCCGCTGCGTGTCGACTTCGAACCGCAGACGGCGCAGCCCGGCCTCGCCCCGCACTTCGCGGTGCAGCTTCGCAAGTGGCTGATCGCGTGGGCCGACCGCAACAACTACGATCTCTATTCGGACGGCCTCGTCGTGCGCACGACGCTCGATGCGCGGCTGCAGGACATGGCCACGCAGGCGCTGACGCGGCAGACCGAACGGCTGCAGGCGATCGCCGACAGCGCATGGCGCGGGCCGTCCGGCTGCGGGCTGCGCAACGACCTGTTCCGCGGCTTCATTCGCCAGACGCCCGAGTATCGCCAGGCTCGCGACACAGGGCTCGCCGACGTGGCTGCGCTGAAGCAGCTCGGCGCGAATCGCGAATTCGTGCGCGCGCTGTGCGAGCGCAAGACGCAGGTGCAGGCCGGCTTCGTCGCGATCGATCCGCGCAACGGCGCGATCCGGGCGTGGGTCGGCAGTCCCGATTTCGACAGCGAGCCGTTCGATCACGTCGTGCAGGCGCGGCGCCAGCCGGGCTCGACGTTCAAGCCGTTCGTCTATGGCGCCGCGTTCGCGGACGGCATGCGGCCGGCCGATACGTTCATCGACCGCCCCGTCGCGATCCCGATCGACGGCCGCGCGGTCTGGCGCCCGACCGACGAGGAACCGCCGACGGGCGAGCCGATGACGCTGCGCGACGCGCTCGCGCTGTCGCGCAATCGCATCACCGCGCAGGTGATGCAGCACGAAGGCGCCGCGAAGGTCGCGCAGCTCGCGCGCGCGATGGGCGTGCGCGACAGTCCGCTCGACGCGGTGCCGTCGCTCGCGCTCGGCACGAGCCCCGTCACGCTGAAGGAGATGGTGTCCGCGTACGGCACGATCGCGAACCGCGGCGTGTACGTCGCGCCGCAGATGATCACGCGCATCGAGGATCGCGACGGCAAGGTGCTCGCCGCATTCGGCAGCGCGCCCCCCGAACGCGCGTTGCCGGTGGCCGCCGCGCAGACGCTCGTCGACGCAATGCGTGGCGTCGTCGATTACGGGACCGGCGCGGACATCCGCTCGCGCTACGGGATTCGCATCGACGTCGCCGGCAAGACCGGCACGACGCAGGACAACACGGACGGCTGGTTCATCCTGATGCATCCGCAACTGGTCGCCGGCGCGTGGGTCGGCTTCGACGACGGCAGCGTGACGCTGCGCAGCGACTACTGGGGCGCGGGCGCGCACAGCGCGCTGCCGATCGTCGGCTCGTTCTACGATGCGGCGCTGCGCGCGCGGGCGATCGATCCGCACGCGCAGTTCTCGCCCGACTTCCGGCCGCGCAGCGCGCCGGCGCCGAAGCGACGCGCGCAGCATTCAGGTTTGTTCGACTGGCTGAGGTTCTTTCGCTGAGCGTGCCGGCGACGCTCCGGGCTACCGAGGCGTCGTCGTCGCGTGCCCATCCGCGTACAGCCACACGGCCACGCCGTCGTCGCGCAATGCGGCGACCGGTTCATCCACGCTCCAGCGCTGCGCGATCTCGACACGGCGGACGAACCACGGCATCGACGTCGCATGCGCGGCATCGTCGTCGAACAGCGTGTCGTCGCCGATCCGCGTGTAATGCGCCGGATGGAGCACGGTGCCGTCCGCGCGCAGCACCGTCGCGCGCACGTCGTTGCCGTCGTCGTGCTGCACGCAGGCCAGCCAGCCGTGACCGGCACCCCAGAACAGGCCCGCGACATCGTCGTAGCGCCCCTGCGCGATCGTCGCGCCCGTCTCGAGATCGCAGATCGCCAGTTGCACCGGCTCGCCCGGCAGGACGCCGATCGCGTAACGCGTGAACAGCTCGCCCGGCACCGCTTCGTCGTCGGGCAACCACGACAGCGCGCCCATGTTGACGAAGTCGAACGGCGTGAGCTCGCGGCCCTGCCCGTCGACGATCGCGCAACGCCCGTCGTCGCGCCGCACGATATGGCGGATCGCGCCGAGTTCGTCGAACGTTTCCGCGCGGTCGCCGTCGGTCAGCGGGGCCACTTCCGCGTAATGCGGTTCGACGATCACCCGGCCTTTCGCATCGACGAGACCGACGTGACCGCTGCGCCGCGCGACGAACGCACCGCACTCGGACGACCATTCGAGCGCCGCCCACTCGGGCTGCGCGCGCCATTGCCCGTCGCGCCCGATCAGCCCCCACTGCTCGCCTTCGGCTACCGCCGCGACGCCGCCGTTCACGAATTCATGCGCGTCGTCGAAACGCGGCAGAATCACCCACGCACCATGCGTGTCGACGAAGCCCCAGCGGCCGTCCAGGCTCGCGGACGCGACGCCGCCCGTGAACTCGCCGAAATCGTCGAGCGTCGGTTCCAGCACCCACGCACCGTCCGTGCGCACAAGCCCGAACCGCTCGCCAACGCGCACGCAGGCGACTTCGCCGCTGAAATCCCACACCGCGTCGAACGCCGGTTCGCGCACGATCCGCGCCCCCTCGCCGTCGCCGTCGGCAAGCAACAGGCCGACCTTTCCGTCGCGCGCGGCCCACAACAACCGGTCGTTACGCGCGCCGCTGGCCCACAGGTTCGCCCATTCGGGCGGCACGATCACGCTCCATGCATCGTCGGTTTCGCGCCGCACGCCCCACTGCCCGTTGCGCGCGCGAAAGCTGAACGTGCCGTCGCCGAGATAGTCGCCATGCAGTTCGCCGCCGCCGAACAGATCTTCATAGGTCGCGCGGCGCGGCGGCTCCTGGCGCCAGAAGTAGTAGTGCGACAGGCCGCCGAACCCGAAGCCCCACGCCCAGTCGCGCCAGTCGGCGGGCATGTCGATCTCGAGCACGTCGCGCACGCCGCGCACGTCGCGGAAGTCCATGCAGTTCGCGACGCGCCACCACAGGCGCGTGCAGGCATCGCGTTCCTGGTTGATGAAATCGTCCGGATCGCCGCCGTCGAGCCATGACAGTTCGTCGACATTCGCGGAAAACCGCGGCGCGCCCTGCGCGTCGCCGAGCGCATCGATCGATTCGCCGAGATGACGCACGACCGCATCGAACTGGCGCGCCAGCGCCGGATCGTCGCCCGGCAACGGATACGCGGCGACGAACGACGCGAGCCGGCTGACGCGCGCATGCGCGGCGCGTGCGTCGCTCACGAGATTCGGCGTGCCGGCGTCGCCGAACACGCGCTGATCGGTAATCGCGTCGCCTGCGCCGCCGTCGGCAAGCAGCACGCGCCACAGCAGCGGGAAGTGGTTATTGGATTCCGCGAACGGGATCGTTCGCGCGTCGTCGCCGTCACCGGCCTGGAGATACAGCCATGATCGATTGCCCATCGGAAGGGTCGCCCTCGTTTTTATTGTTGCCGTGATCGTGTCGGCGCTCATTATAGGAGCACGCCAAGACGCCGGCGGTTGCCGCCTGCGCCGCGCACCATCGCCGTCATCGCTCAACCATGACGGAGCGCAGGCACGCTGTCCGATTTCGAGGGCGACTACCTTCCCCATCCGAAAAAATCGCCGGCCGGACGACGTGCCGGCCGGCGAAGCACTCGATCGCGTTCAGCCCGCCGCGAGCGCGGCGGCCAGCGCGTCGTATTCAGGCGCCCATGCCGCACGCCATGCGCCTTTCGTCGCTTCGTCCACCCACGCGCCGTCGATCCCGTTCAGCATGAACTGCTTCAGCTCGGCGACCGTGAAGCCGAAATGGCTGAACATCAGCTCCCACGCCTCGCTCGGATTGACCTTGTGCAGCGTCGGATCGTCGGTGTTCGGATGGATCTTCAACCCGAGGCCCGGCATCTTGCGCATTGGATGCCGTTCCGCCCATTGCTCCGGCGGCAGCGTGCGCAGGTAGTACGAATTCGTCGGCACGACGGTGAACACGATCCCGCGTTCCGCATAGCGCGCGCACAGCTCGGGGTTGTCGACGATCGTATAACCGTGATCGACGCGATCGACCTGCAGCAGATCGACGGCCGTCTCGACGTTGCACCACGGCATCCCGAACTCGCCCGCATGCGCGGTCGTGCGGAAGCCGGCCGCGCGCGCGTTGCGGTAAGCCTTCCAGAACAGCTCCGGCGGCCGGTCGTTCTCGCGATAGTCGATCCCGAGCCCCGCGACCTCGTCCGCGCGATTCGCCTTCATCCATTCGACGATCGCGACTGCCTCGTCGGGATCCTGCTCGCGATCGATGCTCGGAATCAGGCGCGCGCCGATCCCGAAGTCGCGCGCGGCATCGCGGATCGCCGTCACGATCGCGGCCTGCGCGTCCGCATACGCGATGCCCGATACGCGCACCGTGCCCGTCGGGTTCCAGAAAAATTCTGCATGCCGAACGTTGTGCGCAGCCGCATCTTCCAGATACTCGTATGCGATCCGCCGCAGGTCGTCGGGCTGCGTGAGCAGATATTTGTCCAGCGCGCGCAGCACGTGCAGCACGCCGACCGGCTTCTCGCCGCGCGCATAAAACGCGTCGATCTCCGCGCGCTCGATCGGCGCGCCGCTGCGTTCCGCGAGCGCGACGAACGTGTCGTGCCGCACCGCGCCGAGCAGATGGCAATGCAGCTCGACCTTCGGCAGCGCGCGGAAGAAGGCCCGATGGGCCGGCGTGATTTCGATGCCCGTGCGCGCGGCCGGGACGTTGCCTGGTGTTCCCTTCATTTCAGTCTCTTGTGGGTAGTGCCGATGCGTCGCGAAAGCCGTCTCTCAGTGCGGCTTCACGACGGTCCAGAAGTAATAGCCGAGCGGAATCGCGAGCACGACGAGCCCCCACGACAGGTCGCGCCAGCGGCCGGCCAGCAGCTTGACGAGCACATAGCACAGCAGCCCGCCCGCAATGCCGGTGCCGAAACTGTTCGACATCAGCGTCAGCAGCACCATCGACATCACGGGCAGCGCATCGGTGAAGTCGTCGAAATGCGTATGGCGGATCGTTGCGAACATCGACAACCCGATCAGGATCAGCGCCGGCGCGGTCGCTTCCTTCGGGATCGCGAGCGCGACCGGCACGAACAGCAGCATCGCGGCGAACAGCACGGCCGCGGCCAGCGACGACAGCCCGCTGCGGCCGCCCGCTTCGACGCCCGCCGCCGATTCGATCAGCGCAGTCAGCGCGGGAATGCCAAGCACGGGCCCGAGCGTCGCGGCGAGCGAATCGACGAGGAACGGCCGGTTGATGTCCGGCAGGTTGCCGTGTTCGTCGAGCAGGTTCGCCTTCGCACCAACTGCGAGCGCGGTGCCGAGCGTCGAGAAGAACTCCGCCGCGAAGAACGCGAACAGGTACGGCGCGGCCGCCAGGCTCAACGCGCTGCCGATGTCGAGCTTGAATGCGATCGGCGCGATGCTGTGCGGCAGCGACACCAACGACGCGGGCAGGTGCGTGACGCCGAGCGGCACGCCGGCCGCGGCCGCAGCGAGGATCGCGATCAGGATCGCGCCGGGCACCTTGCGCGCCTGCAGCACGACCGCGACCGCCAGGCCGATCAGCGCGACGAGCGCGCCCGGCCGCGAGAAATCGCCGAGCGCGAACGCGTTGGTCTTCGCGTTCGCGACGACCATCCCCGCGTTGCGCAGCCCGAGCATCGTGACGAACAGGCCGATCGACGCGCCGAGCCCGAGCTTGATCTGCACCGGAATCAGCCGCACCACCACGCCGCGCGCGCCGAGGATCGTCAGCAGGAAGAACAGCACGCCCGACACGCATGCGATGCCAAGGCCCGTCTGCCAGCCGACGTGCTCCGTCGTCGCGAGCGTCACGCCGATGATCACCGAGCCGCCGATGCCGGGGCCGACGAGGAACGGCAGGTTCGCATAGAGCCCCATCAGCGTGGTGAACAGCACGAACACGATGATCGTCGCGGTCGTCGCCGCGCCGCGCTCCATGCCGCCCGTCGCGAGCAGCGACGGGATCACGACGAGCAGGTACGCCGCCGCGAGAAACGACGTGACGCCCGCGATCGTCTCGGTGCGCACGCTCGTGCCGCGCGCGGCGAGCGCGAAGCGGCGTTCGAGCCAGTTGGCCGGCGATCGCGCCGGCATCGTGTCAGTCGCTGACATGGTGGTTCTCCTGTGATTCCGAATATTGTCCTGTGTCGGTACGCGCGGCGCGGTCTTATACTGCCGCGTACCGCACTCCGACCGTTATTGCCCGATGTCGTCCGACCGCTCGTCGCTGCTGCCCGCGCTCACGCTGCGGCAGGTCCAGCACTTCGTCGTGCTCGCCCATGCACGCAGCTTCACGCAGGCCGCGCAGGCGCTGTCGCTCACGCAGCCCGCGCTCACCGCGTCGATCCGCCAGATCGAGTTCCTGCTCGGCGGGCGCCTGTTCGCACGTTCCGCGCACCGGCTCACGCTGACGTCCGCCGGCGAAGCCGTGCTGCCGCTCGCCGAACGGCTGCTCAACCAGGCGCGCGGCACGTTCGACGACATGACTCGGCTCATCGGCGAACGCATCCAGACCGTGCGGATCGCGTTCATCCCGTCGGTCGCGGGCCGTCTGCTGCCCGCGCTCAACGCACTGCGCGGCACGCACCCGACGCTGCGCTTCACGCTCACCGACCTGCCGAACAGCGCGCTCGTCGAAGCCGTGCGCGACAGCGTCGCGGATCTCGGCATCGGCGTGCGCGAACCGGACAGCGACGACGGCACGCTGCGCTACCAGCAACTCTTCGAGGACGAGATCGTGATCGTCGTGCGGCACGACGATCCGCTCGCCCGTGCGAAGAGCGTCACGTGGGCGAAACTCGTCGATCGCGAGCTGGCCGTGTTCGTGCGCGGCAGCGTCAGCGAATCGCTGCATCGCACCGGCGGCGCCGGAAAGCTGCGCCTGAACGTCACGTACCGGATGGAATACACCGAGCCGCTCTACGCGCTCGCGCGCAACGGCCTCGCGACCGCCGTACTGCCGAGCCTCTACACGATGCATCTGCACGATCCCGAACTCGTCGCGCTGCGCGTCGACAAACCGCGCGTCACCCGCGCGATCTCGCTGATTTCGCTCGCCGGCGACGATCGCGGCCCGCACGTGCGCGCCTGCCGCGAGTGGATTGCGAAGCACATCTGATTCCTGATTCCGTTCGCCGTGCGACGGCCCGCGTTCAGGGCAGCTTCGCGATGCGCTCGACGAGCGTCGCGTAGAAGCGGTCCGCGTCGACCTCATTGATCCACGTCGCGTTCGCCGCGCGGCCGCTGCGCCCGTTCCAGTCGACGATGGTCTCGCCGAGCGTCCACTGCCCGGTCGTCTCGACCACGACGTTCACCTTGCGTCCGCCGAACATCGTCGGATCGACGAGATAGCCGACCGCGGTCGGGTCGTACATCGGCCCGTCGTCGACGCCGCGCCGCTTCTTGTTGTACGCCAGCTCCGCCGTCATGATGTCCGCGACGATCGCGCCGCAGCGGTTGCCGAGCGCGCGGAACGGCGCGACACGCGCCGGCGTGATCGGCGCCTTCACCGCGACGTCGCGCGGCAACACGACGATCGGCACGCCGCTGCCGAACACCATGTCGGCCGCCTGCGGATCGACGTAGATGTTGAACTCGGCGGCCGGCGTGATGTTGCCGCGTTCGAAGAACGCGCCGCCCATCAGCACGATTTCGCGCAGTGCGCCGCGAATCTGCGGTGCTTCGACCAGCGCGGTCGCGATGTTCGTCAGCGGGCCGAGCGCGCACAGCGTCACGCTGTTCGGCGCCGCGCGGCTCAGCGTATCGACGAGGTACGACACCGCGTGGCCGGTCGCAAGCGGCGCGCGCGGCTCGTGCAGTTCGACGCCTTCGAGCCCCGTCTTGCCATGCACGTTCGCGGCCGTCACGAGTTCGCGCACGAGCGGACGCGGGCAACCCGCATGGACAGGCAGCGTCTTCGTGCGGCCGGCCCAGTCGCGGATGATCCGCGCATTGCGTTCGGTCAGGTCGAGCGGCACGTTGCCCGCGACGGCGGTCAGCGCGCGGACGTCGAGCCGGTCCTGCGCGCCCAGCGCGAACAGGATCGCGATGGCGTCGTCCTGCCCCGGATCGGTATCGATGATCACCGTGCGGCGCGCGGCGTCGCCGGCGGCGAACGCGCCCGTTTCGGGCAGCAGCGCGGTGCCGGCCAGCGCGGCGGACAGTTTCAGGAAGCTGCGGCGGGATGCGATCGGATGGGTCATGGTCGGGGACTCAGAAAACGTGCCGGACGCCAAGCGTCGCCATCATCTGGCGCGTGCTGGTCGAGCGCGCGTACGCGAAGATCTGCGCATGGTCCGCGTCGCCGGCCGCCTGCTGCGCAATCACCGTCAGCGCGACGTCGGTGCGTTTCGACAGGAAGTAATCGGCCTGCAGGTTCACCTGGTGCCATTTCGGACGCTTGTCGATCACGTCGTACTTGCCGTTCGTGAACGCATACGCCGCGCCGAGAAAGAGCTGCGGCGTCATCGTGTAGACGACGTTCACGCCGATGTTCTGCAGGTGCAGATGCGAATTGTCGAGGTAATCGTAGCGCACGTCGGTAAACATCGCCGCGAACTGCGCGTGGCCGATCGTGTAGAACCCACCGGTGCCCGCGATCCGCTGCCGGCTCGCGTACGCCGCCGGCGACATCGCGCTCTTGCTGAAAATCAGCAGCGGCGACGCATAGTCGTTCGCGATCGCGCCGTCCTGGTTCGTGCCGCTGTACGGATGGTTGTACTGCGCGTAGACCGCGCTCCAGCGCAGCGGGCCCTGCTCGTAGCCGAGTCCGAAGCTGTATGCGCTGTTGTTCGCGAAGCCCGTCGCGTTGCTGAAGCCGTACAGCGCGGTGAACTTCAGGCCGTAGTAGACGGGGCTCACGTACTTCACCGAATTCTGCACGCGGATGTCGTTGTAGCCGTTGTCGTTGTCGCCGATGTTCACGCCGTTGCTCGCGATGATCACGGGCCCGATGTAGTCGTGGATCGCGTCGTACTGGCGGCCGAACGTCAGCGAGCCGTAGGTGCGGTCGGCGAGGCCGATGTAAGCCATGCGCCCGAACTCGCGGCCGTTCTGCGCGGCCGTGCCCGTCATCACGTTGAAGCCGTTCTCGAGCTGGAAGATCGCGGACAGCCCCTGCCCGAGATCCTCCTTGCCCTTCAGCCCCCAGCGCGGGTTCTGGTTCGTGCCGGACAGCGCCTGCCAGGCGTTCTTGCCGCCCTGGTTGGTCGCGAACCCGACGCCGGCCGAGATGAGACCGTACAGCGTGATGCTGCTTTGCGCACCGGCATGGGTCGCGAAGGCGCCGAGCATCGCGAGCGGAGCGAGCTTGTAGAGAGTTTTCATGCGGGTCGTGTGATCGGTGGTGGTCCAGGCGCGGCAGGGTTCCGCGAAACTGGACTCGACTATACGAACCCGGATCGGATAATAAAAGTTTGCTTTTCTTATGTGTCGATAAAACGGATTTATTCTTGTTCTAATGAGCAGCGAAGCGGCGGGTTGACGCGCCCCGCCGCTGCCGCGTTCACCGCATCAGCCGTCAGTCCGCCGTATCGCCGCCCTTCGGCAGCTTCGACCAGGCCTTGTGCCCCGGCAGCGGCGACCATCCCGGCCGCGTCTTGCGCGCGCTGTCGATCACGACCAGATAGCGTCCGGCGATCGGCGTGATGTCGCGTCCCGGATGCAGCACCCAGAACGACTTGCCGTCCTCGACACGCGCCTGGTAATCATCGTCGAGCAGGCCGTGCCGGTCGAAGAACGTGTTCAGCGACGCCGGTATCCGCACGCACCCTTTCGAGTGCCGGATGCCGAGCAGCGGTTCGAGGCGATCGGGGTCGGTCGCATGCATCTGGAAGCGCATCGGCGATACGCCGCCCTTGCCCCAGCCGCGCTCGCCGTCCACCCAGCCGAAGTCGTAGATGCGCATGTCGCGGCGGCCGTAGCCGCGAATGCCGTTCTCGTTGGTCGTGCCTTCCGCGCGGAAATCCATGTTGTCGGGCGTGTGATGGAATACGCCGAGCGGTGTCAGGAAGTGATCGTACTTGCCCGGCAGCCCGGTGGCGACCGGCGATGCGCCGACCATCAGCCACGCATTGGCCGGCGTGGCGCGAAAGTAGATGAAGAGCGCCTGCACGTTCGGCGTGCGGTCGACCATCGCGACGTACTCGCCGGCCAGGTCGCCGAGGTCCGCATCGGCGAGCGCCTTCTGGAGCCGCTCGCCGTATGCGTGCTGCTCGCTCGCGGGCACGTTCAGGCGCCGCGTGACTTCCTGCGCGAAGCGCTTGCGCATGTCGATCGCGCGTGCCGTTGCGTTCTTCGCGTCTTCGGCGGACAGCGGCGGATGGCGGCGCGGCGGGGTGGGCGGAGGCGGCGGCGCTGCCTCGCTTGCCGGCGTCGCGGAAGCGGCCGACGCAGGCGATGCGGTGGATGCTGCGGATGCGGCAGAAGCCGCCGATGCGCCCGATGCCGCGCTGGCAGGGTCGGCATGATGCACGTGCGACGCCGCGGGCGCGGGCTGCGCGGCCGATGCCCCCGACGACGCATGCGCAGACGAGGCCGGATGCGCGCGGGAAGCCGCCGACGCGGGCGACGCAACTGATGAGGATGACATAGCAGCTGACGACGGTACGTCGGACGCGGCAAAGGCAGGCCGCTCGGCAAGAACGGCAATCGGCAGTGCGGCAGCCAGCCACACATACGCGGCGATTGCGCGGGTACGGCAACGCGGCTTCGCAAATCGCCGCGTCAAATTGGAAAGCGTCATACGTTCGAAGCCATCGGCCGATCCGGCCGCCGCATGTTGCTGTTGCGAACGGCGCATCTTCCGCGCGAGCCATCGACACATCCGGCGCTTCGTGTGCGCCCGGCGCCGACGCCCCTTCGCGGCGAAGCCGTTCGCTGATGCAACGCGTGCGGTTCGATGGCGGCTAATGAGTCGTCAGGCCCTCCATTTTACCCGTCCGCACAAGAATCGGCAGCGGAGAAAGTCGCGGCTTCACGGCGGACTTGCGCTTCGTCACGCTTTGTTTCAACTCGTTGCCGCTCGCTTTGGTGCTGCGTGGCAGCCTCGTGTGTTGCGCATTTCAGGGCATGTGCCCGGACGGTGAACCTGGGCTTGTACTTCCCGTACAGTGCGATGGCTTCGCTGCATCGATTCGTATGCCAAATCATTTTCGATGCAGCTTGTCCAATGGAATCGCGTCGCCCGCGTGCCGCGGGAACCGCGCGACACGCGTGTACAGCCGTTGATTACCTGGAGATGGTTTCAAGCGCGATGCCCTTCGTGCGCGGCCCCATGAGCCCGATCGCGGCCATCACGATCGCCATCGCGCCCGCGATGAACGCGAACACGCCGAAGGTGCCGAAGCCCTTGAGCACCGCGGCGATCGCGAACGACGAGAAGATCGCCGAGAAGCGGCTCCATGAATAGACGAAGCCGACTGCCCGTGCGCGGATCGACGTCGGGAACAGCTCGGCCTGATACGCGTGGAAGCTGTACGACATGATGTTGCTCGCGAGCGTGAGGCCGATGCCGAGCACGATCAGGAATGCGCCCACCGTCGTCTGGCTGAACAGCAGCCCGCAGACGACGATCGCCGCCGCCATCGCGACGATCACCGACTTGCGCTCGAAGCGGTCGGCGATCACGAGGCCGATCAGCGGGCCGATCGGCGCCGCGAGTGCGATCACGCTCGAATACATCAGGCTCGACGTGATCGTGATGCCCTGCTTGATCAGCAGCGTCGGCACCCAGTTCGCGAAGCCGTAGAAGCCGACCGTCTGGAACACGTTGAAGATCGTCATCATGATCGTGCGCTTGCGATACGGCGGCACCCACATGTCGCGGAAGCTGCCGCGCGGCGGCACGGGCTCGGCCGGCGCGGGCGGCGGCAACGGCCGCCCGTATTCGGCTTCGACCTTCGCCTCGAGTGCCCGCATGATGCGGTCGGCTTCGTCGACTCGGCCCTGCTGCGCGAGCCAGCGCGGGCTTTCCGGCAGTTCGCGGCGAATCCACCACACGAAGAGCGCGCCGTGCGCGCCGATCAGTACCACCCAGCGCCAGCCGTCGAGGCCGAACGGCGCGTGCGGCACGAGCAGGTAAGCCAGGAACGCGACCACCGGCACCGCGACGAATCCGACCGCCTGCTCGCACGCGAAGGCGCGGCCGCGGATCTGCTTCGGCACGAGTTCGGAGATGTACGTGCCGATCGTCACCATCTCGACACCGAGGCCGAGACCGACGACGAAGCGCCAGAAGTTCAGCCCGGCCGCGGTGTCCTGGAACGCCATCACGACGTTGGCGGCCGTGTACCACAGCAGCGACCACGTGAAGATCGCGCGGCGGCCGAAGCGGTCGGCGAGGAAGCCGCATGCGATCGTGCCGATGAAAAGCCCGGAGAACAGCGCGGCGATGAAGCTCGCAACGCCCGTGGTGCCGAACAGGCCGTGTGTCGTCGCCGAAAGGATGCCGCTTTTCACGAGGCCGGGCGCGACGTAGCCGCTGTACAGCAGATCGTAGAGTTCGAAGAAAAAGCCGAGGCTCAGCAGTATGACGAGCTTCCAGACGGTGCGGGTGGGTGGCAGGCGGTCGAGGCGGGCCGAGATGGAGCCGGGGTCGACGGATGGGGATTGGGCAGGTGCCAGCGGAAGGCTGTCCGTTGAGGCCATCTTGGGCGCGTCTCCTGATCGTGTCGTGTTGTGTGTTGTTGTCCGGCGACCGTCGAGCCGCCATCGGGCGAATCGCTGCATTGTACCGGCACGTTCGTCCTGCGCACGTGCGCGCCAGCGGTCCGGCCGCATTGCAGGCACCGAACCGATTCGGGCAGCCGTTTTCGCGCCGGATAATGTGTAAATTGCGTAACCTTCTGTCGGCTACGGGAAAACGCGTCAGAACGGCGATCCGGCGCCGCCCGCGTCGCGCACGGCCGATGCCGGCCCGACGGTACGGGCCTCACGCGCCGTTTCGCGCCGGCACGCACTGCCGGAGTCGCCGCGAACGGGGCACGCAATCGGTACAACCACGCCTTCCGCGCCCCGGTAACATGCTACCGGGCCAACTACCGGCTTCCGGACGCCTTTCGGCAACCGGCACTGTCGGCAAATCGTAAGCATTCCATGTCCATACAACGACTATCCACGTATGCGCGCCGGATCGCGCTGATCGCGCTGCTGCAGTTCGCGGCGATCGCGACCGCGTCGGCGTTTCCGGCGGCCGCTTCCGCCCCGGGCGCGAGCGGCGTCGGCGCGTCCGTCCCAACCATCTCGCTGAACGACGCCATCGCACAGCTCAAGCAGATGCAGGTCGAACAGGACCGCATCAAGCAGCAGACCTCGACCGCGTCCAACAGCAAGGAGCTGGACGCGCTCGGCGATGCGACGCAGGAGCTGAGCTCCGATGTCGCGAAACTGCAGAGCGAACTCGTTCCGCAGCGCACGCAGATCCAGGCGCAACTCGACGTGCTCGGCCCGGCGCCTGCCGCGGGCGCCGCGCCGGAAACGCCGGCCGTCGCGCAGCAGCGGGCGACGCTGAACGCGCGCAAGACGCAAATCGATGCGGCGCTGAAACAGGCCACCGACCAGAAGACCAATCTTGCGAACCTGACCGAACAATTCGCGAAGCTGCATCGCGGCTTGCTGAAGAACCAGCTCGCGTTCCGTTCGGGCAGCATCTTCAGCGCGCAGTTCTGGCTGCCGCTGTTCCATCTTCCGCCAGACGACATCCAGCGGCTCGAGGATTTCGACGACGAACTGCGCGACATGCTGCGCTCGTCGTGGGTGCCCGGGCAACGGGCGATCACCACGCTGCTGCTGATTGCCGCGTTCGCGGTGTGGATCGGCGGCCGCCGGCTCGTCGAGCGCGGGCTCGCGTGGGTCTGCCTGAACCGCCTGCCGCCCACCCGCCTGCGCCGCAGCGCGCTGTCGCTGTCGACGGCGTTCTCGACGTTTCTTACCACCGCCATCGCCGCCCAGATCCTCTATCTCGCGCTGGCGCGTCATTACGAACTCACCCCGGCGCTGAGCGATCTGTGGGACCAGTTCGCGAAGCTCGCGGCGACCTGTGCGCTGATTGCCGGGCTCGGCCGCGCGCTGCTCTGCACCAAGCATCCGTCGTGGCGCCTGCCGGCACTGGCCGATCCCGTCGCGCTCGCGATGAAGCCGTTCCCCGGCCTGCTGGCCGCGCTGCTGCTGATGTCCGGCACGCTCGAATCGATCAACCGGATCGTCGATACCAGCTTGTCCGTCACGCTGTTCGGCCGCGGCATCGTCTCGCTCGTCGTCGCACTGACGGTCGGCGCGTCGATATTGCGCGCGAACCGTGCGCGCACCGCGCTCGCGGCGGCCGGCGAGGCGCCCGAGCAGCGCTCGACGCTCGCCGGGCTGATCCATGCCGGCGTCACGCTGGCGATCGTCGTGTCGCTGATCGCACTCCTGATCGGCTACATCACGGTCGCGCGCTTCATCACCTACGAGCTCGTGTGGTTCGAGATCGTGCTGTGCAGCACCTACATCCTGACGCAGCTGACGCGCGATGCGAGCGAAAGCCTGTTCTCGTCGAACCTGTCGTCGGGTCAGCAGATCAAGCACCTGTTCGCGCTCGAAGACCGGCACCTCGACCAGGCCCGCACGGTCCTGTCCGGTTTCGGCACGAGCCTGCTGATGCTGATCGCGGCCGTCGCGCTGCTGACGGGCGGCTTCGGCACGACGCCGGGCGACCTGCTCGACAGCGCGGTCGCGATGATCGGCAGCCAGCGGCTGCAGAGCCTGAACATCATGCCCGACCGGATCCTGAACGCCGTGATCGGGTTCGCGATCGGCTTCTACCTGCTGCGCTCGCTGCGCCGCTGGCTGGACGGCGAGTTCATGCCCGCGCTCGGCATGGATACGGGGATGCGCGTGTCGCTGATCACGTTGTTCACCAACGTCGGCTACGTGCTGCTCGTCCTGATGACGCTCGGGCTGCTCGGCGTCAGGTGGAACAACCTCGCGTGGATCGTCAGTGCGTTGTCGGTGGGTATCGGCTTCGGTCTGCAGGAGATCGTGAAGAATTTCGTGTCGGGGCTGATCCTGCTGACCGAGCGTCCGGTGAAGGTGGGCGACATGATCAGCATCGCGGGCGTCGAAGGCGACATCCGCCGCATCAACGTGCGCGCGACCGAGATCCAGCTCAGCGACCGCTCGACCGTGATCGTGCCGAACTCGCAACTGATCTCGCAGAACCTGCGCAACGTGACGATGGGCAACAGCACGCAGGGCGTCGCGACGCTGGTGCTGACGTTCCCGCTGAACACCGATCCCGAGCAGGTGCGCGACCTGCTGCTCGACGCGTATCAAACGCATTCGGCGATTCTCGACAAGCCGGCGCCGTCGGTGACGTTCAGCCAGCTCACGCCGGAAGGGATCACGCTGAGCGTGACGGGTTACGTGTCGAGCCCGCGAATCGCGGGTTCGACGAAGAGCGATCTGCTGTTCGAGATCCTGAAGAAGCTGCGCGCGGCGGGGATCACGCTGTCGAACCCGCAGATGCTGGTGGTGCAGAACATGCCGGCGGCGGGAGACGCATAACACGGCTCGCAAGATCACCATTGCACAGACAAACGAAGGGCCGGGTACCGTGATGCGGCAACCGGCCCTTCTTGCTTGCATGCGGCGCCCCGTGTCAGGCGCCCCGCATCAAACGTCGAACTTCACCCCCTGCGCCAGAGGCAACTGCCGACTGTAGTTGATCGTATTCGTCGCGCGACGCATATAAGCCTTCCACGCATCCGAACCCGACTCGCGCCCGCCGCCAGTTTCCTTCTCGCCGCCGAACGCGCCGCCGATCTCCGCGCCGCTCGTGCCGATGTTCACGTTGACAATCCCGCAGTCGCTGCCCGCTGCCGACATGAACTGCTCGGCCTCGCGCATGTCGTTCGTGAAGATCGCCGACGACAGGCCTTGCGGCACCGCGTTGTGCACGTCGATCGCGTCTTCGAAGTTGTCGTAGACCATCACGTACAGGATCGGCGCGAACGTCTCGCGCTCGACCACTGCCGACTGCTTCGGCATCCGCACGATTGCCGGGCGCACGTAGTACGCATCCGCGTGACCGATATCGATGCGCTCGCCGCCCTTCACTTCACCGCCCTGCTCGCGCGCATCGGCCAGCGCCTTCTGCATCGCGTCGAACGACGCACGATCGACCAGCGGGCCGACGAGCGTGCCGTCTTCAAGCGGATTACCGACCTTCACCGACATGTAGGCCTTCTCGATGCGCGGCAGCAGTTGCTCGACCACGCTGCGATGCACGATCAGGCGGCGCAGCGTCGTGCAGCGCTGGCCGGCCGTGCCGACCGACGCGAACGTGACTGCGCGCACCACGAGATCGAGATCCGCGCTCGGCGCGACGATCATCCCGTTGTTGCCGCCGAGTTCGAGGATGCCGCGCGCGAGACGCTGGCTCAGCACCTTCGCGACTTCCGTGCCCATCCGTACGCTGCCCGTCGCGCTGATGACCGGCACCTTCTTCGACGACGTCAGCACCTCGCCGACATCGCGCATGCCGAGCACCAGTTGATGCAGGCCTTCCGGCGCGACGCCCGGATGCGTCTTTTCGAATTCGCGCAGCGCCTTGCCGAGCAGCAGGTGGCACGCGATCGCGGTGAGCGGCGTCTTCTCCGACGGCTTCCAGACGACCGGATCGCCGCACACGAACGCAAGCGCCGCATTCCACGCCCACACCGCGACCGGGAAGTTGAACGCCGAAATCACACCGCATACGCCGATCGGATGCCACGTTTCCATCATCCGGTGGCCCGGGCGCTCGGACGCGATCGTGAGACCGTAAAGCTGGCGCGACAGACCGACCGCGAAATCGCAGATGTCGATCATTTCCTGCACTTCGCCGAGGCCTTCCGACGTGATCTTGCCGGCCTCGAGCGTGACGAGGCGGCCGAGCTCGGCCTTGTGCTCGCGCAGCACGTTGCCGAACACCCGCACGAGTTCGCCGCGCACCGGCGCCGGCACCGTGCGCCACTTGAAGAATGCATCGTGCGCAGCGTCGATCTTGCGCTCTGCGTCGGCGGGCGTGTCGACGGCCAGCGTCGCGAGCGTCGCACCGTCGAGCGGCGAACGCGCGGTCAGTGCATTGCCTTTCCACTGGGCGAGATCGATGTCGAGCGCGGCAAGAATGTCGTTGAATTGCATCACTTCCTCTTCAGGGACAGATTGATCGGTGCGGCGGCAGCGCCGCCCGCGTGATTCGATTGGAGCGCGTTCGCGCGCCTTGTGCAAGCGGATGCGCGCGTCGGTGAACGCGGTGCGCCGCACGGCGCATCGCCACGCGCCGCCGCCTCGCGACGCACGATCCATGAAACACATTGTCGATGGCCACAAGTCGGCCCGCTATTGATATTAACTCACGACTTCATTCCGAAAACGCAACACCTTGACGTGACGAATTCGCATCAACGGGACGAATCCGCATCCTCATTGTTCGTGGCGGGACACGTCGCAAGCCCGCGCTGGTGGCCGCGTGCCGGGCCGACTGCCTTCGCCGATACGTCCACAAGTTGATGACAAAGCCGCATCACCCTGTTCGGAAATATCGTTTGCCGCCGGTACATCGGGCACACACAATCGGTGCGACGTCGAGGTGCAACGCACCCGGTGCGCCGACGGCCGCCACAACGGCAGCCGGACGACAGACGAAGGCGACACGCATTGCGGCCCGGTTCATCCGGCCCGTTTCCGCAACGCACCACCGCTGCCCGGCCGACGGCCGGCACACGCGTCGCGCTTCGTCACCGAAAAACAATCCCGGAGACAGCGCCCAGCGCCCGCCATGCATTCAGATGCCCGCCCCGATTCGCCCCGTCCGTCCGGCTCGCCGCCCGCGCAGCCGGCCCTCCACCGCAGCCTGCAGGCGCGCCATCTGCGGATGATCGCGATCGGCGGCTCGATCGGCACGGGCCTGTTCGTCGCGTCCGGCGCGTCGATCTCGCAGGCCGGCCCCGGGGGCGCGATGCTCGCGTACATGGTGATCGGCCTGATGGTCTATTTCCTGATGACGAGCCTCGGAGAAATGGCCGCGTTCATGCCCGTGTCGGGCTCGTTCGCGACCTACGGCGCGAAGTTCGTCGATGAAGGTTTCGGCTTCGCGCTCGGCTGGAACTACTGGTACAGCTGGGCCGTGACGCTGGCGGTGGAGCTCGTCGCCGCGCAGCTCGTGATGCACTACTGGTTTCCGCATGTGCCCGGCATGTGGTGGAGCGCGCTGTTCCTCACGCTGATCTTCGCGCTCAACGCGCTGTCGGTGCGCGGCTTCGGTGAAGCCGAATACTGGTTCGCGCTGATCAAGGTGCTGACGGTGCTCGCGTTCGTCGGCGTCGGCCTGCTGATGATCTTCGGGATCATGCGGGGCGGCCCGAGCGCGGGCTGGAGCAACTTCACGATCGGCGACGCGCCGTTCGCCGGCGGCTGGGCGACGATGCTCGGCGTCGCGATGATCGCGGGCTTCTCGTTCCAGGGCACCGAAATGATCGGCGTCGCGGCCGGCGAATCGGAGAACCCGCGCACGACGATCCCGCTCGCGGTGCGCCAGATCTTCTGGCGCATCCTGCTGTTCTACGTGCTCGCGATCTTCGTGATCGGCGTGCTGATTCCCTATACCGATCCGAGCCTGCTGAAGAGCGACGTGACCGACATCGGCGTGAGCCCGTTCACGCTCGTGTTCCGCCACGCGGGCCTCGCGTTCGCGGCCGGCGTGATGAACGCGGTGATCCTGACGGCCGTGCTGTCGGCCGGCAACTCGGGCATGTACGCGTCGACGCGGATGCTCTACAACCTCGCGGTCGAAGGCCGCGCGCCGAAGCTGTTCGCGAAGCTGTCGCCGGGCGGTGTGCCGCGCAACGCGCTGTACGCGACGACGGCCGTCGGCGCGCTGTGTTTCCTCACGTCGCTGTACGGCGACAAGACGGTCTACCTGTGGTTGCTGAACACGTCGGGCATGGCCGGCTTCATCACGTGGCTCGGCATCGCGGTCAGCCACTACCGGTTCCGCAAGGGTTTCCTGAAGCAGGGCTACCGGCTCGACCAGTTGCCGTACCGGTCGAAGTGGTTCCCGTTCGGCCCGCTGTTCGCGTTCGCGCTGTGCGCGGTCGTCGCGCTCGGCCAGGACTACCAGGCGCTCCTCGCCGACAAGATCGACTGGGTCGGCATCGCCGCGACCTACATCGGCCTGCCGTTCTTCCTCGCGATCTGGCTCGGCTACGCGCTCGTGCGCAAATGCCGCCTCGTGCGCTACGAAGACATGGAGATCGCACCGTGGATCGAACACAACGCGACGCCCGAAGCGGCACCACAGGCCGAAACCGGCTACGCGGGCTACGTCGCCCGCCCGGCCAACCCGACGCCGGGCGCCTGACGACACGCATCTCGCCTGCCGCCGCCCGAGCGCGGCAGCCGGCACGCTGAAAACCCCATTCGACGCGGCGCACGCGTTCAGGCAAGATCGACGCGCGCCGTCCGTTTTTCCGCCGTTACGAGTCATCGAATCGCATGCAGAACTTCTACGAAGCCACCGTTACCCGCCAGCCCTACCCGCAACTGACCGGCACGATCGACACGCAGGTCTGCATCGTCGGCGGCGGCCTCGCCGGCCTGTGCACGGCGCTCGGCCTCGTCGAGCGCGGCGTGCATGACGTCGTCGTGCTCGACAGCGAACGGGTCGGCTTCGGCGCATCGGGCCGCAACGGCGGCTTCGTATTCGGCGGCTACAGCCTCGACAATGCCGACCTGCTGCGCACGCTCGGCCGCGACGAAGGGCGCCGCCTGTACCGGCTCACCGTCGATGCGGTCGACCTGATCCGCACGCGGATCGCGCGCTACGGGATCGACTGCGACATCGTCGACCAGGGCGTGATGCTCGCGAACTGGTTCGACGATCCATCGCGGCTCGACAGCGTGCGCACGCTGATGAAGCGCGAACTCGACGTCGACTGGGAACCCGTCGCGACGGACGCACTGCGCGAGCGGCTGAAGACGCAGCGCTATTACGGCGGCCTGTTCGAGCCGAACGCATTCCACTTCCATCCGCTCAAGTACGTGCTCGGCGTCGCGGCGGCCGCGTCGCGCGGCGGCGCGCGCGTCCATGAACGCTCGGCCGCGCTCGGCATCGCCCGCGAAGGCGCCGGGTACGTCGTGCGTACGGCGCAGGGCGCGGTGCGCGCGAAAGACGTCGTGTTCGCCGGCGGCGGCTACGCGCGCGGCGTGTCGCCGCGCATCGAACGCGCGGTGCTGCCGATCGCAACTTACGTGATCGCGACCGAGCCGCTCGGCGCACGCCTGCCGGACGCGATCGACGCGCCGTACGCGATCTACGACACGCGTTTCGCGTTCGACTACTACCGCCCGCTGAAGGACACGCGCATCCTGTGGGGCGGCCGGATCTCCGTGCTCGACCGCGGCCCCGACACGATCGCGCGCCTGCTGCGACGCGACCTGCTGCGCGTGTATCCGCAACTGGAAGACGTGAAGGTCGATTACGCGTGGGGCGGGCTGATGAGCTACGCGCGGCACAAGATGCCGCAGATCGGCCGCGACGCGGACGGCGTGTGGCACGCGATCGCGTTCGGCGGCCACGGGATGGCGCCGACCACGGTCGCCGGCGAAGCGCTCGCGGCTGCGCTGGCCGAAGGCCGGCCGGTGCCGGACGGCTTCTCCGCATTCGGGCTCACGCGCACGTTCGGGCTGGCGGGCCTCGCCGCCGCGCAGCTCACGTACACGGCGTACCAGGCCCGCGACGCGCTCGCCTCCTGCCGCCGCTGAGCGGCCGCGGCGGGCGGTCGAAACGGCCTTGCCGATTAGAGCGGAAGGTCGGCCGGGCGGGGGTTTCCCGCATGCTAGAATGCCTTTTCCAAGCCGCCGCGAAGCCACAATAAAGCCACATGAAAGCAGGAAGCAAGGCCGCCACGTCCGACACCCGCGCGCTTGCGTCCGAAGCGCGGCGCAAATACGATCCCGAGCAAACCAAGCGCAACATCCTCGATGTCGCCACGCAGGAATTCTCCGCGATGGGCCTCGCCGGTGCACGCGTCGACGCGATCGCCGAACGCACGAACACGACGAAGCGGATGCTCTACTACTACTTCGAAAGCAAGGAAGGCCTGTACGAGGCCGTGCTGGAGAAGGTGTACGGCGACATCCGCGCGCTCGAGCAGGAACTGCACGTCGGCGACATGGAGCCGCGCGAAGGCATGCGCCGCCTCGTCGAATTCACATTCGACTATCACGACAAGCATCGCGACTTCGTCCGCCTCGTGTCGATCGAGAACATCCATGGCGCGAAGTATCTCGAACAGCTCAAGTCGTTCAAGAACCGCAACGTCAGCATCATCAAGACGCTCGAGGAACTGGTCGAGCGCGGTGCGGCAAGCGGCGCGTTCCGCAAGGACATCGACGCGTTCGACCTGCACCTGCTGATCAGCTCGTTCTGCTTTCACCGCGTGTCGAATCGCTACACGTTCGGCGCCGCGTTCGGCCGCGATCCGTCGGCGCCGCGCCTGCGCGCACGGCATCGCGACACGATCGCCGACGCCGTGCTGCGCTACGTCGCCGCGTAAGCGGCGGCTGTCGCCGGGTTCCCGGCCGGCGCCCGCCGGGCGCGCAACCTCCGCGCCCTTCGCTCGTCCGCTCGTCCGCTCGTCCGCTCGTCCGCTCGTCCGCTCGTCCGCTCGTCAGTTCGTCAGTTCGTCGGCGCGGTCGACGCCAACGCAATCCGCGCCTTCTCTTCCGGGCTTCCCGCCACGTAATACTTCTTCGCCCAGCTCGAATCGGGCGCGAGCGCGAGCCGCGGATGCGTGCCCGTGCCCTGCTGCTTCGCATCGATCACCAGCGCACGTGCGCGATAGTGCTCGTAGAGCCGCAGGAATTCCGCGAGATAGATCGCGGCGATCCGCGCATCGCGAATCTCGAGCAGGTTCTCGTCGTTGTACTGCTCCGAATTGCGGCTCATGTTCGCCGAGCCCGTATAGACGACCGGATTCGCGCCCTCCGCATCGATCACGATGAACTTGTGATGGATCACGACGGGCGGATAGGCCGGCGCCGGTTCGCCCGGAAAGAGGCGCAGTTCCGGATCGAAACCCTGCGGCACGGTCGCCGGCGAAAAATAGGCGGCATCGATCACGTCGCGATGGTCGCGCTGGCGATGGTACAGCTCGAGGTTCGCGAGCGTCGCCGCATCGAGCGTCTGGCCGCCCTGCTGCGCGGCATCGGCCTTCGTCGCGCTGCCGACGTTGATCCGGTTCACGAGGCCGAACATCATCAGCCCGCGGTCGCCGGCCGCGAAACAGGCGTCGCGCAACGTCGCGTCCGTCGGCATGAACAGGCAGAACGACACCGAATGTTTCGCAGCCTCGATCGCGGCAACGATCGTGTCGATTTCGGTGCGCTGCCCCGATGGCTCCGGCGAAAACGCGACACGCACCTGCGCGCTGCCGATCGTCATCGGCGTCGACCAGCCCGACGACAGCCGCGCCGTCTCCGCGATCGACGGATTCGCGGCCAGCGCATGCGCGCGATCGTTGTACAGCGCGGCGAGCGCGGGCGAGTCGAACGCGTGCAGCACGTTGGCCTGCTCTGTCAGCCCCTCGGTCGTGAAGTTCGCCGAGCCGGTCAGCACGCGCGCGGGCGCCGGGTTCGACGGCGCATCGGTCACGACGAACTTGTCGTGCATGATGTGCGTCTTGTCGCGCGGCGCGAGCGTCGCGCGCCCGTGCAACGCGTCGACGGCCGGCTGGTTCGGCGACGGCAGCGGCGGCTTGCCCTTGCGCGCTGTCGTGTGCGCGTCGTAGACGATCACGAGCGACGCCTCGCCATGCTTGCGCCCGAACGCGTCGAACGCGGGCAGCGCCCACAGCGTGTCGGTCAGGTGATAGACGGCCGACGCTGCGCGCGACGCGGGGTCGAGCATCTCCGCGAACACCTGCTCCATGTCGTTCGCGAGCCACGTCCGCAGCTTCAGCGCCTGCGCGTCGCTCGGTGCCGCATTCGGCGCGAGGCCCAGCGCCGCGACCTGCTTCGCGAACGCCTGCGAGCTCACCACCGCACGGTTGAACCACGTGCCGATGCCGTCCTCGATATGCGCGGGCAGCACCACATCGCAGACGCCGGCTTGCGCATCGAGCACCTGCAGGTTCGCCGGCGTGCCGACGACCGGATACACGTCGTAGCGAAACGACGCGCCGCGGTCCTGCGGATCGATGCGCGCGTCCCACCACATGAATTTCTGGATCGGCGCCTGGTCGGTCGGCGCGTCGCCCTGCGTATCGGCGGCCGGGCCGTCGAACGTCAGGCGGTTCGGCAGCCAGCTGTCCGGCGCACGCGTCTTGCCGTCGGCCGACCAGAATCCCGGCGTGCGCCGGATCGCGAAGCCGAGGAAATCGGTACGCGACGCCGCATCGGGCCAGTCGAAGGCCAGCAGGACCAGGGTGGGGGAAAGATAGCTGCGCACGCTGACGGTCATTCGTTGCTCCCTGGCCTTGCGGCCGATCGAGATGAATGGGTCAGTCTTGACGGCGGTTCTTCCCGCAGGATGACGGTTCGATGAACCTTGTATGTCGGACGCGCGTCAGTCGCACACGAGCAGCTCGATGCCGCGCGCGGTCAGTGCGCGGCGCACGGCCTTGTCGGGCGCGCGTTCGGTCACGAGATAACGCGCGGCGGCCGTGCCGTTGATCCTCACCGGCGTCACGCGGCCGAATTTCGAATGATCGGCGACGATGATCGCCGTGCCGGCGGCCGCGATCATCCGGCTGCGCACCTCGGCCGCGATCCGCGAGTAGTCGGTGCACTCGCCGTCGGGCGTGATGCCGCCCGCGCCGACGAACGCGAAATCGACGTGGTATTGCGCGAGCTGGTGGATCGTGTCGAGCCCGAAGGTTGCATCCTCGTCGTCGGACAGTTCGCCGCCGAGCAGTGTCACGCGGTTGCCGTTGCGCCGCGCAAGCACGAACGCCGTGCGCCAGTCGTTCGTGTAGATCGACAGCCGGTGCCGGTCGGCGAGCGCCAGCGCGACCGCGTGCGGCGTGCTGCCCGAATCGATCAGCACCGATGCATCGTCGGGCACGAATTCGGCCGCGCGCCGCCCGATTGTACGCTTCGCTTCGGCATTCGCGGCTTCGCGCTCGGACAGGCTCGGCTCGCGGCGGTCCGCGGCCAGCGCGCCGCCGTGCGTCATCACGAGCAGGCCGCGCGCAGCAAGCGCGTTCAGGTCGCGCCGCACGGTTTCGCGCGACACGTCGAGCGAGCGCACGAGTTCCGCGACCGACAACGCGCCCGATCGCCCAAGCTCCGACAGGATGAATTGATGACGTTGTTCCGCCAGCATCGCGTGTGCGCCCGAGGCGACTGGTAATGGGTAAGCCGGCCATTGTATTACGGACGTTTGACGGCCATTTGACCGCGGCGGGAAACCAGGCCGGCCGCGTTTCCCGAAAGCGAAATTCTGTATTGCCTGACGCGCGCGAATCGGCGTGGTGCCGGTTGCTACACTTTGCGCTTCGCTGAACGACAGACCAAGCAAAGGGGCTCGCGCCATGTATCGCAAAGGCAGTGTGATAGAAATCCAGTTTCCGTCCGAACGACTCAATGACGCGGCCGGCGATCCGTACTGGATCGACCTGACGCTCGACGAGGCGCGCCGGCTCTACGAGCAGCTCGCCGCGCGCTTCGCGACCGACGCACGCGCCAACCAGCCGCTCGATACGTTCTCGATCGACTGATCTCGGCTGCTTCGCGCTCGCCCGCACCGCGCTCGGAGCGGTGCCGTTTTCGTCCGCGCCTGCCGATAGCCGGCCCGCGCCGGATGCCCGGCGCACAATGATCGTCGGCACATTCGCGCACCGCGCGGCATGAGTGCAGGATTCGACAAGACGCCGGCGTCGCTTCCCCCGATACTTCCCGACTTCACGGTTCTGTCCGGTCGCATCGCGGCCCGCCACGCATGCTTACCTCGATCGTCGCCGCCGCGTTCGTCGCGCTCTGGTCCACCGGCTTCATCGTTGCACGGGCAATCAAGCCCTACGCCGATCCCAACCTGTTCCTGCTCGCGCGTTTCGCGGGCACGGCCGCACTGTTCGGCGCGGTTGCGCTCGTCGCGCGCGCGCCGTGGCCGGCCCGCCGCGAATGGCCGCGCCACCTGATCGCGGGCGCGCTGCTGCAGGGTGTCTATCTCGGCGCGAGCTACTGGGCCGTCGCGCAAGGGCTGAACGCGGGCGTCATGGCGCTGCTCGGCGCGCTGCAGCCGCTCGCCACCGCCGTGCTCGCCGTCCCGCTGTTCAACGAGCGCCTGCCCGCGCGCGGCTGGCTCGGGATGGCGCTCGGGCTCGCCGGCGTCGCGCTCGTACTGGCGCCGAAGGTCACGGGCGGCGTCGCGCCGCCACCGGGCGCGGCACCGGCCTGGTTCGTGGTCGCCGTGTCGGTGCTCGCGGTCGGTTCGATCACCGCCGGCTCGCTGTACCAGAAGGGCAAGCTCGCGCAGAGCGACCTGCGCACCGCGGTCGCCGTACAGAACTTCGGCGCGGCGATCGTCGCGGCCATCTTCGTCGTGCTGCTCCACGAGACGCGCTGGATCGGCACGCCGGCACTGTGGGTATCGCTCGGGTGGGGCGTCGTGTTCCTGTCCGGCGGCGCGGTCACGATGCTGATGTGGATGCTTCGACGCGGCAACGCCGCGCGCGCGACGTCGCTGCTGTTCCTCGCGCCGCCGCTCGCCGCGCTGCAGGGCTACCTGCTGTTCGGCGAAACGCTCGCGGCGATCCAGCTCGCCGGCTTCGCGCTCGCGCTGGCGGGCGTCGTGCTCGCGCGGCGCTGACGCGCGGCCATCGGGCCGGCACGCGCGTCGAGGCCGCGCGCACGGATGCCCTTCGCGCGGCATCCTGCACCCGCCCGGCGCACCATGCACCACGGCGATGCACCGCGTCTCGCCGAAGCAACGCGAGGCCGCCGGATCGCACGCCCGGCGCGGCGCCACGCCGCGATTACGCTTATGATGAGCGCCTTGCATTTCGTTCCGGAACCCCCTTCATGACATCCGCCGATTACGCCAGCCGCCAACGCGCGATCATTGCCGAACTGAACGTCGCCCCGCAATTCGACGCCGAGGCCGAGATCGCCCGCCGCGTCGATTTCCTCGCGCAATATCTTCGTTCGACCGGCCTGCGGACCTACGTGCTCGGCATCAGCGGCGGCGTCGATTCGTCGACGGCCGGGCGGCTCGCGCAACTGTCGGTCGAACGCCTGCGCGCCGACGACTACGATGCGCGCTTCATCGCGATGCGCTTGCCGAACGGCGTGCAGAACGACGAAGCCGATGCGCAGCGCGCACTCGCGTTCGTGCGCGCGGACGAGACACTGACGGTCGACGTGAAGCCGGCCGCCGATGCGATGCTCGGCTCGCTGGTCGCGTCCGGCCATGCGTTCGAAACGCCCGCGCAACAGGATTTCGTGCACGGCAACGTCAAGGCGCGCGAGCGCATGATCGCGCAGTACGCGGTGGCCGGCGCGCGGCGCGGCATCGTGATCGGCACCGATCACGCAGCCGAATCGCTGATGGGTTTCTTCACGAAGTTCGGCGACGGCGGCGCGGACGTGCTGCCGCTCGCGGGCCTGAGCAAGCGTCGCGTGCGCGCGGTCGCGCGCGCGCTCGGCGGCGAGGAAGCGATCGTGATGAAGGTGCCGACGGCCGACCTCGAGGAACTGCGCCCGCTGCGCCCCGACGAGCATGCGTACGGCGTTTCCTACGACGAGATCGACGATTTCCTCGAAGGCAAGCCGGTCAGCGACCACGTGTACGAAACGGTGCTGCGCTTCTACGACGCCTCGCGCCACAAGCGTGCGCTGCCGTACACGCCGTTCGACTGGCCGACCGCATAAGTCGCTGCCGCTGCTGCGGCTGGACTACCGCCGCGTCGCGATCCGGCGCTGCGGCCTCGCGACGGCCGGCAGCGTCGCAATCCGACCGCCGCGCGAACCGTAGCGGTTACGCGCGGCATACCAAAGACGGGCAACGCTACGCGTGCCCGCCCGTCTTCTTCGCCTGCAGCGCGCGAATCCGCATCCGCGCGCCCGTATCGCTGACCGTCGCGTCGTACATCGTCGCGAGATCGCGCTTGAGCGCGGTGCGCGAGCCGCCGTCGAGATACACCATGTGCCCCGACGGATAGAAACGCGCGGACAGGTTCTGCCGCACCTTCTGATCCTCGAGCGGCATCTGCTGCAGGTCGATCACGGTCTGGAAGAACGGCGTGACGAAATCGTAGAAGCCGTTCGCCGACAGCACCTTCAGGTCGATGTTCAGCGCCATCACCGCGGCGAGATCGCCGGCCGTGTAGAGGATCACGTTCCCCTTCGCATCGATGCCCTGCTGCGCGCCGGTCGGGTCGATGTGGCTGAAATCCCAGTTCTGGAACGCCTGGTCGTTGAGATCCGTGAACGCGGAATTCGACGTGAACTTCAGTTGCTCGTTCAGGTAGCTGTTCCACATCGCCGTATAGACGCCCGTCACGGCCGTCATGGTCGGATCGTTGCCGCCCGAGTTCGGATCGATCTTGCCGGCGATGCCGGTCGAGATCGCGGTCACGCGGCCGTCGTACGAGCCGAGCGCGAGCCCCTGCGCATGCAGCAGCGTCGTCAGGAACAGCGAATTGCCGCGCGCGTCGTAGCCGGCGATGTCGAGGCTCCACGACTGCAGCGTCGCCGTGTCGATGCCCGTGTATTCCGACAGTTTCTTCACGGCGGCCGGGTCCGCATGCGGGACCGTGCGCAACGCGTTCAGGTAGTCGGTGCGCGAAAACTGCGCGACTTCCTCGACGAACGCGCCGAGATCGGTCGGCGCCGGCGCCACGCCGAGCTTCTTGTGATACCACGCGTCGGCCGCCGCGGTCGGCAGCGCGCCGACCGGGTTGCCGGCCTGCCGGTAGTCGAGGATCGACGATTGCAGCGTGACGCCGTTCAGGTCGACACCGTCCTCGTGCAGCTTGTACGCGAGCACGCAGCTGCGCGCCGTGCCATACGATTCGCCGAACAGGTATTTCGGCGAATTCCAGCGGTTGTTCTTCGTCAGGTAGCGCTTGATGAACTGCTTCAGCGAATCCGCATCCTGGTCGACACCCCAGAAGTTGCGATTCTTGTTCGGAGCGACGGCCGCCGAATAGCCGGTGCCGACCGGGTTGATGAACACGAGGTCGCTGTGGTCGATCATGCTGTCCGGGTTGTCTTCCATCTGGTACGGCGCGGGCGGCGTGAAACCCGGCATCGACGTCTTGATGCGCTTCGGCGCGAACGAGCCGAGCAGCACGAACACCGACGACGAACCGGGCCCGCCGTTATAGAAGAACGTCACGGGCCGCGTTTCTTCCTTCGCGCCGTCGGCCGTGAATGCGACATAGAAGATCTTCGCGGCCGGCTGCGAGCTGCTCGGGTCGACCGTCACGAGGTGGCCGACCGTCGCCGTGTACGCGATGCGCTTCCCGTCGATCAGGATCGTGTGATGCGTGATCGCGGCCGCCTCGGTCGTGTCGGTCACCGAGTCGTCGGGACCGTTGCCGTACGCGACCGGATCGAAGAACGGCTGGTCGCGGCCGTGGCTCAGCGCGACAGGATTGACGGTCGGCGGCACGCCATGCGAATTGTGGTCGCCGTGATGCAGCGGATACACGCCGCCGGAAGATGCGGAATCGATGCCCATCGTGCTGCTCCTGGAGGTGAAAAAAGACGCGGGCAGGAAACCCGCGTCGAACGGAAAGGCGTGTGCCGATGCGTCAGCTCGACGGCTTGCGCGCGAGGAGCGCGGCGAGCTGCGCGCCGTTCGGGCTGCCGAGGCCCGTGCATGCGTCCCAGCCCGACGCGGCCGCATACGTGCCGTTCGATCCTTTCGTGATGTCGCGCAACGCGCCCGGATTCTTGTACAGCACCGGATTGACCCAGCCGGCCGATGCGCCGGCCGCCGCATTGATCCGCGCAATCAGCGCGGCCCACAGCGGCGCGACCGCGCTCGTGCCGCCCATCACGGCGGCCGTGCCGGCAACCGACACCTCGTAGCCCGTCTGCGGTGATGCATCGCCGGCCACGTCCGGCACGCCGCGCTTCGCGAGCGGCGTGCTGCTGCCGTCGGCGCGCGTGACGGCGAGCCCCTGCTGCCACGCCGGCAGGTCGAACAGCGTGCTGACGCCGCCCCCGCCCGCGCCGCCGCCCGACGCCTCGTCGTTCCACGTGACCTCGCTGCGAATGCCCTGCCCGGGCAGCGCGTCGAGCTGCGTGCCGCCGCAACCCAGCACGTATGGGCTCGAGGCGGGGAAGTCGACATGATCGGCGCCGTCCTGCAGCCCGTCGCCCGAGCCGCTGTCGCCCGACGCCACGCACACGGTGATGCCCTGCGCGGCAGCCGCCTGCAGCACGCGATTGAACGCCTGCGCCGACTGCGCCTGCCAGATCGCTTCCGGGCCGCCCCAGCTGATCGAGATCACCGACGGCTTGTTGGTCTTGTCGCTGACTGCCGCGTTGACGGCCTGGATAAAGCCCGCGTCGCTGTTCGACGCGAAGTAGACCGCGATCTTCGCGGCCGGCGCGATCGCGCCGGCGATCTCGATATCGAGCGCGACTTCGCCGTCCGGGCCGTTCGGGTCGCCGGACGGCGCATTGTGGCCGGTGCCGACGTTCACGTCGACGAGCGTCGGCGGCGTGGTGATCCCGAGCCCGCGGAAATACTGCTGGATGTCGGCCGCGCGATAGCCGCCGCCCAGTTCGACGATCGCGATGCATTGCCCGGCGCCGTCACCGGCCGGAAAGCCGTACAGCGACGCGAGCTGGGGTGGCGTGAACGTCACGCCCGCGGCGCCGCGGGCCGGCTGGAACGGCGGACGCAGCCGGAAGTGCGGCCGCGCCTGCGGGCGGCTGTCGAGGCCGAGCACGGCCATGACGGCGTCGCCGAGATCGTCGGGCAGCGCGATCGGGCCCGAGCGGCCGCGATACTGGCCGATCGATCGATGCTCGAAGCGCTCGAGCTTGACGCCGAACGCCGCCTCGAACTGCTGGATCGTGCCGGACAGCACGACGACGCTTTCGACGGGATCGACGCGATCGACCGTCAGTTGATGACGGCGCGCGAAGTCCTCGGCCTTGCGAATGTCGTCGGGATTGGCGGAGAAACGCTGCGCGAACGCGTCGCGCGACAGCGGTTTCGCCTGTGCGTCGCCGGTGGCGAGTTGGTGGACCAACGTATCGAGTTGCCCTTCTTCCTGCCGCCGCAACATGATCGTGACGTGGATGCGTTCTGCCGGATCGCACGGGCCGAGACACTTGGACTCGGCGACGATTCGGGGTTCACGGTCGGCGTGAAGATGCCTTGCCATGTTCAGACCCTCCTTGGTACCGCGTTGCACGGAACAGCCAGGAAATCGGACATAGCCGGCGGAAGTCGGTTCCGTTCGGTCAGTCGGTTCGCGATAGCGCGAAGTTAAAAGGAGTTTAGATCAGTCAGACGATTTGCGCGCACGCCCTTATGCGGCGGGCATGCGCGCGAAGGCCGGCATTGCACGCGGCCTGCGCCAAGCGCCGCTCAATCCATCGACAGGCGCAGCGCGAAACCGATCAGCGCCGCGGAAAAGGTCCAGCGCTGCACGGTCTGCGCCAGCGGATGCGCGCGCATCCACGCCGCGATGCGCGACGCGCCGAACACGCAAGCGAGGTCGAAGCACACGCCGGCCGCGACCAGCAGCGCGCCGAGTTCGAACATCTGCCAGACGACGGGCCCGGCCTCGGGCCGCACGAACTGCGGCAGCAGCACCGAGCAGAACAGCAGCGCCTTCGGGTTCAGCAGGTTCGTCAGCAGCCCTTTCACGAACGACTGCCGCAGTTCGCCCGCCGGCGCCGCCGCATCGCTGTCGCCGAGCGCGAACACGGGCGAGCGGAACACCTGGATCGCGACATACGCGAGATAGAGCGCGCCGCCGTAGCGGATCACCTCGTACAGCCACGGCGCGCCGCGGATCAGCGCCGCGACGCCGCATGCGGACAGCGTCACGTGCGCGGTGCGCGCGAGCGACAGGCCGGCCGCCGACGCCATCCCCGGCCGCACGCCGCGGCCGATGCTGGTCTGCAGCACGAGCGCCATGTCGGGCCCCGGCACCGCATAAATAGCCGCCAGCGCGGCGAGATAGATCAACAGCAAATGCGTGGAAATCATGTTCTGCCCCGTCCTTCAATGACGATATGTTGCCGCTGAAGGTGGAGGGATTATTGGCCATCTTTGGCTCAGGATTGGCGATTCATAGGGGAATCCGCCACAATCACGAAACCAGAACAAGGATTCCGCCAGCATGACCGAACTCGACAAAACCGATCGCGCGATCCTCGCTGCGGTGCAGCGCGACGGCCGCCTGCCGATCGCGCGTCTCGCCGAGTCCGTCGGCCTGTCCGAGACGCCTTGCGCGCGGCGCCTGAAACGACTCGAAAACGACGGCTACATCGAGCGCTACCGCGCGCAGCTATCGCGCCAGGCGCTCGGCTTCGGCGTCGTCGCGTTCGTACTCGTGCGGTTCGCGACACACGACCGCAAGGTCGCCGACCGGTTCGAACGGGAGGTGCTCGGCATCGAGCGGATCCTGGCGTGCCACAACGTCGCGGGCACGGCCGACTACCTGCTGCAGGTGGTCGCGCGCGATCTCGACGACTACGGCACGTTCCTGCGCGATTCGCTGCGGATGCTGCCGGGCGTCACGTCGATCGAATCCGCGCTGTCGCTGCGCGAGGTCAAGCACGACGGGGGATTGCCGGTGCCGTGATGCCGGCGGGCGGTCACGAGACGGGCGTGCAGCGCTGTTCGGCCCGTCACTTCGACGCGCATCGATGCGGGCAGCGCGCCGTGCCGGCGTAACACTCGGTCACCTTGTCGGCGCCGCCGGCCTTACGCGACGACGTCCGGCGACTGGTGCGCGCGCTCGAGATCCTCGAGAAACGCCTCCACGAGCGCGTTACCGCGACCGTTGCGCGCGACGACCATGTGGAACGTGACGTCGTAGCGCAGGTGCTCCGGATTGAGCGGTGCGAGCAGCCCCTGCGCGACGTACGGCGCCGCGAAGTGCTGCGGCAGGTAGCCGAGGTGATGGCCGGACAGGATCAGCAGCGCGACGGCCTCCATGTTGTCGGCGGTCGCGGTCACGCGGTCGGGCGTCGTCGACATCTGCGCCTCCGGCAGCGGATACGAACGCCATGCCCATTCGAATCCCGCGACGTCGGCCGGCGTCAGCGCGCCGGCGCCGTCGAACAGCGGATGGCCGCGGCCGCAGTACGCGATCTGGCGCTCGATGAACAGCGGCGTGTAATGCAGCGACGGCACACGGTGCCAGAAGTAGCCGACCGCGATCTGGATCTCGTCGCTCAGCAGCTTCTCCTCGAGGTCGCCGGGCGCGCGCACGGAGATCGAGAAGCGCACGGCCTCGTCGCGCGTGCGAAACGCGGCGATCGCCTCGGCGATCCGCGCGTTCTGGCTCACCGGCGTATGGCCGATCAGGCCGATGTTCAGCGTGCCGACCAGTTGGCGATCCATATGCCGCGCGGCCATCCCGAACTCGTCGAGCGCCGCGAGCAGCTTGCGGCTCATCGTATGGAACCGTTCGCCCTTCGGCGTGAGCCGGAAGCCGCTGCGGCCGCGCTCGCAGAGCCGGTAGCCGAGCCGCGTCTCGAGCGACGACAACTGCGCGCTGATCGTCGACTGCCCGACGTTCAGCACGGCCTGCGCGGCCGATACGCCGCCCGCTTCCGTGACCGCGAGAAACACGCGGATCAGGCGCAGGTCGAGAGTCGACAGATTCCCCAGCACGCTCTTCCCCTTCCATACATCGATGAAAATCGATGTTTACGTCGATATCTTCGCATTCTTCTTTGCCGGCAGAGCGCGTAAAACTGTGCGCCAGGCCGAGTCGCATGATACGGCAACCCCACATCGGAAGAGACGCCCCATGAACAACCCCACCCATTTCCAGCCGCTCGGCGGCAATGAAATGCCGCGCTGCGGCGGCATCGCGACGATGATGCGCCTGCCGCACGTGGCGACCGCCGAAGGTCTCGACGCGTGCTTCGTCGGCGTGCCGTTCGACCTCGGCACGTCCAACCGCACCGGCGCACGCTTCGGCCCGCGCCAGATCCGCACCGAATCCGTGCTGCTGCGCCCGTACAACATGGCCACGCGCGCCGCACCGTTCGATTCGCTGCAGATCGCCGACATCGGCGACGTCGCGATCAATCCCTATAACCTGCACGATTCCATCGCGCGTATCGAAGCCGCGTACGACGCGATCCTCGAGCACGACTGCAAGCCGATCACGCTCGGCGGCGACCATACGATCGCGCTGCCGATCCTGCGCGCGATCCACCGCAAGCACGGCAAGGTTGCATTGATCCACGTCGATGCACACGCCGACGTGAACGATACGATGATGGGCGAAAAGATCGCGCACGGCACGCCGTTCCGCCGCGCGGTCGAGGAAGGCCTGCTGCACGGCGACAAGGTCACGCAGATCGGCCTGCGCGGCACGGGTTACGCCGCCGAGGATTTCGACTGGTGCCGCGAGCAGGGCTTCCGCGTCGTCCAGGCCGAGGAATGCTGGAACAAGTCGCTCGCGCCGCTGATGGAAGAAGTGCGCGCCCGCGTCGGCGACACGCCCGTCTACATCAGCTTCGATATCGACGGCATCGATCCGGCCTACGCGCCGGGTACGGGCACGCCGGAAATCGCGGGCCTCACGGTGCCGCAGGCGCTCGAGATCATCCGCGGCGCGAAGGGCTTGAACATCGTCGGTTGCGACCTCGTCGAAGTCGCGCCGCCGTACGACCCGTTCGGCACCACGGCGCTGCTCGGCGCGAACCTCGCGTACGAGCTGCTGTGCGTGCTGCCGGGCGTCGCGTACCGCGACTGATCCCCGCAAGACACGACACATTCCAAATCAAAGGATTCCAGAGGAGCAAACAAAGGATGGGGACTTCCGTCAAACAACCGAAGCGGGCGGCGCTCGCGTCGTTCGTCGGCACCACGATCGAGTGGTACGACTTCTATAGCTACGCGACCGCCGCGGCCATCGTGTTCGGGCCGCTGTTCTTTCCCGGCGAAAACCGCTTCGTCAGCCTGCTCGCGTCGTTCGGCTCGTTCGCGGTCGGCTTCTTCGCGCGGCCGCTCGGCGGCGTGATGTTCGGCTACCTCGGCGACCGCTTCGGCCGCAAGCGCTCGCTGCTAGCGACGCTGATACTGATGGCCGTGTCGACGGTCGCGATCGGCCTGCTGCCGACCTATGCGCAGGCGGGCATGCTCGCCCCAGTCCTGCTCGTGCTGATGCGCGTGCTGCAGGGCATCGCGGTCGGCGGCGAATGGGGCGGTGCGGTCCTGCTCGCGGGCGAACATGCGCCCGAAGGCAAGCGCACGTTCTTCGCGTCGTTCGCACAGCTCGGCAGCGCGAGCGGCCTGATCCTGTCGATGCTCGCGTTCGGCGCGATCAGCACGTTGTCGAAGGACGACATGATGAGCTGGGGCTGGCGCGTGCCGTTCCTCGCGAGCGCCGTGCTGCTGGTGGTCGGCTTCGTGATCCGCGCGAGCGTGTCCGAGTCGCCCGAGTTCGAGGAAATCAGGAAGAGCGGCAATACCGCGCGCAATCCGGTGCGCGAAGCGCTCAAGTACTGGCCGCTGCTGCTGCTCGCGATCGGCGCGAACGTGTACGGCATCGCCGGCGTGTATTTCAGCAACATCTTCATGATCAGCTATGCGACGCAGTTCCTGTCGCTCGACCGGTCGATGGTGCTGCATTGCATGACGATCGTCGCGGTGCTGCAGTTCGCCGTGCAGCTCGCGGCCGCGTTCCTTGCGCAGCGCTTCGGCACGACGCGCGTGCTGCTGATCACCGGCGCATGGGCCGCGATCGTCCCGTTCGTGATGCTGCCGCTCGTGCACATGGGCACGCCGCTGTCGATCACGGTCGGCGTCGGCCTCGCGACGCTCGCGGAATCGGGCTACTACTCGGTGGTCGCGGGCTTCGTCAGCGGCATCTTCATCGCGCGCATCCGCTATACCGCGATCTCGATCGCATACCAGGTGTGCGGCGCGCTCGCCGGCGGCCTCACGCCGCTCGTCGCGACCATCATCGCGCAGAACACCACGCCGCAATGGTGGCCGCTCGCGATCCAGTACACGAGTGCCGCCGTGCTGTCGTCGCTGTGCGTGTGGCTGATCTCGCGCCGCGTCAGCATCGACGATGCAGGCTCGGCCAGCAAGATGGACGAAGTGCTGCCGCACGCTGCGCGCACCGCGTAACGCCGCCGCAACGGGCGGGCGGCTTCGCCTGCCCGGTTCTTGCGCAAACCCGGGCGGCCGTCAGGCCGCCCTTTTCACTTCCCGATCCGCGCCGCTGCGCACCGTGCCAGGATGCCCGCGTTATTGCGCCGCGCTGCGCAGCGTCTTCGCGGCGGCGACCATGTTCGTCAGCGCCGGAATCACTTCCGCCCACTGGCGCGTCTTCAGGCCGCAGTCCGGGTTCACCCACAGGCGTTCCGCCGGAATCCGCTCAGCCGCCCTCTTCATCAGGCCGACGATGTGATCCTGCGTCGGGATGTTCGGCGAGTGGATGTCGTACACGCCGGGCCCGATCTCGTTCGGATACTTGAAGTCGTCGAACGCGTCGAGCAGCTCCATGTCCGAGCGCGACGTCTCGATCGTGATCACGTCCGCGTCCATGTCGGCGATCGACGCGATGATGTCGTTGAACTCCGAATAGCACATGTGCGTGTGGATCTGCGTATCGTCCTGCACGCCGTTCGCGGTGATGCGGAACGATTCGACCGCCCACTTCAGGTACGCGCTCCATTGCGCGCGGCGCAGCGGCAGCCCTTCGCGCAGCGCAGCCTCGTCGATCTGGATCACGCGCACGCCGGCCTTCTCGAGGTCGAGCACTTCCTCGCGGATCGCAAGCGCAAGCTGGTAGCACGACACCGAACGCGGCTGGTCGTCGCGGACGAACGACCAGTTCAGGATCGTCACGGGGCCGGTCAGCATGCCCTTCATCGGCTTGTTCGTCAGCGACTGCGCATACGCGATCCATTCGACGGTCATCGCCTTCGGGCGGCTGATGTCGCCGAACAGGATCGGCGGCTTCACGCAGCGCGAACCGTACGACTGCACCCAGCCGAACTGGCTGAATGCGTAGCCGTCGAGCTGCTCGCCGAAGTATTCGACCATGTCGTTGCGCTCGGCTTCGCCGTGCACGAGCACGTCGAGCTCGAGCGATTCCTGTTCGCGGACGCTGCGTTCGATCTCGGCCTGCATCGCCGTGCGGTAGCGCGCTTCGTCCAGCGCGCCGGCCTTGAACTGGCTGCGTGCCTGGCGGATTTCGGCGGTCTGCGGGAACGAGCCGATCGTCGTCGTCGGGAATGCCGGCAGGTTCAGTCGCGCCGACTGCTTCGGCGCACGCTGCGTGTACGGGCTCGCGCGGTTGCCGAGCTGCGCGTCGATACGCGCGATCGCGGCCTTCACCGCCGGGTTGTTCACGCGCAGCGACTGGCGGCGCGACGTGATCGCCGCGGCGTTCGCGGCAAGCGCATCGGCCACCGTGTCGCGGCCTTCGTTCAGCGCGGTCGCGAGCACCTTCAGCTCGTCGAGCTTCTGCAGCGCGAACGCGAGCCACGAACGGATTTCCGCATCGAGCGTCTCCTCGCTCGCGAGATCGACCGGCACGTGCAGCAGCGAGCACGACGGCGCGAGCCACAGGCGATCGCCGAGCTGCTTCGCGAGCGGTTCGAGCCAGTCGAGCGTCGCGTTCAGGTCCGTCTTCCAGATGTTGCGGCCGTTGATCGCGCCAACCGACAGCACGCGCTCGGCCGGCAGTTCGCGCACCAGTGCGTCGACTTCGTCGCTGGCGTTGATCGCGTCGATGTGCAGCCCGTCGACGGGCAGCGAGGCCGCAAGCGTCAGGTTGTCCTGAAGCTGGCCGAAGTACGTCGCGAGCAGCAGCTTGATGCGGCGCGTCTCCAGCGCCGCATAGGCGGTGCGGAATGCCTGGCGCCATTCGGCATCCAGTTCGGTGACGAGAATCGGCTCGTCGATCTGCATCCACTCGACGCCTTGCGCCGTCAGCGTATCGAGCAGCGCGCCGTACACCGGCAGCAGCTTCGGCAGCAACGCGAGACGGTCCGAATCGTCCTTCGACTTGCCGAGCCACAGGTACGTGACGGGACCGAGGATCACCGGCTTCGCGGCCAGGCCCTGCGCCCGGGCTTCCGCCAGTTGCTGGAGCAGGCGCGACGGATCGAGCGAGAAGTTCGTGTCCGCGTGGAATTCCGGCACGATGTAGTGATAGTTCGTGTCGAACCACTTCGTCATTTCACCGGCAGCGACGCCACCGCAACACGTTGCATGCTCTTCCGCCGACTGCGCCGAACGGCCGCGCGCGACGCGGAAATAGTTGTCGAGCACGTCGCCATGAAAGCCCTGCACGCGCTTCGGCAGGTTGCCGAGCGTGAAGCTCATGTCGAGCACCTGGTCGTAGAACGCGAAATCGCCGATCGGTGCCAGACCCAGATCACGCTGGTCGCTCCAGTGACGCTGGCGCAGCTCGGCGCCCAGCGCCTTCAGCTCGTCGCGCGACGATTCGCCTTTCCAGTAGCGTTCGAGACCGAACTTGAGTTCGCGCTTTGCGCCGATGCGCGGAAAACCGAGGTTGTGTGTGCTGACCATGAAGCTGCCGTCCAGAAGAAATAGAAGATCCGGCAGCCATGATAGGGATTTCAACTCATGAAATATAATGGCATTATTTCATTCATCCATTAAATTCATTCATGCATCTGTTGCGCGAGCGAACTCCATGCTGGAACGTTTCCATCTCGTCGTCATTCGTGAAGTCGAGCGCCAGGGCTCGCTGACTGCGGCCGCCAATGCGCTGCACCTCACGCAATCGGCGCTCAGCCACACCGTCAGGAAAATCGAGCAGCAGCTCGGCACGCCGATCTGGGATCGGGAAGGTCGCGGCCTGCGGCTCACGCAGGGCGGGCAATATCTGCTGAAGCTGGCGAACCGGCTGCTGCCGCAGTTCGAGCTCGCCGAGGAGCGGATGAAGCAGTACGCGAAGGGCGAGCGCGGCACGCTGCGCATCGGGATGGAATGCCACCCGTGCTACCAGTGGCTGCTCAAGGTCGTGTCGCCGTACTTGTCGCGCTGGCCCGACGTCGACGTGGACGTGAAGCAGCGCTTCCAGTTCGGCGGCATCGGCGCGCTGTTCGGCCATGACATCGACGTGCTCGTGACGCCCGATCCGCTGAACAAGCCGGGCCTGCGCTTCGACCCCGTGTTCGACTACGAGCAGGTACTGGTGGTCGCCGATGACCACCGGTTCGCGAGCGCCGACTACGTGACGCCCGAGCAGCTGACAGACGAGATCCTGATCACCTACCCGGTCGAAATCGACCGGCTCGACATCTACAACCAGTTCCTGACACCGGCCGGCATCGTGCCGAGGCGGCACAAGTCGATCGAGACGACCGACATCATGCTGCAGATGGTCGCGAGCGGGCGCGGCGTGGCCGCGCTGCCGAGATGGCTCGCCGACGAATACGCGGACCGGATGCCGGTCGTGCCGGTCAAGCTCGGCAAGAAAGGGATCGCGAAGCAGATCTTCCTCGGCATCCGCGACGCGGACGCGTCGGTCGACTATCTAGCCGCGTTCGTCGCGCTTGCGCGCGAATCGACGTGGAGCGCGCCACGCATGCTGCGATAGACCCGCCCGCTTGCAATACGCGTCAGGCGGCGCGCATGCCGCTGCGTTCGCCGCGCTCGACCCATGCGCCGAACAGCAGGCCGATCGTCGTCCACATGATCACCTGCATGCCGATCGCCGCGGCGCGGAACTTCCACAGCACGACGGCCGGGAAGGCAGCCGGCACTTCGTCGATCGACGGCAGCCCGAGTTGCACGGCTGCAATGATCGCGATAAACACGAGCCCCGCGACGATCGACGCGTTCCATTGGCCGAGCTTCGCCAGCAGATGGCGGCGCACGCTGACCGAGAACACCATCGTCGCGATCGAGATCGCGATCATCAGGAAGAACAGGCCAGTGCGATAGCCGATCGTGTCGGGATCGCCGACCGACGGAGGATTAGCCGGGTACTTGATGTTCGGCACGATCACGAGCGCGATGAACGCCGCCAGCGCGAGCCACGCGGCCAGCGGTCGTGCCGGCAGGCGGCCGCCTCGCCCGTAGGCGAACGCAAAGACCAGCGAGAACAGCCCGCCGAATGCCGCGCCATAGGTCACGACGCCCGTCAGCAGGCCGAGGCCGGCCTGCGTGTGGCGGCTGACCAGCTCGGGCTCAGGTGCGTCGCCCGTGGCGGCATCGCCCTTTTCTTCAAAGGAAATCGCCTGATCGACTTGCGGTTCGCCGACGATTTTCGCGAAACCGAACGTGAGAAGGCCTGCGGCGATGCCTGCGAGCATCCCGCGCATGAGCAGCTTTCCGACCATCGTGATCTCCGCGTCAGTGGCAGGGAAAGCCGAGCAGATGGCGGCCGTCGTGGACGAATTCGTGCACATACATGCCCGGCACGAGCGACGTCGCGCCTTGTTCCGCGCCGACGAAATAGAGTGCGAGCAGCAGGATCAGGCCGACGAACACGGCCCACGGCAACAGTTCACGGACGGGGATGGGCGCCGGCACGACGACCGGCTTCAGCACTGCTTCGCTCATGGATGCACCTCAGGGGAATCGCGCCCCGACAAATGACAAACGATGGATGGGTACGAAGGCAGGTCTGGCTTCCGGGATCGAGGACTTCCCGGTTACAGTGGCGCGACCGCGCCGGGATTGCACCGGCTTCCGCGCTTCGTATCGGGCGAATTGTACGCGTGAACGTCCGCGTATTGAAGTGAAGGCCCGCGGACGACCGCACCCCCGCCCCGAGCCACCCCGAAACCGACATGAACATGCATGCCTCGCTGCGCCTGATTGCACACGCATCGACCCGGGCGATGCGCACCGGCACGTTTCCCGACGACGATCCGCTCGACGCCCACGGGCTCGCCGAAGCCGCCGCGCTGCGCGACCGGTGGGCAAACGTCGCCGGCCCGCTCGTACTGTGCAGCCCCGCACGCTGCGCGCGGCAGACCGCCGATGCGCTCGAACTACGCGCCGAAATTGACGACGCGCTGCGAGACATCGACTACGGAAACTGGCGCGGCAAGCGGCTGCACGACCTCGCGCGCGACCTGCCGGACGAACTTGGCGCATGGATCGGCGACCCGTCCGCGTCGCCGCATCGCGGCGAATCGTTCGACGCTGCCGTTCGTCGCGTCGGTGCATGGTTGAACGCGCTGCCGCCCGGTCGCGACATCGTCGCGATCACGCATGCGGCGATCGTTCGCGCGGCCGTCGCGCACGTGCTGCGGATGGCTCCCGACGCCGCGACTCGCATCGACGTCGCGCCGCTGTCGTGCACGACGTTCGTCGTATCGCCGGACGGCTGGACGTTGATCGCGACGGACGACGATCGGCGCGACATCGATGCGTAAGTCCCTGTCGTGTTCACTATGTGGACGACGCTGCGCGCCGGCGTCACGCGTCGCAATCGCATGCCGCCGCTCACCTTGCATCCTTGTAAGACACACGGTTCGTCATCCCGACTGTCATCAAACTGACGGCTAGCCGAAGCTAGGATCAGACGCGATTCCCTTACGAGATGCCCTCATGAATCAACCTGCTTCGTCCACCCCGAACAATCCGGGCTCCGTCGAACGCACCCGCCAGGTCGGCTATGCCGTCTTCCTGCTGGTGCTCGCGATCGGCGCCGTCTATATCGCCACACACCTGATCGCCGATCTGTCGCCGGTCCGCGAAGGGTCGCTGTTCCCGTACCTGATGCTCGGCGCCGCGCTGCTGATCGCGCTCGGCTTCGAATTCGTCAACGGTTTCCACGACACCGCGAACGCGGTCGCCACCGTGATCTATACGCACTCGCTGACGCCGAACGTCGCGGTGATCTGGTCCGGCATGTGGAACTTCCTCGGTGTGATGGTCTCGAGCGGGGCCGTCGCGTTCGGCATCCTGCAGTTGCTGCCGGTCGAGCTGATCCTGCAGGTCGGCAGCGGCTCGGGCTTCGCGATGGTGTTCGCGCTGCTGATCGCCGCGATCGTCTGGAACCTCGCGACCTGGTATTTCGGGTTGCCGTCGTCGAGCTCGCATACGCTGATCGGGTCGATCATCGGCGTCGGGCTGATGAACCAGCTGATGCACGGGCCGTCCGGCACGAGCGGCGTCGACTGGGGCCAGGCGCTCGGCGTCGGCAAGTCGCTGCTGTTCTCGCCGATCGTCGGCTTCCTGTGCGCGTCGCTGCTGCTGCTCGTACTGAAGTCCGTCGTGCGGATTCCGGCGCTGTACAAGGAGCCGCCGAAAGATCAGCCGCCGCCGTTCTGGATTCGCTGCCTGCTGATCCTGACCTGCACGGGCGTGTCGTTCGCGCACGGTTCGAACGACGGGCAGAAAGGGATGGGCCTCATCATGCTGATCCTGATCGGCACGGTGCCGACCGCGTATGCACTGAACAAGGCCGTCACGCCGGCCGAATCGCAGACCTTCGTCGCAGTCGCGAACCAGGCGGCTGCGACGTTCGGGAAATACACGAACGGCGTCGCACCGTCCGCGAACCCGCGCGCCGACGTCGAGCACTACGTGCAGCATCGTGAACTGACACCCGCCGTGCTGCCCGCCGTACAGCAATTGTCCGCGTCGCTCGCGACCGCGGTCGGCGCGTCGGGCTCGATGGCGGCCGTGCCGCAACGCGATATCGACAACGTGCGCAACACGATGTATCTGGTGTCCGAAGCAATTCGCCTGATCGAGAAGTCGGGGCAGCCTGCGTTCGCCGCCGACGACAAGCTCGCGATCGACAACTATCGCAAGCAGCTCGACCACGCGACCAAGTTCATTCCGACCTGGGTGAAGGTCGCCGTCGCGATCGCACTGGGCCTCGGCACGATGGTCGGCTGGAAACGGATCGTCGTGACCGTCGGCGAGAAAATCGGCAAGCAGCATTTGACGTACGGACAGGGCGCGTCGGCCGAACTCGTCGCGATGCTGACGATCGGCGCCGCCGACATGTACGGACTGCCCGTGTCGACGACACACGTGCTGTCATCGGGCGTCGCGGGCACGATGGCGGCGAACGGATCCGGGTTGCAATGGAGCACCGTGCGCAGCCTCGTGCTCGCATGGGTGCTGACGCTGCCGGCGTCGATCGCGCTTGCGGGCGGGCTCTACTGGTTGTTCCGGTCGCTGGCCTGATCGGGAACGCAACAGGTGGCCGGTGAGAGCCGGCCGCCTGCCGTGGAAGGTTCGCCCCTCGCTTCTCCGCTTCTCCGCTTCTCCGCTTCTCCGCTTCTCCGCTCCGACACGTCGCCGCATTCGGTGTGTCCGTGCCCCATCACAAGCTTTTCCCCTCTTCCTTTTCCGAATTAGAGCGCAAGATTTGGAGCGCGCCGGCATACGGACGTCGCTAGACTGGGTTCATCAACTTTCATCGTGGATTCAACCGTGCGCGCAACGCTTCCGGAGCATTCCGCACGGCGCCACATTGCTGACGAACCGAGGTACGCCCGTGAACATTGCCGATCTGCAACCTGCCGTCGAATCGCTGGACCTCGCGCAACGTGTCGACGCAATCGACTGGACGACCGTCGATGCCGAACTCGATCGCTACGGATGCGCGCGTGTGCCGGGCCTGATCTCGGCGAGCGAGTGCGACGGGCTCGCATCGCTCTATCCGCGGGATGCGCTCTATCGTTCGCGCGTCGTGATGGCGCGGCACGGATTCGGGCGCGGCGAATACAAGTATTTCGCGTACCCGCTGCCTGCGGTCGTCGCCGAACTGCGCACGACGATCTACCCGCATCTCGCGCCGATCGCGAATCGCTGGAACAAGGCGCTCGGAATCGACGTCCGCTATCCGAAAGACCAGGCGACATTCCTCGATCGCTGCCACGCAGCGGGACAGACACGACCGACGCCGCTGATCCTTCAATACGGTCCCGACGACTACAACTGCCTCCATCAGGACCTGTATGGCGAACACGTCTTTCCGCTCCAGGTCGCGATCCTGCTGTCGGCGCCAGGACGCGATTTCACGGGAGGGGAGTTCGTGTTGACGGAACAGCGGCCACGCATGCAATCGCGTGCGGAAGTGGTGCCGCTGACGCAAGGCGACGCAGTGATCTTCGCCGTGCACGGCAGGCCCGTGCAGGGAACGCGCGGCGTCTATCGCGTCAACCTGCGCCACGGCGTAAGCCGGATCCGAAGCGGTCACCGCCACACGGTCGGCATCATCTTCCATGACGCACAGTGACGGCAATCGGAACGGGCGCGACGCTGCCGTGCCGTTCGTCACACGGATGGGTTCGCGCAGGGAGCACCGCGCGTCTGTCGCGCCAATCGCGCCTCACCGCTCGGGGGACGCTGCGACCGGACATCGCCGCCCGGACCGCTCACTCGTCCACCGTGACAGATGACAGATTTCGTTGCTGTCCGGCCATCGCAGCCATGACGGATCGACGTTTCAAGTGAGCGACAGGAAACGAAAACACTCACCTGTTGCTACGCAAAGGCGATTGGCGGTCTGGCCTACCCTCGCGCCATATTCGCCCGCAGCCGGTCGCCCGCATCGGAGGCCAGCCGTGCGTAGCCCGGCAACGTCAGCAATGCGAGCACGCCTGCAGCGACGAACGCCCAGCGGAAATCGTCGAGTACATAATGCATGCCGGCCGCATCGCCACGCACCAGCGCCGCGAGCCGCAGCGACAACGCACCGAACGCGATCCCCATCCCGATCGTCATCTGCTGCGCAGCGCTCCACAACGTGCTGGCCGCGCTCGTCTGCTGAGCCGGGATATCCGCATAGGCCAGCGTCGCGAGCGTCGTGAACTGCATCGACCGCGTCAGCCCGTAGACGAATACGACGAGCAGCGTGATCGTCAGTGGCGTCGATGCAGTCAGCCATCCGCACGCGATCGTGAAGATGCCGACGATCGTCACGTCCACGAGCGCGACGCGCCGGAAACCGAAGCGGTCGAGAATCCACGACGTTCCCGCCTTCATGCCGAGATTGCCGAGCGCGCTCGCGAGCAGCAGCAGGCCGGACTGGAACGGCGACAGCCCGAAGCCGATCTGGAACAGCAGCGGCAGCAGGTACGGCACGGCGTTGATCGCCATCCGCGTGATCGAGCCGGTGATCACCGTCACCGAGAACGTCGGCACCTTCAGCGTCGTGAAATCAAGCAGCGGATGCGCGCAACGTCGCGCATGCAACCACGCGGCCATGCCGAACAGCACGCTCGCGCCGACCAGAACGGCCGCACGCGTGAAGTGCACGTCCTGCTGGCCGGCCGCTTCGGTGCCGATCAGCAGACAAGTCAATGCGCCACCGGCCAGCACGAAGCCGACCCAGTCGAGCGGCCGTTGCTCGTCTGCCCGCGTGTTGCGGACGATCAGCCAGGTACAGACGAGCGCGGCTATGCCGAACGGGACGTTCAGCAGGAAGATCCATCGCCATGACGCGTAGGTCGTGATGAAGCCGCCGATCGGCGGCCCGACGACGGGCGCGACGATGCCCGGCCACGTAATCGTCGCGATCGCACGCATCAGCCTCGCCTTCTCGGTGCTGCGCACGACGATCATCCGCCCGACCGGCACCATCATCGCCCCGCCGACGCCCTGCAGCAGGCGCGCAGCCGTGAACGTCACGACGCCATCGGACAGCCCGCACAGCACCGACGCGCCGGTAAAGACGACGATTGCACTGGCGAACACCGTGCGCGATCCATAGCGATCCGCGATCCAGCCGCTGATCGGGATGAACACCGCAAGCGCAAGCATGTAGGCCGTCATCCCGAGGCTCAGCGCGTTCGGCCCGACGCCGAACGAGCGCGCCATTTGCGGTAGCGCGGTCGCAATCACGGTCGTGTCGAGGTACTCCATGAAGAACGTTGCGGCGACGAGATACGGCAAGAAGTCGGTCGTCCGACCACCTTGGGCGGAGTTGTCAGTCATGAACGATGCAGGAGACGGAATGCGGAAGGCACCGACCGCCAGCGGCTGCAAACAAGCGCCGGTGATCGGGACGAATGGCGATATTACCCCGAAGGGCTGGCTTTACGCTCTGTCGCGCATGTCGCGCGAATGCACTTTATGCGCATAGATTTCTGTGATGATTTCGTGCTGCATTTGCCGCTTGATGCCCACGATCAGGTCGACGTGAAGCGTCAAAGGATGGGTAAATGAAGCCGGCGGTTTTTCGTCGGAACGCGCCATTTATCGATCATTGTCGATGAACGTCGCTCATCATCATCCATCACAACGTCATCTTTGGACGCATCGACATTTGCCGGGCGCTGACGGGGCGGATTGATGTGGTGTGTAGAGGAAGGTGACTGAAGATTTCAGTGCTGCAGAACTGCGGATCGCTCGCGAACGGCAGGTGCCTGAATCGACGTCTTCAGCGCCCCGGATCCCGCCGCGCAGCCTCTCCGCTGCCCGGCTACCATTTCGACCGCTGAAATGCAAAAACCCCCGCCTTTCGGGCGGGGGTTTCTGGCTTAGGGAGCCTGACGATTACCTACTTTCACACGGGAACCCGCACTATCATCGGCGTAGAGTCGTTTCACGGTCCTGTTCGGGATGGGAAGGGGTGGGGCCGACTCGCTATGGTCATCAGGCAAAGAGGGTTGTCGCGTTGCTTCGCAGCGCGACCAATCTTGGAAGAAGCAGTAATTAGGTTGTGTGTATCACACACGAGAATCCAACCAGTCTCTCGGATGGCAGCCCGTGCATCGGCACGGCGCTCATCTACAAGGCAGACTTGTTATAGGATCAAGCCTTACGGGCAATTAGTATCAGTTAGCTGAACGCATTACTGCGCTTACACACCTGACCTATCAACGTCCTGGTCTCGAACGACCCTTCAAGGGGATCTAGTCCCCAGGGATATCTCATCTTAAGGCGAGTTTCCCGCTTAGATGCTTTCAGCGGTTATCTCTTCCGAACATAGCTACCCGGCGATGCCACTGGCGTGACAACCGGTACACCAGAGGTTCGTCCACTCCGGTCCTCTCGTACTAGGAGCAGCCCCCTTCAAATATCCAACGCCCACGGCAGATAGGGACCAAACTGTCTCACGACGTTTTAAACCCAGCTCACGTACCTCTTTAAATGGCGAACAGCCATACCCTTGGGACCGGCTACAGCCCCAGGATGAGATGAGCCGACATCGAGGTGCCAAACACCGCCGTCGATATGAACTCTTGGGCGGTATCAGCCTGTTATCCCCAGAGTACCTTTTATCCGTTGAGCGATGGCCCTTCCATACAGAACCACCGGATCACTATGACCTGCTTTCGCACCTGCTCGACTTGTCGGTCTCGCAGTTAAGCACGCTTATGCCATTGCACTATCAGCACGATTTCCGACCGTACCTAGCGTACCTTCGTACTCCTCCGTTACGCTTTGGGAGGAGACCGCCCCAGTCAAACTGCCTACCATGCACTGTCCCCGACCCGGATCACGGGCCAAGGTTAGAACCTCAAACAAACCAGGGTGGTATTTCAAGGACGGCTCCACCGAAACTAGCGTTCCGGTTTCATAGCCTCCCACCTATCCTACACAGATCGGTTCAAAGTCCAATGCAAAGCTACAGTAAAGGTTCATGGGGTCTTTCCGTCTAGCCGCGGGTAGATTGCATCATCACAAACACTTCAACTTCGCTGAGTCTCGGGAGGAGACAGTGTGGCCATCGTTACGCCATTCGTGCAGGTCGGAACTTACCCGACAAGGAATTTCGCTACCTTAGGACCGTTATAGTTACGGCCGCCGTTTACCGGGACTTCAATCAAGAGCTTGCACCCCATCATTTAATCTTCCGGCACCGGGCAGGCGTCACACCCTATACGTCCACTTTCGTGTTTGCAGAGTGCTGTGTTTTTATTAAACAGTCGCAGCCACCAGTTTATTGCAACCCCTTCACCCTTTGCCCGCAGGGGCATCAAGCTACAAGGGCGTACCTTATCCCGAAGTTACGGTACCAATTTGCCGAGTTCCTTCTCCCGAGTTCTCTCAAGCGCCTTAGAATACTCATCTCGCCCACCTGTGTCGGTTTGCGGTACGGTCATCGTTAGACTGAAGCTTAGAGGCTTTTCTTGGAACCACTTCCAATTGCTTCGCTCCCGAAGGAGCTCGCGCCACACCCTTGAATCCCGCGCCCGGATTTGCCTAAGCGCCTTCTCCAATGCAGCGACCGGGACTTCCAACACCCGGACAACCTTCCGCGATCCGTCCCCCCATCGCATCTAACAATGGTGCAGGAATATTGACCTGCTTCCCATCAGCTACGCATTTCTGCCTCGCCTTAGGGGCCGACTCACCCTACGCCGATGAACGTTGCGTAGGAAACCTTGGGCTTACGGCGAGGGGGCCTTTCACCCCCTTTATCGCTACTCATGTCAGCATTCGCACTTCCGATACCTCCAGCACGCTTTTCAACGCACCTTCGCAGGCTTACGGAACGCTCTCCTACCATGCGAGCATAGCTCGCATCCGCAGCTTCGGTATATAGCTTAGCCCCGTTACATCTTCCGCGCAGGACGACTCGATCAGTGAGCTATTACGCTTTCTTTAAAGGGTGGCTGCTTCTAAGCCAACCTCCTGACTGTTTTAGCCTTCCCACTTCGTTTCCCACTTAGCTATATTTGGGGACCTTAGCTGGCGGTCTGGGTTGTTTCCCTCTTGACACCGGACGTTAGCACCCGATGTCTGTCTCCCGTGATTGCACTCTTCGGTATTCGGAGTTTGCTATGGCGGGGTAATCCGCAATGGACCCCCCAACCATGACAGTGCTCTACCCCCGAAGGTGAGACACGAGGCACTACCTAAATAGTTTTCGGAGAGAACCAGCTATTTCCAAGTTTGTTTAGCCTTTCACCCCTATCCACAGCTCATCCCCTAACTTTTCAACGTTAGTGGGTTCGGACCTCCAGTACGTGTTACCGCACCTTCATCCTGGCCATGGATAGATCACTTGGTTTCGGGTCTACGCCCAGCAACTGAACGCCCTATTCGGACTCGCTTTCGCTACGCCTGCCCTATACGGTTAAGCTTGCTACTGAACGTAAGTCGCTGACCCATTATACAAAAGGTACGCCGTCACCCCTTGCGAGGCTCCGACTGTTTGTATGCATGCGGTTTCAGGATCTATTTCACTCCCCTCCCGGGGTTCTTTTCACCTTTCCCTCACGGTACTGGTTCACTATCGGTCGATCACGAGTATTTAGCCTTGGAGGATGGTCCCCCCATCTTCAGACAGGATTTCACGTGTCCCGCCCTACTTGTCGTACACTTAGTTCTTTCATACTGTTTTCGCCTACGGGGCTATCACCCGCTATGGCCGCACTTTCCAGAGCGTTCGGCTAACAATACAAATAAAGAGTACAAGGCTCATCCCATTTCGCTCGCCACTACTTTGGGAATCTCGGTTGATTTCTTTTCCTGCGGTTACTTAGATGTTTCAGTTCACCGCGTTCGCTTCACATGGCCTATGTATTCAGCCATGGATACTCCAAAAGGAGTGGGTTTCCCCATTCGGACATCTACGGATCAAAGCTCGTTTGCCAGCTCCCCGTAGCTTTTCGCAGGCTACCGCGTCCTTCATCGCCTGTGATCGCCAAGGCATCCACCACATGCACTTGTTCGCTTGACCCTATAACGAGTCTGTCTCATCTTTCGACGCTACAGTCGCTACAGGTTGAGTTCTCGCATTTGTGCCGTATTCCAATTGAGCCGAACATGAAGTTCGAATCATCTTGAGATACATCGATACAATCACAACCCGGATAGTTTCCACGTCCATCTCATAGACGCTTCCGCTATCCAAATTACTTACTTCTTCCAGATTGTTAAAGAACGACAGCCGATATGGTTTTCACTCATATCACTCTGACTGGCTCAATCGCCAATGCAAAATTCTCGGTTCAGTGTCTGAACCAAGCACTTAGCGTTGGTGATTGGTGGAGGCAGACGGGATCGAACCGACGACCCCCTGCTTGCAAAGCAGGTGCTCTCCCAGCTGAGCTATGCCCCCATATATACAGAGACTTCCTCAGGTTACTTACGCCAGACAACTTGGTGGGTCTGGTTGGATTCGAACCAACGACCCCCGCCTTATCAAGACGGTGCTCTAACCAACTGAGCTACAGACCCCTGAGTCTGTCTTAATTTACAGCCGATAAGCGTGAGCGCTCAACTTCGCGAGATAGCTCTAGAAAGGAGGTGATCCAGCCGCACCTTCCGATACGGCTACCTTGTTACGACTTCACCCCAGTCATGAATCCTACCGTGGTGACCGTCCTCCTTGCGGTTAGACTAGCCACTTCTGGTAAAACCCACTCCCATGGTGTGACGGGCGGTGTGTACAAGACCCGGGAACGTATTCACCGCGGCATGCTGATCCGCGATTACTAGCGATTCCAGCTTCACGCACTCGAGTTGCAGAGTGCGATCCGGACTACGATCGGTTTTCTGGGATTAGCTCCCCCTCGCGGGTTGGCAACCCTCTGTTCCGACCATTGTATGACGTGTGAAGCCCTACCCATAAGGGCCATGAGGACTTGACGTCATCCCCACCTTCCTCCGGTTTGTCACCGGCAGTCTCCTTAGAGTGCTCTTGCGTAGCAACTAAGGACAAGGGTTGCGCTCGTTGCGGGACTTAACCCAACATCTCACGACACGAGCTGACGACAGCCATGCAGCACCTGTGTATCGGTTCTCTTTCGAGCACTCCCACCTCTCAGCAGGATTCCGACCATGTCAAGGGTAGGTAAGGTTTTTCGCGTTGCATCGAATTAATCCACATCATCCACCGCTTGTGCGGGTCCCCGTCAATTCCTTTGAGTTTTAATCTTGCGACCGTACTCCCCAGGCGGTCAACTTCACGCGTTAGCTACGTTACTAAGGAAATGAATCCCCAACAACTAGTTGACATCGTTTAGGGCGTGGACTACCAGGGTATCTAATCCTGTTTGCTCCCCACGCTTTCGTGCATGAGCGTCAGTATTGGCCCAGGGGGCTGCCTTCGCCATCGGTATTCCTCCACATCTCTACGCATTTCACTGCTACACGTGGAATTCTACCCCCCTCTGCCATACTCTAGCTTGCCAGTCACCAATGCAGTTCCCAGGTTGAGCCCGGGGATTTCACATCGGTCTTAACAAACCGCCTGCGCACGCTTTACGCCCAGTAATTCCGATTAACGCTCGCACCCTACGTATTACCGCGGCTGCTGGCACGTAGTTAGCCGGTGCTTATTCTTCCGGTACCGTCATCCCCCCGCCGTATTAGGGCAGAGGTTTTCTTTCCGGACAAAAGTGCTTTACAACCCGAAGGCCTTCTTCACACACGCGGCATTGCTGGATCAGGCTTTCGCCCATTGTCCAAAATTCCCCACTGCTGCCTCCCGTAGGAGTCTGGGCCGTGTCTCAGTCCCAGTGTGGCTGGTCGTCCTCTCAGACCAGCTACTGATCGTCGCCTTGGTAGGCCTTTACCCCACCAACTAGCTAATCAGCCATCGGCCAACCCTATAGCGCGAGGCCCGAAGGTCCCCCGCTTTCATCCGTAGATCGTATGCGGTATTAATCCGGCTTTCGCCGGGCTATCCCCCACTACAGGACATGTTCCGATGTATTACTCACCCGTTCGCCACTCGCCACCAGGTGCAAGCACCCGTGCTGCCGTTCGACTTGCATGTGTAAGGCATGCCGCCAGCGTTCAATCTGAGCCAGGATCAAACTCTTCAGTTTAAACCTGTTACTGTTTTCGGTTCAGTTAAGAACCGGTCGCTCACTCAAAGCTGACAGGAACATGAATTGCTTCATGAACCTGACTTACTTTAGTGTGAGACTCTTGATACTTTCGCTATCTGATCCGAAGATCAGCTCGCTTCCATCAAGCGCCCACACTTATCGGCTGTTAATTTTTAAAGAGCATGTCTGCGAGAACCGTTTCGTTTCTCAGCAGCGCTGCGTTTTCAGCAGCAGAGAAGCGAGATTATGAACCGTGTTTCGCAGATCGTCAACAACTTTTTAACTGCTTCGTTGCGACTGCGGGGTCCATCTTCCTGCGTCAGCCGTGCGCCCCAACCGCTGCACACCACCGACTTCGCTTCCCCTCTTCCGCGCCGCGTTTCCGTTAGCGCGAAAGAGGCGTGATTGTAGGCAGCCATCGAGAGATGCGCAAGGGGTTTCCCGAAAAAATTTAAGGCCCCGCACGCTGCCGAGTGCGGGGCCTTAAATAGAAGCAACCGAACCGTCAGGCCGCGCGCACCTGGCGCTCGACGATCTCCATATAGTGATCGAGATCCGGCGTCGCCTTTCCTTCTTCCTTCGCCGTATCGTCCCAGCGGCGCAGGCGCAGCGCGTCCTCCGCGAACGGGCGCTGCAGGAACGCCGCCGTCTCCTCTTCACTGAAGATGCCGCCCTGCAGCGCGAGGCTGCGCACCGAGTCCGGCGACAGGCTCTCGAAGTAGCCGGCGTCCGTGCGGCACAGGCAGCGCTTCGCGTCGACGTGCAACCGGATCGGTTCCAGCACCGCATCGGAAAACAGCGGCCGCAGGAACGGCAGCACGTAATACTGATGCAGATCGTCGATCCCGCGCGCGCTCGGCGTCTCTCCCTGGCGATTCAGCAGATGCCCGAGGTCATGCAGGAACGCCGCCGCGACCAGCGCTTCGCCGGCCCCCGCCGCCTCCGCCAGCAATCCGCTCTGCAGCGCATGCTCGAGCTGGGTCACGGGCTCCCCGCTGTAGGCCACATGACCATGCTCGCGATACAGCCCGTGGATCTGTTCAACCGTCAATGCCATTCGTTCACTCCCAAGGCAGCGAAAACGTCTTCAGGTTCGTAAAGCTCTTCATCGCCTCCTGAACGCCTTCCTTGTAACCGAGCCCCGAATCCTTGATCCCGCCGAACGGCGACAGCTCGATCCGGTAACCGGGCACCTCCCACACATTCACGGTGCCGACGTTCAGCTCGTTCACGAACCGCACGACCGCCGCCGCACTGTCCGTACAGACACCCGACGACAGCCCGAACGCCGTCCCGTTGCTGATCCGGATCGCGTCGTCGATCGTGTCGAACGCAATGACAGGCGACACGGGACCAAACGTCTCCTCGCGCACGATCGTCATCGACGGATCGACGTTGTCGAGCACGGTCGGCGCATAAAGCGCGCCGCGTCGCACGTTGCCGGTCAGCAGGCGTGCGCCCTGCGCGACCGCCTCTCCGACCCGCGCCTCGAACAGCCGCGCCGCCGCCTCGTCGATCACCGTGCCCATTTCGTTCGCGGGATCGAACGGATCGCCGTACTTCCATGCGCGCGTCTTCTCGACGAGCAACTCGGTGAAGGCGGGCGCGATCGAGCGCTGCACCAGCAGCCGCTTGACGGCCGTGCACCGCTGGCCCGAATTCCGATACGAGCCGAGCACCGCCAGCGACGCCGCGCGTTCGAGATCGGCGTCTTCGAGGACGATCAGCGGATCGTTGCCGCCCAGTTCCAGCACGATGCGGCGGTAGCCGGCCCGCGCGGCAATCGCCTTGCCGATCGCCACGCCGCCCGTAAACGTAATCAGCGACGCATGCGGATGCGTGACGAGCTCGTCAGCGATCTCGCGCGGATCGCCGGTCAGCACCTGCAGCATCGGCTCAGGCAGCCCGGCCTCGACCAGCAGATCGGCCAGATAGAACGCCGACAGCGGCACCTTCTCAGACGGCTTCACGATCACGCGGTTGTTGGTCGCGATCGCCGGCGCGATCTTGTGCGCAACCTGGTTCATCGGATGATTGAACGGCGTGATCGCAACGATCACACCGTCGAGCGGCTGCCGCTGCGAGAACACGCGCCGCGCCTTGCCGTGGGGCGTCAGGTCGCACGAGAAACTTTGCGCGTCGTCCCGCAGCGCCTCGATTGCCGCGAACTTCAGCACGTCGGCAACGCGGCCGATCTCGTAGCGCGAATCCTGTTTCGACAGCCCCGACTCGAGCGTGATCAGGTCGGACGCTTCCTCGGTGCGCTCGCGCAGCAGCGCGGCCGCACGTTCGAGGATCTGCGAGCGCTCGTAGCGCGTGAGCGTCGGCCGGTACGCCATCGCGTAATCGAATGCCGCGCGCACGTCGTCGACGCTGGCAAGCGGCGCGGTGCCGACGCGCATGCCCGAGTACGGGTCCGTGACGTCGAGGGTGCGCTCGCGCACCGCGCGCGTGCCGCACCAGCGCAACGCCTCCGCGCGAAACGCCGGGTGATCCTGTCGGGGATGAGCCATCATGTCGCGATCCGGTTCAGCACGAAATCGAACACGTCGAAGTTCCGCGGGCGACGTGCGGGATCGTCCCGCTCGATACGGCGATTGAACAGCAGCGGTACTTCCTGTTCCGACACGCCGCCATGCGAACGCAGCGGCACCGTGAGGCCGGACAGATCGTGTTCGCGCTCGCGCGTGCCGAGCGTCATGTCACGACGGCCGATCACGACGAGATCGCCGATCCGGTCGGCCGGCAGTTCGAAGCGCGCGGCGGCTTCCGCGTTATCGAGCACGAGCTCGACGCCGTCGAGCCCGCCCACGCGCCACATCGCCTCGGTGCGGTCGACGCCCGGCGCCAGATAGATCGTCGCAAACGAGCCGAGCGCGCCGTGGTGCACGACGTACGGATCGGTAATCGGCAGGATCACGCGCGCAGCCTGCGCGCCGTACCAGCCGTCGAACGCATCCTGCAGATAGATCACGTTCGGCCGGCCGGTCGCGGGATCGTGCTTCGCGTTCATCCCGTGATCGGCCGTGAGCCCGATCGCCCAGCCGAGCGCGTCGAGCTGCGCGAGGTAACCGTCCATCATCGCGTAGAACGCGTTCGCGCCGGCACTGCCGGGCTCGCACTTGTGCTGCACGTAGTCGGTGGTCGACAGGTACATCAGGTCGACCTGCCGTGTCTGCGCGAGCCGCACGCCGGCCGCGAACACGAATTCGGACAATGCCGCGCTGTAAACATCCGGCGACGGCAGGCCGACCCAGTCGAGCACGTCGACGATCCCGTTTTCCGCGAGATTCGCCTGCGCAGCCTTCTCGGCGGAAAAGCAGATGCCGTTCAGTTGCCAGCCGAGCAGCCGGCGCAGCTTGTCCTTCGCCGTCACGACGGCCACCCGCGCGCCGGCGTCGGACGCCGCCGCGAGCAGCGTGCCGGCGCGCAGATAGGCCGGGTCGTTCATCATGACTTCGGCGCCGCGCCCGCCGTCGGCGGTGGCGTCCCAGAAGTAGTTGCCGCAGATCCCGTGGACCGACGGCGGCACGCCGCAGACGATCGACAGGTTGTTCGGGTTGGTGAAGGTCGGCACGACGCAATCGGCGCGCCAGGCCGTGCCTTCCGCGATCATCCGGCCGATGAACGGCGCGACGCCCGCTTCCACCGCCCGTTCGAGATAGTCGTACTCGCAGCCGTCGACGCAGACGACGACGGTCGGCTCGACCGGCAGCCGGTAGCGCCGGCCGTTGACGTCGACGGAGCGTCCCGCGAGATCCGTCGAGGCCTTGCCCGGCACGGGGTGCTCGCCGGGCAGCCGCAATGCGAACGCGGCGTTCATGATGCCGCCCGCTTGCCGCGCGGCACGCGCGCGGCGATCAGCAGCAGCGCCGCGAGCGACGCGCCGAGCATCAGCAGCGACAGCGCCGAGGCCGGGAGGTAGTAGCCGCGCTCCACCTGGCCGATCACGACGATCGGCACGGTCGCGAAGCCGGGCGGATAAACCGTCAGCGTCGCGCCGAGCTCGCCGAGCGACAGCGCGAAGCCGAGTGCGAGGCTCGCGCGCAGCGCCGGCACGAGCTGCGGCAGCAGCACGCGGCGCAGCACCATCGCGGGCGGCGCGCCGAGGCTTGCCGCGGCTTCGCGCAGCACGGTCAGCTCCGGACGCAGCGCGGCAGCCGCGCAGCGATAGCAGAACGGCAAAATCAGCGCGAGCTGCACGAGCACGACGATCGCCGCCGAGCTCGACAGGTCGACCGGCTTCTGGTGATACGCGATCAGCACCGCGAGCCCGAGCACGACGCTCGGCACGCCGTTCGGCACCATCACGAGCGCATCGACGACCGCGCCGAGGCCGCGCCGGTCGCGCCCTTCGAGCGCGAGCGCGAGCCACAGCCCGAGGATCGTGCCGATCGCCGACACGCCGAAGCCGATCTCGAGGCTCGTCAGCAGCGCGTCGTATTCGGGCGACCCGAGCCGCTCGAACCAGCGCAGGCTGTAGCCGGCCGGCAAAATCGTGCCCGACCACTGCGTCGCCACGCTTGACAGCGCGACGACGACGACGGGCAGCACGAACAGCCAGAAGCATGCGAATGCGGCCAGCGCGAGCGCCGCGCGCGACGCATGCTTGAGCAGCGCGTCGCTCCAGCCGATCTGGTGGCGCGGCACGGCCTGCCCGATACGGAATTCAGCGGACATCGTTCCCTCCCGTCGCACGCCGGTTCACCCGGCGATAAACCGCATACAGCGCCAGCGACAGCGCAAGCATCACGACCGCGCCGGCCGACGCGGTCGGCAAGTCGAGATCGACGGTCGCGCTGCTGTAGATCGCGACCGGCAGCGTCACGAGCCGCGCGCTGCCGAGCACCAGCAGGATCCCGAACTCGTTCAGCGTCAACAGGAAACACAGCACGGTGCCGGCGGCGATGCCCGGCCACGCGATCGGCAGCACGACGCGGCGCGCGAGCATCCAGCCGGGCGCGCCGAGGCTGCGCGCGGCTTCGATCAGCCGCAGGTCGAGCGTCGCGAACGACGCGAGCGTCGGCCGCACGACGAACGGCGTATAGAACACGGTCTGCGCGAGAATCACGCCGCCGATGCCGAACAGGAAATCGAGCGGCGGATTCTCGAGATGGAACAGGTGCTGCAGCGCGATGCTGATCGAGCCTTGCGAGCCGTACAGGAAGATCAGCGTGAACGCGACGAGGAACGACGGAAACGCGACGTACAGTTCCAGGAAGCGCGTGACGAGCGACGCGCCCGGAAACGGCTTGAAGAACAGCAGCGCGGCCAGCAGCACGCCGAGCACCGACGCGGTGCCGGCGCTGGTGAACAGCACGCCGAGCGTCGTCAGCAGCACGTTGCGCGTGTCGGGGTTGCCGAAGAACGTCCGGTACGCGGCAAAACTCAGCCCGTGATCGCCCGACACGCTCAGCAGCACAAGCCGCACCAGCGGATAGACGACGAGCGGGCCCAGCACGACGATCGCGAGTGCGGCCAGGTGCAGGTCGCCCATGCGCTTGCGGCGCCGCGCGACGGCGGCATGCGCGGCGGCCGACGCGAGCACGTGCGGCGGCAGGCCGGCGTCAGGGCTCGATAAGGATGACATCGTCTGCCTCGCAATGCAGGGAAACGCGCGCACCGCGCTCGGGGGCCGCGCCGCGGCCGCGTTGCATCGTGACGCGCACGGGTTCTTCAGGCGCCGCGTCGATCACGACCGCGATCGACAGGTCCGCGCCCTGCCATTCGACGGACGACACCGTGCCGTGCAGGCCGCCCGCAGCGGGCGGCATCACGGTCAGGCGCTCGGGGCGCACGCACGCGACCTTGCCGCGCACTTCGTGGCGCGGATCGCCGAGCGGGAAGATCACATGCGGCGGCAGCAGGTTCGCCGGGCCGAGATAGCGGGCGACGTAGCCGTCCTGCGGCGCGTCGTACAACTGCTGCGGCGTGCCGAGTTGCGCGATGCGGCCGTCGCGCATCAGCAGCGCGCGGTCGGACAGCACGAGCGCGTCGTCGCGGTCGTGCGTCACGCAGACGACGGTCAGGTTCGGCAGGCGCTCGTGCAGCGCCTTCAGTTCGCTGCGCACCGACGCGCGCAGGTTGGCGTCGAGCGCCGACAGCGGCTCGTCGAGCAACAGCACGTCCGGCTCGATCACGAGCGCGCGGGCCAGCGCGACGCGCTGCTGCATCCCGCCCGACAGTTGCGCGGGCAGGTGGTGGCCCGCATCGCCGAGTTGCACGAGCTTCAACGCGTCGGCGACGCGTCGCGTCACTTCCGACGACGCCATGCCGCGCGCGCGCAGCCCGAATGCGACGTTCTCGAACACCGACAGGTGCGGGAACAGCGCGTAATTCTGGAACAGCAGACCGAGATTGCGCTTGTGCGGCGGCGCATAGGTCAGGTCACGTCCGGCAACGGTCAGCGTGCCGGTCAGGCCGTCGGCCTTCACGAACCCGGCGATGAAGCGCAGCAGCGTGGTCTTGCCGCAGCCGCTCTTGCCGAGCACGGTCAGAAATTCACCGGCGCCGATCGACAGCGACAGATCTTCCAGCACCGTGCGTGCGCCGTAGCGCACGCCCAGGTGCTCGATCTGCACGCCGCCCGGCGCGCCGGACCGCAGCGTCGCGTGCGGTTCGGCGGCGCCGAATGCGCCGGGATGGGTCAGGGTGGTTTCCACCGGGTTCATCCTCTTGCTCACTAATACAGGCGGCGCGCGCCGATCACTTCGGCTTGACGACGTCGAGCTGCTTGCCCGAGCTGCCGATCACGTCCTTCTTCCAGCGCTCGATCCACACCGGCTTCTTCGCCATCACCTGGTTCCAGTCGACCGGGATCAGCTTCACGCCCGCGATCGCCTTCTTGACCGCCTCGCCGTTCTTGCCGGCCAGCGGCACGTCCGTGCGGCCCGGGATGCCGTACATGTCCGGAACCTTCGACTGCACTTCCGTCGACATCAGATAGTCGATCAGCTTCTTGCCGACGTCCTGGTTCGGGCCGCTCTTGATCAGGCCGATGCCGTACGGGAGCTGGAACGTGGTCGGCTGGTCGCCTGCCTTCGCTGCGAGGAAGATCGGCTTGACGGACAGCGCGCCGTGCTCGGCGTCGTCGAGATCCATCTGCAGGTCGCCGTTCGCGACGCTGATCTCGTTACGCGACAGCAGCACGTTCAGGTAGCCCGTGCCCTTCGTGTGGAACTTCACACTCTGCGACAGCTTCGCGAGGTAGTCGAACGCCTTGTCCTCGCCCATCAGCGTGGTCGTCAGGATCAGCACGGCCATCCCGTCGCCGGCGGTCGCCGGGTTCGAGTACGCGACCTTGCCGGCGTAGCTCGGCGACAGCAGGTCGGCGAACGTCTTCGGCTGGTTCTTCACGACGTCCGGGTTGATCGCGAACGAGAAGTAGTTGTTCACGAACGTCGCCCACGTGCCGTCCTCGGCCTTCGCGATCGCCGGCACGTTCTTGTAGTTCACGCTCTGGTACGGCTGCAGCAGGCCCATCTGGCCGGCCTGCTGGATGAACGGCGGCAGCGTGACGATCACGTCGGCCTTCGGGGAATTCTTCTCGATGTTCGCGCGGTTGACGACCTCGCCGCTGCCCGCCGTCACGATGTTGACCTTGACGCCTTCCTTCTTCTCGAAGGCCGGCAGCACATCGCGATAGAGGTTCTCGAGACCGTCCGCCGTATACAGCACGACCGCGTTTGCCGCGTGCGCCGGCATCGCGGCGCCTTGCAGCAGACCGGCGGCGCAGGCGGCCAGCGCGAGCTTGCGGAACGCGCCGGCAGCGGCGCGCGAGGAATTCTGCAGTGTCATCTCACTTCTCCGTAGGCGGAACACCAAACGGCCGGCGCACAATCCGGCTCCTGTTTTATCTCCGGGCAGGCCGGTCAACGGCCCGCCTCGCCGCCGCGCTGCGGTTGGTTTCGCGCGGCAACCGAAGGATCACAGCGTTCGGTGACAAACCCGTGACGAGTGCCACAATTTCCAAAAAATGACACATTTTGCCACTATCATGCAAGTCATTGCAGAAATGCCGCCCGGCGTTTCGTTCGCGCTTCGCTGGAGAAAAAACATGCCCGATCCGATCCTGCTCACGCCCGGCCCGCTCACCACGTCCGCCACAACTCGCCACGCAATGCAACATGACTGGGGGTCGTGGGACGCGGCTTTCAACCAGTTGACGGCCAGCGTCTGTGCGGATCTCGTGACCATCGCGCGCGGCGGCGACGAGTATGTGTGCGTGCCGATGCAGGGCAGCGGCACGTTCTCGGTCGAAGCCGCGCTCGGCACGCTGGTGCCGCGCGACGGCGTCGTACTCGTGCCCGACAACGGCGCGTATTGCACGCGCATCCTGAAGATCCTCGGCCGGCTCGACATCGACGCGATCGCGTTGCCGTTCGGCGAGGACGCGGCCGTCGACGCGGCAGCGGTCGAGGCCGCGTTCGCCCGTGAGCCGCGCATCACGCACGTCGCGCTCGTGCACCTGGAGACGAGCGCCGGCATCCTGAATCCACTCGACGCGATCGCGGCCGTGTGCCGGCGGCACGGCAAGCGGCTGATCGTCGACGCGATGAGTTCGTTCGGCGCGCTGCCGATCGCGCTGGCGGACAGCGGCATCGACGCGCTGATCTCGGCGAGCGGCAAATGCCTGGAAGGCGTGCCGGGGATGGGTTTCGCGATCGTGCGGCGCGACGCGCTCGACTCGAGCGAAGGCAACTCGCCGTCGCTCGCGCTCGATCTCCAAGATCAGTACGCGTACCTGCGCAAGACGGGCCAGTGGCGCTTCACGCCGCCGACGCATGTGATCGCCGCGCTGCGCGCCGCGCTCGACCAGTACCTCGCCGAAGGCGGCCAGCCCGCGCGCGGCGCGCGCTATCTGGACAACTGCCGGACGCTGGTCGAATCGATGCGCGCGCTCGGCTTCGCGCCGTTCCTCGACGCGAGCGTGCAGGCGCCGGTGATCGTCACGTTCCACGCGCCCGATCATCCGGCCTACGATTTCCGCCGCTTCTACGACGCGGTGCGCCATGCGGGCTTCATCCTGTATCCAGGCAAGCTCACGCAGCTCGAGACGTTCCGCGTCGGCTGCATCGGCGCGATCGATGCCAACGACATCCGGCGCGCGGTCGCAGCGATCGCGCAGGCGGTCGAATCGCTCGGCATCGCCGTGCAGCGCGCGTAACGCAGCACATCGACCGGCTCAAAAACAAAAAAGCCCGGCGGCCAACCGGCCGCCGGGCGAACGCACGAGATGTGCGTGGAGCCGATGCTTACAGCTCGATCCGCTTGATGTCGCCGACGACGAAGATGTACGACAGCGCGCCGATCAGCGCGATCACGCCGATGAACACGAGCGCGCCGACGAACGACCCGGTCGACGCAACGATGAAGCCGACGACGAGCGGCGTGATGATGCCGGCCAGGTTCGCCGCGAAGTTGAAGATGCCGCCCGTCACGCCGAGCAGGCCGTCCGGCGCGATGTCCGACACGAGCGTCCAGCCGAGCGCGGCCATCCCCTGCGCGAAGAATGCGACCGACAGGATCGCGATCACGGCCTCGTTGCTCTGCACGTAGTTCGCGAGAATGATCGTCGATGCGAGCAGCAGGCCCGCGATGATCGGCAGCTTGCGCGCAAGGTTCGCGGACTTGCCGCGGCGCAGCAGCCAGTCGGAGAAGATCCCGCCGAACATCACGCCGATCGACGCGGCGATGAACGGCATCACCGCGAAGAAGCCGATCTTCAGCCAGCCCATGTGGCGCTCGGTCGCGAGGTAGGTCGGGAACCAGGTCAGGAAGAACACGAGCGTCGAATTGCCGGCGAACTGGCCGAGGCAGATGCCCGCGAGCTGGCGCTTCTTCAGCAGCTTGCCGGCCATCGCCCAGCTGAATTTCGCCTGATCGGGCTTGTCGTCCTTCTTCGCGGCATGCACGAGACCGCCACCCGCCTCGATGTAGGCGAGTTCTTCCGCATTCGCGCCAGGATGGTTGCGCGGCTCGTGATAGAACTTCCACCAGACCAGGCCGAACACGATGCCGACCGCGCCGACGACCCAGAACAGCGAGCGCCAGCCGAACGCGCCCATCAGCGCGAACAGAACCGGGCTGAAGAACGCGAGGCCGATGTACTCGCCGACGGTATAGGTGCCCGTCGCCATCGCGCGCTCGTTCTGCGGGAACCACGTCGCGACGACGCGGCTGTTGGTCGGGAAGCACGGCGCTTCCGCGACGCCGAGACCGAGGCGGCATGCGAGCAGCGTCCCGACGCCGGGCACGAAGCCCTGCAGGAGCGTGCACAGCGACCACAGCGTCATCGACCAGTAATAGGTGACCTTGCTGCCCAAACGGTCGAGAACCAGGCCGCCGGGCACCTGCGCCGCGACGTACGTCCACGAAAACGCGGAAAACATGATGCCCATCACGGCCGCGTTGATGCCGAGCTCCTTGGTGAGCTGCGGCGCAGCCACCCCCAGCACGGTGCGGTCGAGATAGTTGATCATCGTGCCGATCGCGAGCAGCGCGAGAATCTTGTAGCGCGCCGAGGTGCGCCGGACGGTGCCGGCCGCCTGCGCCGGTCGTGCCGTCGCGGGGTTCGTCTGGGTGGTGTGCTGCATGGTTGTCTCCTGGTCTCGTCTCTTTCTGTCTGAAAAAGGTCAGCGCCCGACGAGCGACTGAAAGTGATCGAACATCCGCTCGGCGTCGGGCGTGCGTCCGGTGAAGATCTCGAACGCGTCGACGGCCTGGTAGACGGCCATCCCGCCGCCCGGCAGCGTGGCGCAGCCGGCCGCGCGCGCGGCGTGGATCAGTTCGGTTTCAAGGGGGAAATACACGATGTCGGCCACCCACATGCCCGCGTGGAGCAGTTCGGCCGGCAGCGGCAGGCCCGGGTGCTTGACCATGCCGGTCGGCGTCGCGTGGATCAGGCCCGTCGCGGCGCGCATCGCAGCCGCGAGATCGCCGCCCTGCACGACCCGTGCCGCGGGAAAGCGCTGCTGCAGTTCGGCCGCGAGCGCGGCGGCACGCGTGCCGTCGACATCGAAAATCGTCAGTTCGGCCGCGCCCATCTGCAGCGCCGCATGTGCGACGGCCGCGCCCGCGCCGCCCGCGCCGAGCTGGACGACGCGTTCGAGCGACGCATCGGGCAGCCCGCGCCGGAACGATTTCGCGAAGCCCGACCAGTCGGTGTTGTGGCCGATCCGCTTGCCGTCCTTGAACAGCACGGTGTTCACTGCGCCGAGCGCGCGGGCGTCGTCCGACAGCGCGTCGAGGTGTTCGATCACGCGCTGCTTGCACGGATGCGTGATGTTCAGGCCCGTGTAGCCCATCTGCTCGGCTGCCGCGAGCAATTGCGGCAGCGCGTCGACGGTCAGGCCGAGCGCATCGAGATCGATACGCCGGTAGACGTAGCCGAATCCCTGGCGGAATCCTTCTTCCTCGTGCATCGCGGGCGACAGCGAACCGCCGATGCCCTGGCCGATCAGGCCGATCAGAAACGACGGGCGGCTCATCGCGCGGCTCCCTGCGCAAACAGGGTCGACAGACGCTGCAGCGCGAACACGTAGCCTTCGGTGCCGCAGCCGCAGATCACGGCTTCGGCAACCGCCGACACATAGGAATGGTGGCGGAACGCCTCGCGGCGATGCACGTTCGAGATATGCACTTCGATCACCGGCTTCGCGATCGCGGAAAGCGCATCGGCCAGCGCCACCGACGTATGCGTATAGGCGGCCGGGTTGATCACGATGCCATGCGTGTCGTGACGCGCGGCATGCAGCCAGTCGATCAGTTGGTGCTCGGCGTTCGACTGACGGAAATCGATCTCCAGCCCGAGTCCCTCCGCCGCCGTGCGGCAGCGCTGTTCGACGTCGGCGAGCGTTTCCGCGCCGTAGATATGGGGCTCGCGCGTCCCCAGCAGATTCAGGTTCGGGCCGTTCAGCACCAGCACCTTGTGCTTGCTCATGGTGATTCTGCTCCTAAAACAGGGGCGGACCGTGGCCGGCTCCGCCCCGATGACATCGGGATTTGGCGCTAGTGTGCACCCGCCCAAGCAGGTTGTCTTTTCGGGTTTTCGCTAATTTGTACCACCTAGTTAGTTTGTATAATCCGTCTCACTTACCCAGTAAATTCGGGATATGGCGTGCGTCGGAAACTCAACGACTGGTTCATTCAGGGCCGGTTCGACCGACGTCATTCCCCGCTCACCCGCAGGATTCGCCCATGAAGCGCTCGATCGCCACCGTGTCACTGTCCGGCACGCTCGCCGAGAAACTCGCCGCCATCCAGGCCGCGGGTTTCGACGGCGTCGAAATCTTCGAAAACGACCTCGTCTACTTCGACGGATCGCCGGCCGACGTCCGGCGCATGGCCGCCGATCTCGGCCTCGACATCGTGCTGTTCCAGCCGTTTCGCGACTTCGAGGGCGTGAGCGCGGCACAGCTCGCACGCAACCTCGATCGCATCAAGCGCAAGTTCGACGTGATGCATGCGCTCGGCACCGACCGCATCCTGGTCTGCAGCAACGTGTCGGCCGATACGATTGCGGACGACGGGCTGCTCGTCGACCAGCTCGGCGCGCTCGCCGAAGCCGCCCGGCAGGCCGGCGTGGTCGCCGCGTACGAAGCGCTCGCGTGGGGCCGCGTCGTGAGCCGGTACGGCCATGCGTGGCAGCTCGTCAATGCCGTGAACAGCCCGCATCTCGGCCTCGCGCTCGACAGCTTCCACACGCTGTCGCTCGACGATTCGCCGGATGCGATCGCCGCAATTCCCGGCGACCGGATCGCGTTCGTGCAGATCGCCGATGCGCCGAAGCTCGCGATGGATGTGCTCGAATGGAGCCGCCACTACCGCTCGTTCCCGGGCCAGGGCGACTTCGACCTCGCGCGCTTCACCGCTCGGGTGATCGAGTCGGGTTATACGGGACCGCTGTCGCTCGAGATCTTCAACGACGGCTTCCGCGCGGCGCCGACCGCGATCACGGCCGCCGACGGCCATCGCTCGCTGCTCTATCTGGAAGAACTGACGCGCGAGCGGCTCGCGCAGGACGGCCGCGCACCGGCCGCCGGCCAGCCGCTGTTCGCGCCGCCGGCGCCGCCCGCGCACGTCGGGTTCCAGTTCATCGAATTCGCGGTCGACGCCCAGGCGGCGGCGACCGTCGGCGAATGGCTCGGCCGGATGCGCTTCCGGCTCGCCGGCCGGCATCGCTCGAAGGACGTGACGCTGTTCCAGCACGGCGCCGCGTCGATCGTGCTGAACGCGGAGCGCGACTCGTTCGCCGATGCGTTCTTCCAGCAGCACGGGCTGTCGCTGTGCGCGTCGGCGTTCCGCGTCGACGACGCGAAAGTGGCATTCGAACGCGCGGCCGGCTTCGGCTACGCGCCGTTCTCCGGGCGCGTCGGGCCGAACGAGCGCGTGCTGCCGAGCGTGCAGGCGCCGGACGGCAGCCTCGAATATTTCGTCGACGAAGCGCCGAACGCGCCGACGCTGTATGAATCGGACTTCGTGCTGACCGACATCGACGGCCCGAGCGAAGTCGGCCCGCTGACGGGCATCGACCATGTGTGCCTCGCACTGCCGGCCGACGCGCTCGACACGTGGATCCTGTTCTTCAAGACGGCGTTCGGCTTCGAGGCCGAACGCAGCTGGCTCGTGCCCGACCCGTACGGGCTGATGCGCAGCCGCGCGGTGCGCAGCGCCGACGGTTCGGTGCGGATCGCGCTGAACGCGTCGGTCGACCGTCACACGGCCGTCGCCGAATCGCTCGACCGCTACCACGGCACGGGGCTGAACCACGTCGCATTCCGCACGGACGACATCGTGAAAACGATCGCCGCGTTCGCGGCCGACGGCGTGCCGTTCCTGCGCATTCCGCCCAACTACTACGACGATCTCGCCGCGCGCTACGCGCTGCCGGACGAACTGATCGACACGCTGAGCGCGCACCACCTGCTGTACGACCGCGACGAGCACGGCGGCGAATTCCTGCACGCTTATACGGAACTGGTCGACAACCGCTTCTCGCTCGAGCTCGTCGAGCGGCGCGGCGGATACGACGGCTACGGCGCGACGAACGCGGCCGTGCGGCTCGCCGCGCAGGCGCAGCGCAGGAAATAACGGAAGGACGCGAAGCGGGGTTTGGGGGCGGGGTCGCATCGCGGCTCGCGGCCCGCGCAAAGGGCCGGATCCGGCGCGCACCATCGCGGTGAATCGCGCGGCTGCGCACCAGCCCGCGCGGCTGGCCGTGATCGGGCCGGGAGCCGCGCTCCGTATGACGTTACATGCGGTAACCCGTACCGCAGCGCAGCATCCCGTCGCAAGCCACGGTTTTAAGAATCGCTTAAGTCTTCATCGGCACCATCCGCAACCAGTACCCGATGGATATCTCGAAAAGGAGGAAAGCGATGAGCGCCGTAGAAGCACCCGCGGGCCGCCCGGCTGCGCCCCCTGCAAAGAAGACGATGCTGCGCCGCCTGCTCAGCCATCATGAAATCGCCACGCTGCTCGTGCTGCTGCATGCACCGATCGGCGCGAACGCCAAACCCGAATTGCCCGCATTGCAGGAAGCCGGCCTCGTCGAGATGGTCAAGCTCGACCCCGATACGGCACCGAGCTTCCGGTTGACCGAAGACGGCACGGCCGTCCTGAAAGGGCTCGGCTACCGCTGAGCCGCCGCTGTTCCGCGCGTTCCTTCCGTTTTACGCCCTGCCCCGTTCATTCGCCGCGTCGGCTCCGCCGGCCGGCCTGTCACGCTGCCCGCTCCTGCAGCATCAACCGGTATTCCGTCGGCGTCACGCCGACCGTCGCCTTGAACTGACGCGTGAACGCGCTGTGATCCGTATAGCCGCATAACGCCGCGACGTCGGTCACCTTGTCGTGCGAGACGAGCAGCGCGGTGGCCGCATCGAGCCGCGTCTTCAGCAGCACCTGGCGCGGCGTCAGGTGGAACACCTTGTGGAAGTAGCGTTCGAGCTGCGCGACCGACATCCCGGCCATCTGCGCAAGATGCTTCAGGTTCAGCGGCTGCACGTAGTGATCCTGGATGTGCTGGACCACGTCGGCGAGCCGGCTGTACGCCGGGTGCGATCCCTCGTGCGCCTTCAGGTCGCGCGAGATGCCCGCGAGGCCGACCACCTGGCCCGCTGCGTCGCGCAGCGGCTCCTTGCAGGTCAGGCACCAGCCCGGCTGGCGGCCCGGATACAGGTGCAGCTCGAGCTGGTCCGTCAGTTGCTGGCCGGCGTTGATCGTCGCCATGTCCTGCTCGAAATAGCTGCGGCCGAAGCGGCGCGGAAACACTTCGTCGGCCGTCTTGCCGAGCAGGTCGCGCTTGTCCTTGAAGCCGCAGCGCATTGCCAGCGTGCGATTGACGAGCGCGTAGCGGCCGTTCGCATCCTTCACGAAGAACGCGACGTCCGGCAGCGCATCGAACACCGGTTCGAGCAGGCGGAAGTGCACGAGCATCGCGCCGAGATCGGCGTTGTCGGGCTGGTGGCGCAACGTATCGGACAGGCTCATGGGCGGTACGGCAAGCAAGGTCGTCATCCCGGCAACCGCAAGGCGAGTGGCAGATGGCGTCGATTATAGGAGCGCCCCTGCAATCGCGTCGCGCCGATCGCAGGGCAGGCAAGCGGGCGGCAACCGGGCGCACCGCGCATTCCGATCGGCCGCCATCGGCCAGCGATATACGTTGTGCGCGCAACCACTGCGATGCGCGTGCGCGGCCGGCTGCGAACCGGCTTCCGCCGCTGCCGGCGTACCGCGTCGATGCACCGGCGACGCGCACCCGAATCCACCATCCTAAAAATGCCGACGTGCCGCGTCTTGGCGCGTTTGCGCATTCGGCGTGACGATTTCAGCATATATCAGGGTTATCGACGATATGCCGATATCGTCGCCGGCCGCGCACCGAACGCGCAAGACGCGCGCATTTTCGCTATCTAGACTTCGCTTCACGGTCACGAGACGATGTCCCGCCGCTGCAGCAATCGGCGCACACGGCCCGCTGCATCCGCCGCTGTGCACGCCGATTCCGGCACAGCCCGGGCAGCGCGCAGCGAGCAGGGTCGGCCCTCGCATCGGCCTGCCGATCGATACGTCTCGCCCGGTTTACCGTCGCCGGCCCGCAAGCCGGCGGCGGCCCAACCACGCCATCAAGGGGAAGTGAAAGTGAAGCTGAAGGTATCGCACGTCGCGCTGGCCGCTGCCTGCGCACTGTCGGGCGCGCACGCCATCGCCGCCGACGTCGTCAAGATCGGTTTCGCCGCACCGCTGACCGGCCCGCAATCGAACTACGGCACGGACATGCAGAAGGGCGTGCAACTCGCGATCGCCGATTTCAACGCGACGCGTCCGACGATCGGCGGCAAGCCCGTCACGTTCCAGCTCGACTCGCAGGACGACCAGGCCGATCCGCGCACGGGCACGACCGTGGCGCAGCGGCTGATCGACGACAACGTCCGCGGGGTCATCGGCCACTTCAACTCGGGCACGAGCATTCCGGCATCCGACCTGTACGATCGCGCGGGGCTGCCGCAGATCTCGATGGCGACGTCGCCGCAATATACGGCGCGCGGCTACAAGACGACCTACCGGTTGCTGACGAGCGACGCGCAAGCGGGCCGCATCGTCGGCATGTACGCGGTGAAGACGCTGCGCTTCAAGCGCATCGCGATCATCGACGACCGCACGGCCTACGGCCAGGGCATCGCCGACGAATTCGCGAAGGCCGTGGAGGCGGCGGGCGGCACGATCGTCAAGCGCGACTTCACGAACGACAAGGCGCTCGACTTCTCCGCGATCCTGACCAACCTGAAAGGCGTCAATCCCGACGCGATCTTCTACGGCGGCGGCGACGCGCAATCGTCGCCGATGATCCGCAAGATGCGCCAGCTCGGGATGAAATCGGCGTTCGTGACGGGCGAGATGTCGCGCTCGCCGACGTTCCTGAAGGTCGGCGGCGAAGCGGCCGAAGGCGCGATCGTCTACATGGGCGGGCTGCCGAAGGAAAAAATGCCGGGCTTCGCCGGCTACGCGGCACGCTACAAGGCGCGCTTCAACGAAGACGTGATCACCTATTCTCCGTACTCGTATGACGGCACGATCGCGCTGCTCACCGCGATGAAGGACGCGAACTCGACCGACCCGAAGGTCTATACGCCGTATCTCGGCAAGGTGTCGATCAAGGGCGTGTCGGCCCCCAGCATCGCGTACGACACGAAGGGCGACCTGAAGGATGCGCCGGTGACGATCTACAAGGTCGAGCACGGCGCGTTCAAGCCGGTCGATACGATCGCCGGCAACTGATACGCGAGACCCTGCCCCGCGCGGCGCGCAAGCGGCTCACCGGCCGCCCGCGCCGCGCGCTTCGGCCTCACGGCCCGAAGCTTTCCTCGGCGCACACCCGCGCTCGCGCATTTCGCGCTCCTGTAGAATCCTCCCACCCGCTTTGACGCTTCGTCTCCGCCGCGCCCCATCCCGGTGCGGTGGTGCGTGTTCCGTGCCCTATCCGGCACTCGGCACGCGGTCGACGACGCATGCCCTGGGTCCATGCCAATAGCGGGCCCTGGAGACGCAGCACCGACAACAACATTCGAAAACCGATCGTCCTGACCATGCAAGCTTCCGAATTGAGCGGCGTGCCTCGCGCCGCCGAACGCGCGCTCACGCGCAGCGACTACAAAACCCTTGGCCTTGCCGCACTCGGCGGCGCTCTCGAGTTCTACGACTTCATCATCTTCGTGTTCTTCGCACCGGCGATAGGACAGCTGTTCTTCCCGCACGACATTCCCGACTGGTTGCGCCAGTTGCAGACGTTCGGCATCTTCGCGGCCGGCTATCTCGCGCGCCCGCTCGGCGGCGTGATCATGGCGCACTTCGGCGACCTGTTCGGCCGCAAGCGGATGTTCACGCTGAGCGTGCTGATGATGTCCGTGCCGACCCTGCTGATGGGCCTGCTGCCGACCTACGATTCGATCGGCATCCTCGCGCCGGTGCTGCTGCTGCTGTTCCGCGTGCTGCAGGGCGCGGCGGTCGGCGGCGAAGTGCCGGGCGCGTGGGTGTTCGTGTCCGAGCATGTGCCGTCGCGCCACATCGGCTATGCATGCGGCACGCTGACCGCGGGCCTGACGGCCGGCATCCTGCTCGGCTCGCTCGTCGCCGCGGGCATCAACAGCCGCTACTCGGGCGCCGAAGTCACCGCGTTCGCGTGGCGCATTCCGTTCCTGCTCGGTGGTGTGTTCGGGCTGTTCTCCGTGTACCTGCGCCGCTGGCTGCACGAAACGCCGGTGTTCGCCGAGATGAAGGCAAAGAAGGCGCTCGCGGCCGAGATTCCGCTGAAGGCCGTGCTGCGCGACCACGGCCGCGCGGTGATCGTGTCGATGCTGCTCACGTGGATGCTGTCGGCCGCGATCGTCGTCGTGATCCTGATGACGCCCGCGCTGCTGCAGAAGCAGTTCCACCTGACGCCCGCGACGACGCTGTTCGCGAACAGCGTCGCGACGCTGTGCCTGACGGCCGGCTGCATCACCGCGGGTTCGCTCGCAGGCCGGATCGGCGCGAAGCGCGTGCTCGGCATCGGCGGCCTCGGGCTGGCCGCGTGCTACTACCTGCTGTTCGTGCAGGTCGCGGCCGACACGTCGACGCTGCCGCTCTACTACGGAATCGCGGGCTTCATGGTCGGCACGATCGGCGCGGTGCCGTTCGTGATGGTCAGGAGCTTTCCTGCCGTGGTGCGCTTCTCGGGCATCTCGTTCTCGTACAACGTCGCCTATGCGATCTTCGGCGGCCTCACGCCGGTGATCGTGTCGCTGATGATGAAGTCGAATCCGCTTGCACCGGTCGTGTATGTCGCGGCGATCTGCGTGCTCGGCGCGATCGCCGTGCAGTTCTCGAAGGATGCGAAGGACGTGAAGGACACGCGCTGAACGCCGGCGCGCGCGCCCGTTCCATGAACAAAGGGCCGAATCCCGCGAAATGCGGGATTCGGCCCTTTCGTTTTGCTTCAGCGCAGCGGCGCGCGTATGGTCAGCGCAGGCTGCCGTACGACGAACTCGGCCGGCGCAGGCCGTCGATGCTCGCACCGCCGGCGCCGGTAACGAACAGCAGCAGGAAGCCGCCGGCGATCGCGACGTTCTTCCAGAAGTGGATCACCATGTCATGCTGGACCGCGGCGCTCGTCGCGTCCCAGAAATTGTGCCCGACCATCGCGGTCGCGATCGTATAGAACGCCATCAGCAGCGCGAGCGGCTTCACCTTGTAGCCGACGATCAGCAGCAGGCCGCCGAGCCCCTCGATCGCGACGACGACCGGCGCGACGACCTGCGGATACGGCACGTTCAGCCCATGCAGATAGCCGACGAAATCGCCGTAGCCGAGCAGCTTCATCACGCCGCCCCACAAGAACAACGCCGCCAGCGCCAGGCGCGCGAAAAAAATGACGCCGGAATCGACGGAACGCGTCATGCCTCTCTCCTCGTATGCAATTCGGCCGGCCGCACGGGGCGTTCCCATGCGGCTCGTGGCCGCGCGGCCTTGCGGGGCCCGCGGCAAATGCGCCAGCATAGAGGGTCTCGCGGCCGGGTCCAAGGGCTGTAGCAAAACTTTACACGACGGGACGCTCGCGGCCGCAGCCGCGGCGGAACAACCGGGCGTGTTTAGCCCGCGTCGCTCAACAGCACGCCTTTCTTGAAGAGGAAACAGCCGTAGCCGCGCAGCTCGCCGGTGACGATCACCGCGTAAGCCTGCTGCGCGCGCTCGTAGAACGCGAAACGGTCGATGCCCGCGAGCGGCACCGCGCGCCCTTCCGCACGGTCGATCTCGGCCTGCACCTCGCGCTGCACGGGCGGCACCGCCGCCGCGTCGCCGACGACTTCCATCCGCCACGCGGGCGTGTCGACGAACGTGTCGAGCGGCAGCACCGACAGCACCGCGCGCGCGACGCGCGCCGAATCGGCGCCGTCGATCCGCAGCGCGCGGCCGACCACCGTGTGCTCCGCCACGGATTCGGCCGGGAAATTCGCGTCGCAGATCGCGATTTCGTCACCGTGGCCCATCGCGCGCAGCGCGTGCAGGATGTCGGCGTGCAACAGCGGGTCGAGATTCTTCAGCATGTCGGCTAGTCTCCGGGATCAGGAACGAACCGCATAACGTTACCCGATCCCGGGCGCCGCCGGGCGTGCATCGCTCGCGTCACGACGCGGCGGCCGGCATTTCGTCGATGAAACCCGTGATCGACGCGAGACGGCCCGACGTGTCGACGGTGCCGAAGTCCGAACCCTTCACGATTGCCGCGCCGTCGGGCGACACGAGCGCCCACGAGAAGCGCAGGTGCTGGCCGAACGCGTCGACGTCGGTCGTGCGGCGGAAGCGGTACGCGGGGAAGCGTTCCTGCACGGCCGCGATCATCGTGTCGATGCCCGCATGGCCATCGCCGGCCATCAGCGGATCGCGATAGGCCGCGTCGCTCGCGTAGGTCGCGTCGATCAGCGCGCGCCGGCGCGCGACATCGGGTTCGTTCCATGCGTCGAAGTAGCGGTCGATCAGGTCGGTGTGAGCGGACGGCGCGGATTGGGCGGTGTTCATGCGAGGCTCCTGGTGTCGATGAAGGAAGGACGATGCCGCGAAGGTTTCGTGTTTCCGATTCGCGTGCAGTCATCTTCGCCGGCCTCGCGCAGGCGGTCGATTACGTGCGAGGTAAGGAATTCGCGGCGGCGGCCGCGTGCCGCCGCGTTGCTTCGCGCGTTGTCACGGCATCTCGCGCGCCGCATAGTCGACCGCCAGCGTCCACGCCGGATCCTCGTGCTTCGCCCAGTAAGCGTCGAACAGCCGGCGCGTGACCGTGCCCGGCTTGCCGTCGCCGATCGCCTGCCCGTCCAGCCGCGTGACGGGCATGATCCCGCCCGCCGTCGACGTAATGAACACCTCGTCCGCATCGCGTAGCTGCGCATCGTCGACGCGCGCCGCGTGTGCGGCGATGCCCATCGCGTCGGCGAGATCGAACACGGTCTGCCGCGTGATGCCGTGCAGCACGCCGCGCTCGGGCGTGTACAGCCGGCCGTCGCGCACGACGAAGACATTGAACCCCGGTCCCTCGGCAATGCCGCCGTCCGCGCCCCTCAGCACGACCGATTCCGCGCCGGCGTCGTAGCCCTTCAACAAACCCGTGACGAGGTCGAGCCAATGGTAGTTCTTGACCTGCGGATCGATCGAATCGGGCGGAATTCGCTGCACGTCGACCAGATGCAGATGCAGGCCTTCGCGCAGTTGCCGCTCGTTCGCGACCGAGCCGTACGGCACCGCGAACGCGATGAACTGGTTCACGGCGTCGCGCGGGTCGCGGCTGAAGGTCGGCGACGCACCGCGCGTGCACAGCATCTCGACGTACGCATGGCGCAAGCCCGAGCGGCGCACGCATTCGACGAGGATGTCGCGCAGCGCCTCGTCGCCCAGCGGCACGTTCAATCGCAGCCGGGCCAGCGAGCGCCGGAACCGCGCGATGTGCAGGTCGAGCCTGAAGAAGCGGCCGTTCCACACGTGCACGGTGTCGTACGTGGCGTCGGAGTGCAGGAAACCCCAGTCGAGCACCGACACGCGCGCGTCGGCGATCGGCACGAAACGGCCGTTCAGGTACGCGGCGCCAGGCGGAAACGCGGGCGCTTCGACGGACGAGACGCCGTGCGGGGCCATGCCCTTCTCCTCGGGAACATGCGGGGCGGCGTTCGGCGCGTAATCGACCTGCGCGACGAACGACGCGCGCGCGGCGTCGAACGCGCTGCGATGCACGATCGCGTTCGGCCCGGCCACGCGGTCGAACGACAGCTTGCCGTCGAGATGATCGATTTCATGCTGCAGCAACTCCGACACGTCGGGCGACAGCGCCTCCCGCAGATGCGATGTGCCGTCGAGCGTCATGTAGCGCACGCTCACCGACGCGTGGCGCTCGACGCGCACGAGCAGGTCTGGAAAGCACATGCAGTCGTCCCACAGCGTCATGCGCGCATCGCTGCGCCACACGATCTCGGGGTTCACGATCACGCCCGGCCAGCCGGCCAGCGCGAGCGCGATCATCCGCTGCCCGATGCCGATCTGCGGCGCCGCGACCGCACGGCCGAAGCCATGCGCGTCGCGAAACGCGCGCAATGCGGCGCCCAGTGCGCTCGCCGCTTCGTGCACCGCGGGATCGTCGAGATCGCCGACCGGCTGCGCGACGTCGCGCAGCGATGCGGTGCCCACGGGAAGAATTTGCGTATTCACTCGACCACCTCCGACAAAGCCACCTTGCTGCCTCCTTTGAACGTCGAAATCGTTGCGGCCGGATTGCGCAGCTCGCCGGTTGCGTCGAACGCGATCCGGCCCGTCACGCCCTGGAAGTCGACCCGATGCAGCGCGTCGACGATCTTCGCGGGATCGGTCGACTGCGCGAGCATCACCGCATGGTAGACCGCCATCATCGCGTCGTACGCATAGGGCGCGTAGAGCTGCACGGGCGCGCCGTACTTCTGCGCGAAACGCGCTGAAAACGCGGGACCGCCCGGCATCTTCGCAAGGCTGCGGCCGCCGTCGGCGCAGATCAGGTGGCCGTCGAGCGCGTCGCCGGCCAGTTTCGTGATCTCCTGCGTGCACAGGCCGTCGCCGCCGAGGAGCGGCACGACGATCCGGTACTTCTTCATCTGCTTCAACATCGGCCCGCCCTGCGTATCCATGCCGCCGAAGAAGATCGCATCGGGCGTCTTGCCCTTGATCAGCGTCAGCGGCGCGCCAAAGTCGAACGCCTTGTCGGTCGTGTATTCGCGTGCGACGACCGTCGCGCCCGCCTTGCCGACCCCGTCGACGAACACGTCCGCGATGCCCTGCCCGTAGGCCGTCCGGTCGTCGACCACGCCGACGCGACGCACATGCAGCCGGTCGACCGCATAGCGGGCGACTGCCTGCCCCAGGAAATCGTCGTTCGCGAGCAGGCGGAACGTCGTGCGGTAGCCGAGGTGCGTCAACGCCGGGTTGGTCGCGGATGGCGTCAGTTCGGCGATGTTCGCCGACGCATAGAGCCGCGCGACGGCGATCGAGGTCCCCGAATTCTGGTGGCCGATCACGGCACTGACGCGCGTGTCGACGAAGCGCTGCGCGACGGTCGTCGCGACCTTAGGGTCGGCCTGATCGTCCTGCGCGTCGAGCACGAACGTGACGGGTCGCCCCGCGACGCTCGGATGGCCCGCGTTGATTTCGTCGATCGCGAGGCGGATGCCCCGCGCGCTGTCCTCGCCGAAATGCGCCTGCGCGCCGGTGAGCGCACCCGCGTAACCGACGACGATCGTATCCGCGCCGAACGCGGGAAACACCGGCAAACATGCCAGCAGAAGCGGCGCAAGGGCCTGTAGCAAACGTCGGGAGCGCATGGTGTTTTCCTCGCGGCATCATCGTTGACGGATGCTACGATTATCGGCAGGCGTCGCGAAATCCGATAAACATCTCGTGGCCCGATTCGTGAATTTATTTCGTTTTTTCGTCCCGGAAGAAATCCCATGAACGCCACCGACGCGCCGCTCGACGATTACGATCGCCGGATCCTCGCCCGCCTCCAGCAGGACAACCAGATCAGCAACCAGTCGCTCGCCGCCGAGATCGGGCTCAGCCCGCCCGCCTGCCTGCGCCGTGTGAAGCGGCTGCGCGACGAGCGCTACATCCAGCAGGACGTGTCGATCGTCGATCCGAACAAGGTCGGGCTCCCGCTGACGATGCTCGTGCTCGTGCAGGTCGAACGCGAACGGGTGGACTTGCTTGACGAATTCAAGCGGTTTCTCAAGTCGCTGCCGGAAGTGATGCAGTGTTACGTGGTAACGGGGCGCGCGGATTTCGTGCTGATGATCTCGATGCGCGACATCGACCATTACGAGGAATTTTCCACGCGCGTCTTCCGGCAGCACCACAACATCCGCCACTTCGAAACGATGGTGGTGATGTCGCGGGTCAAGGCAGGGATGTCGCTGCCGCTCGGGATCGAATGACGACAAACATCCCGCTACGGAGGCCGCAACGCAAACGGGCGCCCCCAGGCGCCCGTTTGCTTGCTTCGCCGATCGGATCGGCGGCGCGCGTCAGGTCACCGGCGCCGGATTGAACAGCGTCAGCGCATTCGCGAGCTTCCATTGCTCGGCCCACGTGCGGCGCTTGCCGCTCGCGACATCGAGCATCAGCCGGAACAGTTCCCAGCCCGTATCCTCGATCGTGGCCGCGCCGGTCGCGATCTGCCCCGCGTCGAGATCCATCAGGTCGTGCCAGCGGCGCGCGAGATCGCTGCGCGTCGCGACCTTGATGACCGGCACCTGCGCGAGGCCGTACGGCGTGCCGCGGCCGGTCGTGAACACGTGCAGGTTCATCCCCGCCGCGAGTTGCAGCGTGCCGCAGATGAAATCGCTCGCGGGCGTCGCCGCATACAGCAGCCCCTTCTGCCGCGCGCGATCGCCGGGACGCACCACGCCGGCGATCGGCGCGCTGCCCGACTTCACGATCGACCCCATCGCCTTCTCGACGATGTTCGACAGCCCGCCCTTCTTGTTGCCGGGCGTCGTGTTCGCGCTGCGGTCGACGCGGCCACGCTGCAGGTAGCGGTCGTACCAGTCCATCTCGCGGATGATCTCGCGTGCAACCTCCTCGTTCGCCGCGCGCGACGTGAGCTGCGCGACGCCGTCGCGCACTTCCGTCACCTCGGAGAACATGATCGTCGCGCCCGCGCGCACCAGCAGGTCGGCCGCGAAGCCGACGGCCGGATTCGCGGTAAGCCCCGAGAACGCGTCGCTGCCGCCGCACTGCACGCCGACGACGAGATCCGACGCGGGGCACGTCTCGCGGCGGCGGCGGTTCAGCCGCTCGAGATGCGATTCGGCCATCGTCATGATCGAGTCGATCATCGAGTTGAAGCCGACGTGCGCGGCGTCCTGCAGGCAGACGACGCCGCCGTTGTCGGTCGCGCCGTCGGCGGTCACCGGAATCACGCCGGGCGGCAGCAGGCGCTCGGGCTGCAGCTTCTCGCAGCCGAGGCTCACGGTCATCACCTCGCCGCCGAAGTTCGGATTCAGGCTGATGTTGCGCAGCGTGCGGATCGGGATGTCGGCGTCGGGCGCGTCGATCGCGACGCCGCAACCGTACGTGTGCTCGAGCCCGACCACGTCGTCGACGTTCGGGTAGCGCGGCAGCAGCTCGGTCTTGATTCGCTGCACCGCATGCTCGACGACGCCCGACACGCACTGCACGGTCGTCGTGATCGCGAGGATGTTGCGCGTGCCGACCGACCCGTCGGCATTACGGAAGCCCTCGAACGTATAACCTTCGAGCGGCGGCAGCGACGGCGCGGCGCGCGTCGCGAGCGGCAGGTCGTCGAGCCCCGGCGGCTCGGGCATGCGCATCGTGCGCTCGTTCACCCAGCTGCCGCGCCGCAGGTCGGCCAGCGCATAGCCGATCACCACGTTGTAGCGGACGATCGGGTCGCCGGCCGCAAGGTCGGCAAGCGCGACCTTGTGCCCCTGCGGCACGCCTTCGCACAGCGTCAGCCCGTCGGCGAACGTCGCGCCCTCGGGCAGCCCGCCGTCGTTGACGACGATCGCGACGTTGTCGTCCGGATGCACGCGGATGTAGAGAGGGGAAGCAGTCATTGGAATTCCTGGAAACGGCCGGTCACATTGTTAGTCATCATACGACATTCAACCCTAACCGGCGATGCTGCGTAAACCCTTACTCGGAAAGACCCTACCATTGAACGGCCAGCAAACCGCTTGCGTCACCCTTCCCCTCGTTGTACGATGACATACAACGACATCGCCAATGTGGCACGTATGCCGTTCCCGACGAACCCAGCACTCGCGCTAGACGGACGACCCCAACCATGACTTCACCGCAAGAACTCAAACAGATCATCTCCCACGGCCTGCTGTCGTTTCCGCTGACGGATTTCGACGCCGACGGCAGCTTCCGCCCGACCACCTATGCCGAGCGCCTGGAATGGCTCGCGCCGTATGGCGCGAGCGCGCTGTTCGCGGCCGGCGGCACCGGTGAATTCTTCTCGCTCACGCAGCGCGAGTATTCGGACGTGATCCGCGTCGCGACGGAAACCTGCAAGGGCAAGGTGCCGATCCTCGCCGGCGCGGGCGGTGCGACGCGCGTCGCGATCGAATATGCGCAGGAAGCCGAGCGCCTCGGCGCGAGCGGCGTGCTGCTGATGCCGCACTACCTGACCGAAGCGAGCCAGGAAGGGATCGCGGACCACGTCGAGCAGGTGTGCCGCTCCCTGAAGATCGGCGTCGTGGTGTACAACCGCGCGAATTCGAAGCTGGACGCCGACATGCTCGAGCGCCTCGCCGACCGTTGCCCGAACCTGATCGGCTTCAAGGACGGCGTCGGCGAAATCGAGAGCATGGTCACGATCCGCCGCCGCCTCGGCGACCGTTTCGCGTACCTCGGCGGCCTGCCGACGGCCGAAGTCTACGCCGCCGCGTACAAGGCGCTTGGCGTGCCGGTGTACTCGTCGGCCGTGTTCAACTTCATTCCGAAGACGGCGATGGACTTCTACGAAGCGATCGCGAAGGACGACCACGCAACGGTCGGCCGCCTGATCGACGATTTCTTCCTGCCTTACCTGAAGATCCGCAATCGCCGCGCGGGCTATGCGGTCAGCATCGTGAAGGCAGGCGCGAAGCTGGTCGGCCACGATGCAGGCCCCGTGCGCGCGCCGCTCGTCGACCTCAACGACGACGAAATCGCGCAGCTCGACGTGCTGATCAAGAAGATGGGCCCGCAGTAAGCGGGCGCGGCCGGCGCGGGGCTTCATCGGCGCCGCGGCCGGCAGTTTGCGTCGCGGCCGGCTCTCGCCGGCCGCGACCGTTTGTTTCCGCCATGACGCGCGCATCCGCCGCGATGCGTGCCGTCGCCGTTACATCTGCGCGATGATCCCGACGATCCGGTGGCGCACGTTCCCCAGCTTGACCCGCGTCATCTCGATCTGACCCTGCGCGCCCGTACGCGCGCGGGTATTCGATTCGCCGTCGAGAATCTGTCCGAGCACGTCGCGGTCGACGACCGCATCGAAGAACCGGCCGATCGTGATCGTCGCCGACTGCTTCGCGGTCGCAAGCTGGCTGTTCGCTTGCGTCAGCGCTTCGGCGCGCAGGCTCTGGTCGCGTTCATCGATGCTGCGCCGGTACTGGAGCGCGAACACCAGCGCTTCCATGTCCTGCCGGAAACGGCGAACGGCCTGCCCGAACATGAGCGAATGCGCGTCGGCGCCCGTGACGAGCCGCCCCTGGTTGATGGTCAAGTCGAATTCGCTGCCGCCCAGGTCGCGCTGGAATTCCAGCAGTGCATTCGCGAGCACGCGCCCTTCGCTGTATTGGCCGATCTGGGTGCGGACGGATTTCGCGACGTCGCCGATCGCTTTCCACAATCCGGCCGCGAACAGGTGATCGCCGCGCTTGTTGATGTTCATCGGAGGGTTCCTCTTTGGTCTTTTGTCGGTCTCTCAGGCTCGCCTGCGGACCGGGCGGTCCGAGGCTTCGCTACTGTAGGAGAAATTCGGGGGACGGGGAAGATGGGGCGACGACGCGCGTCGCGGTTGATATGGGAGTCGATACCGGCATCGATTGACGGCAAAATCGATGCGCCCGCGTCTCCAGAGCACATCGTGCGCATAACCTTATCCATAGACAATGCATTGCTTGCCAAAGCGCAGCAATTGACTGGCATTGCCGAAACGTCGGCGCGGGTCAGAGAGGCGCTGAGCTCGCAGATTGAGCGCGAAAGTGCGCGGCGGCTCACCCGGCTCGGCGGCACCGACCCCGGTATCGGCGCCGTTCCGCGCGACCGATTGGAGCCCGGATGGTTCTTATAGGTACTTCCGTTTGGATCGACCACCTGCGGACTTGGGGTGCGGCATCCAACTGTGTGTGCTACGTGACTTCACGCAGTTGTCTTGCCATGGAAAAAGTAATTCGCAGGTTTCCGTGGACGTCGCTTGCCGACCGAGCCGGCCATTCCAGATGAACACCAAGCTATGGCCGCTTTCGAGGTGGAACTGCCGAAGCCTAGGAAGCTGAATCACTGCTTGTCGAGAACGATGCTGCTTGCGTGCTTAACAACGCGTCAACGCCGCATCCCGCTGGCGATTTCGTTTGCGCGGGCAGTCACAGGCATTTGTGCGACGCTTGCCAAGCTCGCGTCGTTTCGATCCTTTGCCACCGAGAGCAACGTCGCGCGTCGAGCGCTATCGAGCAAAGTCGCTAATGCAGCGTTGATGACCGCAGGAACGTCGAAGCGACCTTTGGGTCCTGATAGCGTCGACGCGCCTTGCAAATGCCCGAACGAGTCCGACACGGGCACTGATGCCGAGGCAGTTCCGGGGCTCTCTTCCCGAATGAGACGGCCCATAGCCGGTTCCGGATCTCCTGCCAGCGCGATCCTGCATTTCAGTGAACGCCAGCAAACCCTTGCCCCCATCGACCCCTCTTGCGAATGCTGGTGGGCCCTTGGTCGATATCCGCTTGCCCACGATGAGCTAGGTCTGCCTCAGATCACGGACGATCCATTCGAGCGCGGACTGCGCGAGATCATCGAGGCTGCGTCCGGCGAGAGTCAGTACTTGCAGACGGCGCTGTGTAAGCAGCGGATTATCGAACGGTATCGCTCTCATTCGATCGATGCTCAGCCGCTTGGCAACGGAAACATACCCTGACGGCATGATCGCCAGCGGCACCGAAAGCGCGAAGCGATAGAGCGCCGCGACGTATCGGCTGGTCATCAGCGGCACGATCTCGATGTTCTCGACGTTGCACGCGATATCGAAGAGTTGACGGTTCGTCGTGCCCTTGTCTTGCAGCACCACCGGATAGACGGCGAGATCCTTCAGCGCAATCTTCGCCTTTGCCACGAGCGGATGCTCTTCATGCATCAACGCCATGACGGGCGCGCGCTGCGTATGCTGCGCCACGACCCCCCCTTCCGGTTTGAAGCTGAACGTGAGCGCGATAGACGCCTCGCCCGACAACAGCATCTGGCTCGCACGCTCGGACGGCACGACCTCGAGTTGAATCGCGACATCGGGATGCTCGCCACAGAACGCGCCTAGCGACACCGGCAGGAAATCGAAGGCAAAACCCTCGGTGCAGGCGATCGTGATCGTGCGCGAGCGGCGTCGTTCTTCGCCCTGAATTTCATCGAAGACCTCCTGCGCGTCCGACAGCGTGCGTTGCGCGTGGCGCAGCAGGAGCCGCCCGGCGTGTGAGAGCACCATGCCGCGCGCGTGCCGCTCGAACAGTGGCACGCCTATATCACCTTCGAGTTTGGCGATATGCCGGCTCAACGCGGACACGGTGAGCCCGAGTTTCTCCGTCGCCGACGTCAACGACCCCGCCTGAGCGACAACCGAAAAATAGTAAAGCGACGGCTCCAGCAGCTTTCGCATGGCGATGAACGAGCGTAGCCCAGGTTCGAAGCTAGGTTTGAGGATTTTGCAAATGTACCTTGTTTGATTGCGAATACAAAAATACTTCCACACCGTTAATCTGGGACGGTCGCACCAACTTCTTTTCGACATGTCCAGACACAGCGCACTCGCCCTCGCCCGCTCGCACTTCGACAGCGGCGATTTCCTCGCCACCCTGACCCGGCGCGTCGCGCTCGCCACCGAAAGCCAGCGCGCCGAGGCCGCACCGCTCTTGCGCCGCTATCTCGCAGAGGAAATCGAAGGCGCGCTCCGCGCGCTCGGCTTCACGTGCGAGGTAATGGAAAACCCTGTAGCAGGAATGCCGCCGTTTCTCATCGGCGAGCGCATCGAATCGCCTTCGCGCCCCACGGTGCTGTTCTATGGCCACGGTGACGTGATCGACGGCGACGCCGCCAACTGGACCTGCGAGCGCACGCCGTGGCAGGTGAGCGTCGAAGGCGAGCGCTGGTACGGACGCGGCATCGCCGACAACAAGGCGCAGCACTCGATCAACCTCGCCGCGCTCGCCACGGTTTTCGCGGAGCGCGGAGAACTCGGCTTCAACGCGAAGATCATCTTCGAGATGGGCGAGGAAGTCGGCTCGCCGGGGCTCGACGCCATCTGCTCGATGTTGCGCGAACGCCTCTCGGCCGATCTCCTGATCGCCTCCGACGGGCCGCGTCAGCGCGCGGCGTCGCCCACGGTGTTCCTCGGCTCGCGCGGCGCGCTGCATTTCCGGCTGCGCGTCGCCAACGCATTCGGCGCGCGTCATTCGGGCAACTGGGGCGGCGTGCTCGCCAATCCCGCGACCGTGCTGGCCAATGCGCTCGCCAGTCTCGTCGATGGCCACGGCCGCATCCGCATCAATGGCCTTCTGCCGCCGCCGATTCCGCCGCTAGTACGCGAGCGCGTCGCGCATCTGGAAATCGGCAAGGATGAAGGCGATCCGCCGCTCTCGCCGAATTGGGGAGAACCCGGACTCTCGCCGGCGGAACGCGTGTTCGCATGGAACACACTCGAAGTGCTCGCGATGCAGTCGGGCAACGTCACCAATGCGGTCAGCGCGATTCCGCGCGCCGCCGAAGCTGTGTGCCAGTTGCGCTTCGTGGTCGGCACCGACTGGCGCCGCGCGCAGGAGCTGATCACCGCGCATCTCGCACGCGAGGGCTTCGAAGGCATCGAGGTGACGATCGAAGCTTCGGGCGGCGCGACGCGTCTCGACCCGGATGATCCGTGGGTCGCGTTCACGGAACGTTCGATCGAGGTGTCCACGGGCAAGCCCGTGACCTTGCTGCCGAATCTCGGCGGCACGATCCCGAACGAATGCTTCGCGGACACGCTCGGCCTACCGACCATCTGGATTCCGCATTCCTATCCCGGCTGCCGCCAGCATGCGCCCGACGAGCATGTGCTCGCGCCCGTCATGCGCGAAGCGCTGCAACTGATGACCGGCGTGCTATGGGATCTCGGGGAAGCCGACGTACCGACCATCCGCTGAACTCCACTTCCATCCGACCTCTTGCCCGGAACATACATCATGGATTCGACCGTCATCGAGGACAACATGTGGCAGGCCAGCGCAAAGCCCATGCGACGCCTGATCATCGCGACGAGCATAGGCAACGCGCTGGAGTGGTTCGATTTCGCGGCATACGGCTTCTTCGCGGTCACGCTCTCGAAGCTGTTCTTTCCCGCTCACGACGCGACCGTTTCCCTGCTGATGACTTTCGGCACCTTCGGTCTTTCATATGTGTTCCGTCCGCTCGGCGCGCTGCTGCTGGGGCGCTACGCCGACCACCGCGGACGCAAGTCCGCGCTGCTCGCGGCGCTCACGCTGACGACGATCGGCACGCTCATCTGCGCGGTCATTCCCACGTATGCGCAGATCGGCCTTGCCGCACCGATCGGCCTGATGGCGGCGCGCATACTCATCGCCTTCTCGACGGGCGGCGAGTTCGGCAGCGGCACCGCGCTCATGATCGAGCAAAAGAGCAAGCGCAAAGCGTTTCTGTCGAGCTGGCAGTTTTCTAGCCAGGGCATGAGCACCGTGCTCGCGTCCTTCGCGGGACTTGCGCTCAGCACACAGTTGTCGCAGGCGCAGATCGAATCGTGGGGATGGCGCGCGCCGTTCATCTTCGGTCTGCTCGTCGCGCCCGTGGGTCTTTATATCCGCAAGCACATCGACGACACCCTGCCCGTCGCCAAGGAAGGCGCGCCGCTCAAGGCGCCCGTGAGCGAACTGCTCGCGCATAGCAAGGGCCGCATCATGCTTGCCGCGGGCATCATGGCCGTCTCCACCGCAGCGAGCTATCTGATGATCCTGTACATGCCGACGTACGCGGTCAAGCAACTGCACCTGCCGGCATCGACGGGCTTCGCGGCGACGGTCGTCACCGGCCTGATCCTCATGTTCTGCACGCCGCTGATGGGTCATCTCGCCGACCGCTACGGCCGCAGCCGCATGATGGTCGGCTCCGCGCTGCTCACGCTGCTGACGATCTATCCATGCTTCGCCTGGCTGCTGTCGAGCCCTTCGTTTGCGGTGCTGATGGCGATCATGATGCTGGCTGGCGTCTTGAAGGCGATCTACTTCGGCCCACTCGCCGCGGTGCTGTCGTCGCTGTTTCCGACGGGCATACGCAGCACGGGTCTGGGCTTCAGCTACAACATCGGCGTGATGGTGTTCGGCGGATTCACGCCCTGGCTCGTCACCGCGATGATCGGCGCGACGCACGATCCGATCTCGCCCGCGTTCTATCTGATGGCGTGCGCGGTGCTCAGTCTTGCCTGCGTCGGCATCTATCACTTCAAGCTCGTGAAGCACATCTAAGCTTATGACCATGCACCACAACGACACGCAAACGCTCCACGACGATTTCAGCGGCTGGCTCATGTATCACTCCGTCGGCGTGTATCCGGGCCATCGTCAGGCGATGACCGAGGCGCTCGCCCGCTTCGCCGCGACCTGGTGCGCGCCCGACGACACCCGCTGGGACGAGGCGCTCGCTGCGCGTGCGCGGCTCTTTGCGGACTGGGCAGCACTGATCGGCGCGCGCGACGCCGACGTGTTCGGCGCGCAGAACGTGACGGACACCTTCGCCCGCTTTCTCGACGGCCTCGCCGACGATGTGCTGCGCGATCGCACTGTGCTCGTCGCGGCGGATTGCTTCCCGAGCCTGCACTTTCTGCTATCGGGCCAGGCCGCACGGCGCGGCTTCACGTTGCGTACCGTTCCCGTACGTGAAGGTGAAGCGTATGTACGCGACGAGGACTTCATCGAGGCATGGACTGGCGATGTCGCGCTCGCGCTCGTGACGTGGGTCTCGTCGTTGACATCGAAGCGGGTGAGTCTCGCCGCGATGTGCGAGCAGGCGCGCCGTCGCTTGAGTCTCGTGGCGCTCGACGTGACGCAAGGCATCGGCATCCTGCCTTTCGACCTCAACGAAACGCCCTTCGACTTCGTCTGCGGCTCGACGCTCAAATGGCTGTGCGGCGCGCCGGGAACGGGCCTCGGCTACATCGCACCGCGCGTGCTCGCGCAGGGCTCGGAGCCAGCCGTGCGCGGCTGGTTCAGTCAAGAGAATCCGTTCAACTGGAACATCGATGCATTCTCTTATGCATCCGATGCACGCCGCTTCGATACGGGCACGCCTTCGATCTTGCCGTTCGTCGCATCGCAGCCGGGCATGTCGTGGATGCGCGCGCAACCGGCGGGCAGCATCCGCGCGCACAATCTCGCGCTCTGCCATGAATTGATCGCGATGCTCGACGGCAAGGGTTATCGCCTGCTCTCTCCGCGCGCGGACGACGAGCGCGGCGCGAGCATCATGGCCGAAGCGCCCGTGCATCTCGATGCGGCGAAGCTCGTTCTCCAACTGAAGGACGAGGGTGTCTTCGTCGATTCGCGCGGCCGCACGTTGCGCTTCTCGCCGGGCGTCTGCACGACGCGCGCGGGACTCGAAAGGCTCGCGCAATGCCTGCCGCGATGAACGCCGCGTGTACGCGATCGCGTGCACCGCGCCGCATCGGAATCGCCTGCGTGCTGACAGGGCCGCCGGCGCGCGTGTTGATCACACGCCGCCGCTTCCCTTTCATCACCTATGCGAGGTTCCATGAACACCTCTTCCATCAAGACTGATGCGCCGATCGCGGGCGTGCAAGGCTTCATCGTGCCTATGCATTGCACCGATCTTCCCGCGACGATGCACTTCTTCATCTCGCGGCTCGGATTCCGGCTCGATGCGATCTTCCCCGCCGACAGCCCGCGCACCGCGATACTTTCGCGCGGCGGTTTCAGGCTCAGGCTCGGCCTCGACGTGCGCGACGGCATCGGCACGCTGACCGTGCTGTGCGACGATCCCGCGCAGTTGCCCGGCGAGACGCGCGAACTAATCGCGCCCAATGGCGTCGTCGTGCGTCTCGTGCATGCTGATCCGCCGATGATCCTCCCCGCCACGCGCCAGCAACTCGTGCTCTCGCACGCGGGCGACGACGCTCACTGGAGCGTCGGGCGCGCCGGTATGCGTTATCGCGACCTGCTACCGGAGCGGCATGGCGGTGCTTTCATCGCGTCGCATATCCGGATACTCGAAGGCGGGCCGGTGCCGGACTACGTGCACTATCACAAGATCCGCTTTCAGACGATTTTCTGCCGCAAGGGCTGGGTGCGTCTCGTCTATGAAGGACAAGGCGAGCCCTTCATTCTCGAAGCGGGCGATTGCGTGCTGCAGCCGCCGGAGATCCGGCATCGCGTGCTCGAAAGCTCGGCGGGCGCGGAAGTCATCGAACTCGGCAGCCCCGCCGAGCACATCACGATGGCCGATCACGAGATGACGCTGCCTACGTCTATCTATGATCGCGAGCACGAGTTCAACGGTCAACGCTTCGTGCGCCATGTCGCGAAGCATGCGACGTGGCATGCGTGGAAATCGCCCGGATTCGCCGTGGCGGATACCGGTATCGGCGCGGCGACGAAAGGACTTGCAGGTGTGCGCGTCTTGCGCCCGCAAAACGGGCAACAGGAAGCCGCGCGCATGCACGACACCGAGTTCTGCTTCTTCTTCGTGCTCGCGGGCAGTCTCGATGTGCAGCAAGGCGACAGCACATGGCGCCTCACAGCCGATGACAGCATCGCGATTCCGGGCAAGCTTTCCTACTCTTTCAAGCGATGCAGCGCGGATCTTGAACTGCTCGAAGTGACACTGCCCGCCGATTTCTCACTCGACTGATGAGCCATCCATGATCGATTGTCATACCGTCGCTTTCGTGACGGGCGCAAATCGCGGGCTCGGCGCGCAATTCGTCGCGCGTCTGCTCGCACGCGGTGCGCGCAAGGTCTATGCCGCGTCGCGCGCGGGGACCGTCGCCATCGCGGATGAACGCGTGATTCCCGTCGAGCTCGACGTGACCGACGACGCGAGCGTCGCGCACGCCGCGCGCCTCGCCGACGACACCACGCTGCTCATCAACAACGCGGGCGTGAACCGCCATTGCGCATTTCTCGCGCCACAAGCGCCCGAAGCCGCCCGCGCGGAGATGGACGTGAACTACTTCGGCACGCTGCGCATGGCGCGCGCCTTCGCGCCCGCGCTGATGCAAACGCATGGCGCGATGCTCAACGTGCTCTCGGTACTCGCTCGGGTGAGCTTTCCCGCGATGGGTTCGCTTTGCGCGTCGAAGGCGGCGGGCTTGCGTCTCACCGAATCGCTGCGCGCCGAGCTCGCGCCGCACGGCGTGCGCGTGTTCGCCGCGATGCCCGGCGCGATCGATACCGACATGAGCCGCGACTTCGCTGGCCCCAAGCTTATTCCCGCCGAAGCCGCCGATGCCATGCTCGACGCGCTCACGGGCGACGCCGGTGAGATCTACATCGGCGAGATGGCGAAGAGGCTCGCGCAAGGGCTCACGATGGATCGAGCCACGACGCAGGCGCAACTTTTTTCCCCACCAGGAGACGCATAGCGACATGGGATCGTATATCGACATCGACAGTCACGATGGCAAGCACTTTCGTGCATATCAGGCCGTGCCCGCGCAGGGCTCGGGGCCGGGCATCGTGCTACTGCAGGAAATCTTCGGCATCAACGGCTATCTACGCGCGATGGCCGACCGCTTCGCCGAAGAAGGCTACGTGGTGCTCGTCCCGGACCTGTTCTGGCGCATGAAGCCGGGAGTCGAACTCGGCTATGGCGACGCGGATTTTCGTGAGGCGCTCGGGCTCAACGAAGCGTTCAACATCGATCTTGCCGTGCGCGATATCGGCTCGACGCTCGATGCATTGCGCGCGCTGCCGATGCAGGCGGGCAAGGTCGGCGCGATCGGCTACTGCCTCGGCGGTAAGCTCGCGATGCTCGCCGCCGCGCGGCTCAATCTCGATTGCGCGGTGAGCTACTACGGCGTCGGGCTCGATGCATATCTGAATGAAGTGCCGTCGATCCGCTGCCCGATGGTCTTTCACTTCGCGGGCGACGATGCCTTCTGCCCGCCCGAAACCCGCGAGCGGCTGCTCGCCGCGTTCGCCGCCAATCCGCGAGTGGAGGCGCATGTCTATCCCGGCTGCGATCACGCCTTCGCGACGCCCGAACGCCTGCACTTCGACAAGCCCGCCGCGACGATGGCCTACTCGCGTTCCATGGCGCTGCTGCGCCGAACGCTCGGGCCGATCCACGATCTCAATACGCTGTGGGAACGCCACTGCTACTACGAGTTTGCGACGCGCGACGTGGACGCCGTCATGCCGACGATGGTCGCCGAGCCCTACGTGAACCACGTTCCCACGATGACGGGCGGCGTCGGCCACGACCAGCTCAAGCGTTTCTATCGCTATCACTTCGTGAACGCGAATCCCGACGACACGAAGCTTATACCGCTTTCGCGCACGATCGGCGCGGACCGCCTCGTCGATGAGTTCGTCTTCTGTGCGACACACGACCGCGAGATCGACTGGCTGTTGCCGGGCCTCGCTCCGACGGGCAAGTACTTCGAGGTGCCGATGCTCGCCGTCGTGTGCTTTCGGGGCGACAAGCTCTACAACGAGCACATCTATTGGGATCAGGCCTCGGTGCTCGTGCAGATCGGCGTGCTCGATCCGACGGGCCTGCCCGTCGCGGGTGTTCAGACCGCAAGGAAGATGATCGACGAAACGCTGCCCAGCAATACGCTGATGCCCAACTGGGCGAGCAGCGAAGGCAAGCCGATCTGACGTGCATATCTGCAAAGACGCCCGCAGGCGCGATGGCATGACCGGCATCGCGCCATTTTTTTTCGCGCAAGACAGCCGCATGCGAAGCGTTGCGAAAGTTGCAAACCCAGCTTGATTGATTGCGAATACTCGATGCTTCACGAGACGGTAATGTTGCACGTGGAGCCGGCGATATGAACGCCCCTCGCGCGCCTGACACTTACAAACCATATCCATTCGTCATGCTAATTAAAACCAGGACAATATCGGCGGCCGTTCTTCTCGCTGCCAGCGGCGTCGCCCACGCCAATGTGAGCTCGGTCACCTTGTATGGGCTCATCGACTACGGTGTGAATTACCAGAGCAACAGCGGCGGCGGGCGCGTGATCAGCGGCTCGAGCGGCATCATGCAGGGCTCGCGTTGGGGCTTCAAGGGTGTGGAGGATCTGGGCGGCGGTGTGTCCGCTGTGTTCCAACTCGAAAACGGCTTCGATCTCGGCAAGGGCACCGCCTTGCAGGGCGGCACGCTCTTCGGACGCCAGGCGTACGTCGGATTGTCGAGCAAGACGTACGGCACGCTGACGTTGGGTCGTCAGTATGATTCGCTCGTGACGTTCGTCGAATCGCAAATGAACTCCGCGAACTACGGCGGCGGCACGACCGCGCATCCGGGCGATCTCGACAACCTCAACAACAGCAAGCGCGTGAACAACTCGGTGAAGTACACGAGCCCGAGCATCGGCGGCTTTTCTATGGGCGGTGTATATGGGGTCGGCGGCCAGGCGGGCGATTTCTCGCGCAATCAAATATGGTCGGTCGGCGCAGGCTACGAGTACGGGAATTTCTCCGCGGGCGCGGCCTTCATGGACGTGCGCAATCCGAACCAGTCTTTCTTCACCAGTACACCCACCAACGTCGCGGGTGCGAATCTCAACAACATGACGGCGAGCCCCGTTTATAGTGGATACGCTTCGGCGCACTCGTATCAGGCGGTCGCGGCAGCGGGACGCTATACACTCGGCCCCGCGACCTTCGGCCTCGTCTACAGCAACGTGCAATTCAAGAATCTCGGCGATACGTCGTCCGGCTCGGATCCGCTCAGGCTCTCGGGCACCGCGAAATTCAACACGGGGGAATTCAATCTCACGTACTTCTGGACGCCTGCTCTTGTGAGCGAATTCGTCTATAGCTATACGCACGGCTCGGGCGCCGGCACGATAGGATCATCGAGTTACAACACCCTTTCGTTGTCGCTCGACTACTACCTCTCCAAGCGCACCGACGTGTATGTGATCAGCAGCACACAGTTCGCAAGCGGCACTGATTCCACCGGGCACGCGGCGCGCGCGGCGCTCAACGCGTTGACCGCCTCCTCGACGAATCGGCAGACGTTCGTTCAGTTAGGCATTCGCCATAAGTTCTGAGCACAGGGACGGCGCGCGAGCGCCGTCATCGTTGTCGGTTGCGGTCGATCCGATGGACGGAAACGAATGCGACCACGGATTGCGACCGAGCATCACGGATCTAAGCAGGCCTCTGGAACTCGCTGCATGTTTCCTCCTTCTCGCCCAGCCTGCCGCGTGTCATCGCGACGTCCTCAGCGAGCATCGCCACCGGCTTGGTGTAGCGCTCCATGCGCCGTCGCGTTGCGCGTCATCGTACAAGCGAGCGCGCGCCAATGGCCAACTTCGCATAGACATCGTCCGTCCGTTCTACTTGGATTTTCACTTCGCCCCAGCGACTCTTATCGAATTCGAACCGCCGTTCGAATGACGACCCACCCCCGATGCTGAACGGCAGAAACTGACCTCGGACAACACATATCCCCCGAGTAACCCGTGACACGACTAACGATAAAAAAAAGCGGAAGCGGCCACCCGGCCGCTTCCGCTTCTTCGTTTCCAGCCCCCATTCCGACGTCAAAATCAGCCGCCGAAACGATGCTTTCAGTCGATCCGGCCCATCACTCCGCCTTCCCGTCCCGCAGACGCGGAATCGCGAGCGGGTTGCTTTCCTGCAGCCCTTCGGGCAGCAGGTCGTCCGGGAAATCCTGGTAGCACACGGGCCGCAGGAAACGCTCGATCGCCGTCGCGCCGACCGACGTGACGGCCGGGTTCGACGTGGCGGGGAACGGCCCGCCGTGCACCATCGCGTCGCACACCTCGACGCCGGTCGGGTAACCGTTCACGAGCAGGCGCCCGGCCTTGCGTTCGAGGATCGGCAGCAGCCGGCGCGCCAGCGGCTTGTCGTCGGCATCCATCTGCAACGTGGCCGTCAGTTGGCCTTCGAGCGCGTCGAGCACGCGCGCGACTTCGTCGAGATCGCGGCAGCGCACGATCAGCGACGCCGGCCCGAACACCTCGTGGCTGAACGCCGGCTCGGCCAGGAACGCCTGCGCGCCGACTTCGTACAGCGCGCCGCCCGCCTGGCATTCGGCCTGCGCAGCCTCGCCCGCGCCGATTTCGCGCACGCCCGGCAGTTCGGCCAGCTTGCCGCGGCCGTTGCGATACGCATCGGCGATGCCGCGCGTCAGCATCACGCCGGCCGGCTTTTTCGCGAGCGCTTGCGCGGCGACGGTCTCGAAGCGGTCGAGATCGGGGCCGTCGAGCGCGAGCACGAGGCCGGGGTTGGTACAGAACTGGCCGACGCCGAGTGTCAGCGAATCGACGAAGCCCGTCGCGATCGCGTCGCCGCGCGCGGCGAGCGCGGCCGGGAACAGCACGACCGGGTTGATGCTGCTCATTTCCGCGTAGACGGGAATCGGCTGCGGGCGCGCGTTCGCGAGCTGCACGAGCGCCATGCCGCCCTGCCGCGACCCCGTGAAGCCGACGGCCTGGACCGCCGAATGGCTGACGAGCGCCGCGCCGATCACACGGCCGGGGCCGATCAGCAGCGAGAACACGCCGGCCGGCATCCCGCATTTCGCGACGGCGGCGCGGATCGCGCGGCCGACCAGCTCGGACGTGCCGAGGTGCGCCTCGTGCGCCTTCACGATCACCGGGCAGCCGGCCGCGAGCGCCGACGCCGTATCGCCGCCGGCCACCGAGAACGCGAGCGGGAAATTGCTCGCGCCGAACACGACGACGGGTCCGAGCCCGACTTTCTGCAGCCGCAGGTCCGCACGCGGCAGCGGCGTGCGCGCGGGCTGCGCGGGATCGATCGACGCGGCGAGGAAGCGCCCGTCGCGCACGACGCGCGCGAACAGCCGGAGCTGGCCGACGGTGCGGCCGCGCTCGCCCTGCAGCCGCGCGACGGGCAGGCCCGTTTCGGCGTGCGCACGTTCGATCAACACATCGCCGAGCGCAACGATCTCGTCCGCGATCGCGTCGAGAAACGCCGCGCGGGCCGCGAGCGGCTGCGCGCGGTACGCATCGAACGCGTCGCGCGCGAGTTCGCACGCGCGGTCGACGTCGGCCTGCGTCGCGACGCCGAACGCCGGCGCATCGATCGGCGCGCCCTTCGTCGGGTCGAACGCGTGCAAGGTACCGGCCGAGCCGGCCACCGCTTCGGCGCCGATCAGCATCTCTCCTGTCAGTTGCATGGGGTGTGCTCCGTGGTTCGGGAATGGATTGCCTATTGTAGCTCAACAGATATGATGTCTGCCGACCCATTTGATGATTCACGCCGGCTACCGGCCAGTCGGCGATACGCGTGGAATCCTTGTCCAGTCGAGCTTATCACGACATTTTTACCATCTCGCGTCGCCATTCAAAGGGAAAACCCGAGGTTTCTGCGTCCGGGCATTACCCATAAACTTCGGCTCATGTCATACGACGACGTACATTAAAGTGCCCAATCAGACCACTCCTCGCGATCTTCCGATCGACCTCGCGCGCACGGCGCGCCGGACCGCCGTGCGCTACTGGATCCTGGCGATGCTGTTCGTCGTCACGACGCTCAACTATGCGGACCGCGCGACGCTGTCGATCACCGGCACGCCGATCCGCAAAGCGTTCGGCATCGATCCGGTGACGATGGGCTACATCTTCTCGGCGTTCAGCTGGGCGTATGTGCTCGCGCAACTGCCGAGCGGCTGGCTGCTCGACCGCTTCGGCGCGCGGCGCGTATATGCGGCGAGCATCTTCCTGTGGTCGGCGTTCACGCTGCTGCAGAGCACGATCGGCCTCGGCGGCAGCGCCGCATTCGCGGTCGCCGCGTTGTTCGCGATGCGTTTCGCGGTCGGCATCGCCGAGGCGCCGGCGTTCCCGGCCAACGCGAAGGTCGTCGCGAGCTGGTTTCCGACCGCCGAGCGCGGCACGGCGTCGGCGATCTTCAATGCCGCGCAGTACTTCGCGGCCGTGGTGTTCTCGCCGCTGATGGCGTGGCTCACGCATGCGTACGGCTGGCACCAGGTGTACCTGTGGCTCGGCCTCGCGGGCATCGCGCTCGCGTTCCTGTGGCTGCGCGTCATGAAGGATCCGGCCGACCATCCGGCCGTGAACCGCGCGGAACTCGACCATATCGAGCAGGGTGGCGGCCTCGTGCGGTCGACGAGCAGCCCGACTGGCGCGCGCGGCATCGGAGGAGCGTCCGAAGGCAGCCGCGTCGCCGGCTGGTACTACGTGCGCCAGTTGCTGTCGAACCGGATGCTGATCGGCGTGTACCTCGGCCAGTACTGCGTGAACGTGCTCACGTACTTCTTCCTCACGTGGTTCCCGATCTACCTGGTGCAGGCGCGCGGGATGTCGCTGCTGAAGGCCGGCTTCATGACCTCGCTGCCGGCGATCTGCGGGTTCCTCGGCGGCGTGCTCGGCGGGATGCTGTCGGACGCGCTGATCCGCCGCGGCGTGTCGCTGACGCTCGCGCGCAAGATTCCGATCGTCGGCGGGATGGCGCTGTCGATGGCCATCATCGGCTGCAATTACGTCGACAGCGAAGCGCTGGTGATCGCGCTGATGGCCGTGTCGTTCTTCGGCAAGGGGATCGGCTCGCTCGGCTGGGCCGTCGTCGCGGATACGGCGCCGAAGGAAGCGATCGGCCTGTCGGGCAGCCTGTTCAACATGTTCGGCAACACGGCCGGCATCGTTGCGCCGATCGTGATCGGCTACCTCGTCGGCGCGAGCGGCTCGTTCAACGGCGCGCTCGTGTTCGTCGGCCTGAACGCACTCGTCACCGTGTTCAGCTATCTCGTGATCGTAAAGGACATCAAGCGCGTCGAACTGCGTCATCGCGACGCTTGAGGTGCTGCGGGAAAGGAAGACGACGGCGGCCGCATGAAAGCGGCCGCCGTTTTTTGCATCAGGTCGACGCATGCGCGACTTGCAGCATGTCGTGCACGCCGGACGTCATCAGCGCGAGGAACGCGAGCAGGCCGACGTAGCAGAGCGCGTACGTGGTCTTCGTTTCGATCGACGTCGCGTAGTACACGCGGTTCTCCGGCGCGTCGGGATTGTAGCGCCACGCGCGCTTCAGTTGCGGCAACGCGAGGATCGCCATCACGATCAGCAGCGGGCTCGGGCGATACACGAACAGCGCGATCAGCACGGGCACGCCCGCGAACCAGATGCGCGGCGACAGCACCGCGGTGATCCGCCCGCCGTCGAACGGCGACAGCGGAATCATGTTGAACAGGTTCAGGAAGAAGCCCGTGTACGACAGCGCGAGCAGCAGGTGGCTGTCGTAGTGCCGCGCGGCCGCGTAGCAGGCCAGCGCACCGAGCGTGCCGACGAACGGCCCGGCGAGCCCGACATACGCCTCGGTTTCCGCGTCGTGCGGCATCTCCTTCAACTGGATCCACGCGCCGACGAACGGGATGAACGTCGGCAGCCCGACGTCGAGCCCGCGCCGCTGCGCAGCCAGGTAGTGGCCGCCTTCGTGGACCAGCAGCAGCGCGACGAAACCGGCCGCGAACCGCCAGCCGTAGAACAGCGCGTAGACCGCGATCGACGCCAGCATGGTGCCCGCCGAAACGAGCACCTTGCCGAGCTTGAGGCCGCCGAAGATCAGCAGCAGCAGCTTCGTCATTCCTTGCGCTCCGTACCGGACGTGTCGGACACCTCGGCGACGGCCGGCACCGCGGCTGCCTTCGGCGTGCGCCCGAAGAAGCGCTTGAGCGCCGCGCCGCCGGCCAGCAGCGCAACCGCACCGATCTTGAAGAACTTCAGCGCGAACGCGCCGATCAGCGCGAGCAGGCCGAGCTTCTTCGCGCCGACGCCGACGATCAGCGCCGCGAGGCCGTACTCGGCGACGTGGTCGGTCGACTTGTTGAAATCGGCGTAGCGCTTGCCGTCGTTGAAGCGGATGTTCGACAGCAGGTCGTCGGCCGATGCCTGGTATTTCGGCAGATCGGCCAGCGTCGACGCCATCGTCAGCGACAGGTAGCCGTCGCGGCCGAGCACGAGCGTCCGGTAGTTCACGCCGTCGTTCTCGGCGTTCGCGGCCGCGCCCTTGTCGCGGATGATCGCGGACCACACGAGCCGGTGCGTGGCCGCGTCGTACGCGGGCGCCTTCGCCCAGCCCACCACCTCGGTTTCGGGCAGGCCGCGCTCCTTGCGCCCCGGGTTGTCTTCCTCGGTCCCGGCCTGCAAGCTCTTCAGCAGCTCGCCGGGCTTCCAGTCCTTCGCGTCGTCGTCGCGAATGTAGCCGCTCGGCTCGAACGACACGACCGAGATCCAGTCGGCGTCGGGGTCGTCGGGCAGCACGAGGCCGACCAGCTTCGATTCGTCGATCGAGTTGCCCATCGAGCGCAGGTAGCGGCCGGCTTCGGCGGCCGGCACGAACGACTCGCCGGCCTTCAGCTTCAGCACGGCTTCATGCTTCACGTCGATGTCGGCCGGCCCCTTCACGACGGCCTCGTTGGCGGCCGCGGCAGCGGCCCTCATTTCCACCTGCGCAGCTTCGGTCTGCGCGTGGCCGCTGGTCGCGGCGAGTGCAAGCATCGCCACGCAGGCGAGCCGGACGGCAAATTTTTTCATTGTTGGATTCCCCTGTAATGCCTTGTTGTGAATCTGCGCGGCAGCCGGCCCGTGCGTTGTCGTCGCGGGTCCGGCGCCGCCTCTCAGGTGGCACGGAGGCTATGGTAACGCAGCGCCGCGACGCTCCCGGGAACGGCGAAATGCTTACGTTGCAGGTAATGCCCAACGCGCACGGGATTGCCTATCATCTGCTCATGAACCCAACCGCCGCCCTTCATTCGCCCTCCCCGTCCGCCGGCCGCGCGTCCGGCATCGGCCCGCTGCTGCGCACGTGGCGGCAACGCCGGCGCCTGAGCCAGATGGCGCTCGCGCTCGACGCGGAAGTCTCCGCGCGCCACCTGAGCTTCGTCGAATCGGGCCGGGCACAGCCGAGCCGAGAGATGGTGCTGCATCTCGCGGAGCGTCTCGACGTGCCGCTGCGCGAACGCAACGCGCTGCTCGTCGCGGCCGGCTTCGCGCCGCTCTTTCGCGAACGGCCGTTTTCGGATCCGCAACTGGATGCCGCACGCCATGCAGTCGAAGCCGTGCTGCGCGGCCACGAACCCTACCCGGCGCTCGCGGTGGACCGCCACTGGACGCTGCTCGCCGCGAACCGGATGCTCGGCGCGCTGGTCGCGCAGGCCGATGCGTCGCTGCTGCAGCCGCCCGTCAACGTGCTGCGGCTGAGCCTGCATCCGGACGGCCTCGCGTCGCAGATCGTCAACTGGCATGAATGGCGCGCGCACATCCTGCATCGGCTGCAACGGCAGATCGATGCGAGCGGCGACCGCACGCTGCATGCGCTGCGCGACGAGCTCGCCGCGTATCCGGCGCCGGCCGGCCAGCCCGACGACACCCATGCGCGCGCCGACTTCGCGGATATCGCCGTGCCGCTGCGGCTGCGCACCGCGGCCGGCGAACTGGCGTTCTTCAGCACGACGACGGTGTTCGGCACGCCGGTCGACGTCACGCTGTCGGAACTCGCGATCGAGGCGTTCTTTCCGGCGAATCCGGAGACGGTGGACGCGATGCGGGCGCTGGCGGATGCGTTGCCGGCGTAGGGACCGCCATCAGCGGCGCTCGAGCGCCGGCTTCACGCCGAGCGCGAGCAGGGCCGCGCCGCTGACGTAAGGCCTCCAGCAGCTCACGTTGACGATCCACCCAGTGCGGACGATCCGGCGCGCACGCAGGCTGTGCGAGCGTCCCGTTGGCCCCCGCCCGATTATCTGGTGACGATACCGCAGCAACGCTTGCGCTCGCCGGCCGCTTCATCGCGCACATCACCCAACGAATTTCTCCCAAAACATAGCATTCGGCCGCCGCAGCAAACATATGCGCGACTGAGGCCGATCAAAATGCGTCGTCGCGACTCGAGCTGCGGATCCGGGAAGTTCCAACGTGGCCGTGACAAAAGCAAGCAGCTGCATCCTGCTCCATTTCCCTTCTCCCTGAATCCGCCATATTGCAAATTTGATTAGTACACCTTTTATTTGACAATCAAAAAAATCTGGCGCCCGTCATAAAAACAACACGAATGAATCAATGCGATCGGGAAATCGCGAACGGTGACATGCAAGCCACAACACGATTTTTATATTGAGCCTAGGAAAACAAATGAACAAGAATCAACGAGGGTTGGGGAATCCGGCACACCGCGCGCCGGAAAAGTCAAAAACCGCACTAGCTGTCGCGGTCTGTGCAGCCATGGTCGCATTCGCGGCGTCGGCGCCCGCGCGCGCCGACTATGTGCAGAACGGCACGTCGACCGAAACGTCGGGGAGCTGTGTCGGAAACATTGCAATCTCGGGGAGCAGCACGTATCCGGCGGCCGCCACGGGTTGCGACAACGTTGCGATCGGCACTGCAGCGGCCGCGAATTCCGGGTCGTCGACGGGCGCGTATAGCGAAACCGTCGCGATTGGCCGCGTGGCCGTTGCGACCGGCACACAGGCCACCGCGGTGGGTGGCAACGCCACCGCGACCGGAGACCACGCGACGGCGGTCGGCGCGCTTTCCGGTGCGATCGGAACCCAGGCGACGGCAGTCGGCGACGGAGCACTCGCGAACGGGGCAACGGCTTCGGCATTCGGCCAGGGCGCATCGGCAGTCGACCAGGCAACGGCGGTCGGGCAAGGTGCGAGCGCCACCGCGACATTTTCGACCGCCGTGGGCAAGGGCAGCATTGCGGCCGGCGGTACGGCACTCGGCTTCCAGGCAAACGCCGGTGCGGGCGATGCGGTCGCGCTCGGCATCGACAGTGTGGCATCCGCGACCGGCAGCGTCGCGATTGCGCGCGCAACCGCATCGGCGGTGAATTCGGTCGCCATCGGCGAAGGCGCGAACGCAGCCAACGCGAATTCCGTGGCCCTGGGTTCGAACGCTGCCACGCGTGCTTTCACGACCGTGAGCAGCGTGACGCTCAACGGCGTCAGCTACAGCGGTTTCGCGGGTACGCCGGTTGGCGTGGTCAGCGTGGGCAGCGCCGGCGCCGAGCGTCAAATCGTGAATGTCGCGGCCGGCGCCATCAGCGCGACCAGCACGGACGCCGTCAACGGCTCGCAGCTCTTCTCGATTGCAAGCCAGGTTTCGACACTGACGGCGGATCTCGCAACGCTCACGACCACCGTCGGCAAGATTTCGTCGAATGTCCCGAGCGGCACGGTTGCGGATGATACGGGCACCGCGATCGGCAAGAATACGCTGGTCAGCGTGCCGAACGGCACCGCAGTGGGCAACGGCTCCAACGTCTCGGGAGACAACGGTACGGCGGTCGGCGTCAACTCCACTGTCACCGCCACGAACGGAACGGCCATCGGCACGAATTCGAAAGTCACCGCGACAAACGGAACGGCGATCGGCACCGGCTCGAATGTGTCGGGCACGGACTCGACCGCGATCGGCACGAACAGCCGCGCGACCGCCAACAATTCGGTGGCGTTGGGCGCCAACTCGGTCGCGGATCGCGACAACACGGTTTCGATCGGCGCGCCGGGCGCCGAGCATCAGTTGACCAACATGGCCGACGGCACGGCACCGACAGACGGCGTGAACGTGCGCCAGTTGAACGGTGCAATCAATTCCGTCCGCGAGGAAATGTCGAAGTATCGCAAGGACGCAAACGCGGGCACGGCGAGCGCGATCGCAATGGCAAACATGCCGCAAGCCGTGCTGCCAGGCGAGAAGGTTGTCGCGCTCGGCGGCGGTACGTACGGCGGTCAAAGCGCAATGGCGGTCGGTCTTTCCGTCGCGACGGCGAAATGGCTGGTCAAGGGCTCGGTGACGACGGCGGTTTCGGGCCACGGCTCGTTCGGTGCGGGCGCAGGCGTCGGCTACCGCTGGTAATCGGTCTCTGACCGTGCAGTGTCAAGAGACTGTTTCTTGACACTGCCATGCTGGTCATCGGCGCCACCGCGCCGATGACACGGTCGTGACACGCGGTATGCCGGTTACGCTGGCGATTCATTTCGCTTACGTATAGAGCGACGCCTGCGGCAACTCCCCCGTCAACGCGAACCGTCCGACATCCCGAAGCCGATAGTCGAGCGGATCGTGCAACGTATGCGTGCGCGCGTTCCGCCAGAAGCGGTCGAGGCCGAGCGACGCGGCCGTCGCGCGCGCGCCGCAGGCATCGAACAGCGCCTCGCCGTTCTCGAGCGCCGCTCGCTGCGCGACGATCTTCGCCTCCGATACCGCGAGCGCCACTTCAGCGCGCTCGTCCGCCGTCAGCGCATCCCGCCGTACCCACGCGCGCTGCAACGCGCCGGCCGCTCGATCGGCCAGCGCCGCTGCGGCAATCGCGCGCACGCGCATGTCGCCGAAGCGCTGCAGCGTATACGGATCGTCGCCCGCCTGCGCGGCGCCAGAGTGAATCCACGGCCGCCCATGCTTCAGCACATAGTCGCGCGCCTCCGCCAGCGCGCCTTCCGCGAGCCCGACGAACAGGTTGGTCAGCACGAGCTGCGACACCAGCGTGCGCAGCGTCGCGCGCGGGGTCGGCGCCGTTTCCGAGCGGTGCAGCACCTCGTCCGCCGCGAGCGTCACGCCGTCGAAGCGCACGCTGCCGCTGTCGGTCTGGCGCTGGCCGATCGGATCCCAGTCATCGTTGACCGTGATCCCCGGACGATCGGTCGGCACCACGCCGAACACGGTGCGGCCGGTTTCCGGATCGTGCGCGGACACCGTCATCCGCTGCGAGCCGCGCGTGCCCGAACAGAAGCCCTTCACGCCGTCGAGCCGGTAGCCGCCGTCCGGCGTCGCGGCGGCAACGAGCCGCGTGTCGAGCGGATTGACCGCATTGCCCCACCACCAGCGCTGCTCGACCGTGCCGCGCAGATAGCGTTCGCGCTGCGCGGCGCTGCCCCACACGTCGACGCTCACCACCTGCAGGCACTGGAACCCGACGAGATGCGCGAGCGCGCTGTCGACGCGCGCGATCTGCCGGATCGCCTCGTAGATCGCGGGCCACACGGCTTCCTGCCCGCCGAACGCACGCGGCACCGCGAGCGTCAGCAGGCCCGCATCGGCGAGCCACTGCTTCTCCCGCGCCGCATGACCGCCCGCGCGGTCTCGCGCGGCGGCGGTCGCACACAATGCGTCGATGGCGTGTGTCAATGCGTCCGGGTCGAGTGCCGGCGCATCGTCGGTATCCGGCGCAAACGTCGCCGGGCCTCGTGGATCGTTCATGCGACGGCTTCCTGCACAACGGTTTCGCCCGACAGCGGCACGAGCGCGCCGAGCCGGCGGCCGGTCAGCCGCGACAGGATCTCGCGCCGCCAGTCGTCGTAGATCGCGCGATAGTCGGCGATGTCCGCGCCGAACACGTGCTCGGTGTGCGCGTACTCGTCGTGCAGATAACCATCGAGCCGTGCCTGCGCTTCCTCGTCGGCCGCGATCACGCGATCGACCAGCGCATCGCGCTCGGCCGCCGGCAACGCCTTCAGCGTGTCGAACCACCAGTTGACGATCTGCACGCGATGCCATTCCTCGTCCGGACGAATCCGGTTCTCGCCGTGCTCGCGCATCGCGCCGTCGCCGATGCGGCCGGTCTTGCGCTGGATCCACAGCTTCGCGAGGATGTGCAGTTCGTAATGCCATTCGAACGCGAGAAAGCCCGCGACGTCGCGCACCGCGATGTCGCCGATGCGCGCCCAGTGCGCGGCGACGAGCCGGTCGACTTCCGGCAGCGGATCGCGCCCCGTCAGTTCGGTCACGCGTTCGCGGCCGATCACCGCGTGCGCGCCGTCGTCACCGAGCTGGCGCGACAGGATCAGCTGGAAATGCGGGTCGTCGCGGAACAGCGTGTCGATCGCCTTCGCGACGACCTGCACGATGAACAGGTCGTGCGACGCCATCTTCGTGTAATAGTCGGCGACGGCGGCCAGCTCGTCGTCGTTGCGCGGCTCGCTCGGCGGCGTGGCGAGCTTGGTCGGAAAGCCGGGACGATGGCGTCGCGCCACGTCGAGAAACAGCGCCTCCTCGAATTGTCCGTTCCATTCGCGCGGCGCGCCGATGGGCAAGGTCATATCTGTCGGTCTCTCAGGATCATTGATGAAGCGAGCGGACGCTTGTGGCGTCGCTCAGGTACGCCGGGTCACGCGTCGGACCAGGCGGTCGCCCGTGATTTGCACGGCCGAGACGAGCGCGATCAGGATCACGATCACGGTCGCCATGACGGTGGTGTCGAAACGCTGGTAGCCGTAGCGGATCGCGAGATCGCCGAGCCCGCCCGCGCCGACGGCGCCCGCCATCGCGGTCGAGCCGATCAGCGCGACGACGGTGATCGTGAAGCCGCCGAGCATGCCGGGCAGCGCCTCCGGCAGCAGCACGTGCCACACGATGTGGCGGCGCTTCGCGCCCATCGCGAGCGCAGCCTCGATCAGCCCGCGATCGACTTCGCGCAGGCTCACTTCGGCGATCCGCGCGAAGAACGGGATCGCGGCGATCGATAACGGCACGACGGCCGCCCATACGCCGATCGTCGTGCCGATCAGCACGCGCGTGAACGGCAGCAGCGCGACGAGCAGGATGATGAACGGCGTCGAGCGGAACACGTTGACGAGCGCGCCGAGCACCGCGTTCACGCCGCGCCGCGCGTAGATGCCGCCGGGCGCGGTCGTCACGAGGATCACCGCGAGCGGAATGCCGATCAGCGCCGCGATCGCGGCCGACGCGGCGACCATCGACAGCGTGTCGCGGATCGCGTCGAGCAGTTCGGGCCACCAGAGGTCAAACATAGCCGAGCACCTCCGCGTGATTCGCGTGGCGGCGCGCGCGTTCGAGCAACGCGGCGACCACGCCGCGCGCATGCGCGTGGCCGGCATCGTCGGCGCGCGGCGCCGCCGCGATCACGAGGCGCCCCTGCGCATGCCCCTGGATGCGCTCGATCCCGCCGTGCAGGAAACGCACGGAACCGCCGAGCGCCGCCGCGAGCGCGCCGACGTCCGGCTCGCCGCCGCTCTCGCCCGTATAACGAACGTCGAGCACGACCTGCGTGCCGTCGGGCAATGCGGCCTGCTCGGGCAGCGGCTGCACGCGCGCGGCGAGTTCAGCCGGCAGGTCGTGCACGAGCGTGCTGAGCAGCGCGCGCGTCGCACCATGGCGCGGATCGCCGAACACACGCCACACGGGGCCCGTTTCGACGACTTCGCCCTGTTCGATCACCACTACGGTGTCGCACACCGCGCGAATCACCTCCATCTCGTGCGTGATCAGCACGATCGTCAGCCCGAGGCGGCGGTTGATGTCAGCGAGCAGCGCGAGGATCGACTGCGTCGTCTCGGGATCGAGCGCCGACGTCGCCTCGTCGCACAGCAGCACCTCGGGATCGTGCACGAGCGCGCGGGCGATGCCGACGCGCTGCTTCTGGCCGCCCGACAGGCTCGCCGGATACGCGTCGCGCTTCGCGGCGAGCCCGACGAGTTCGAGCAGCGCCTCGACCTTGCGCATGCGCTCGGCCTTCGGCACGCCGGCGATCTTCAGCGGCAGCGCGACGTTCTCGAATACCGTCTTCGCGGACAGCAGGTTGAAATGCTGGAACACCATGCCGGTGCGACGCCGCAGCGCGACGAGCCCGTCCTCGTCGAGCGCGCCGACGTCGACGCCCTGCACGTGCACGCGGCCCGAACTCGGCCGTTCGAGCCCGTTTACGAGCCGCAGCAGCGTCGACTTCCCGGCGCCGCTACGGCCGATGATCCCGAACACCTCGCCGCGCCGCACGTCGAGCGTCACGTCTCGCAGCGCGGCGGCCTGGCCGCGCGGTGTCGCGAACACCTTGCCGACCTGCTCCAGCGACACGGCGACGCCGCCAGCCAGCGCGGCCTCCGCTTCATGCGTCGTTGCAGCGGCGCCGGCACGCGCGGCCGATGTATCGATGAAACCCAGCGTATCGAACAATTGCGTCATCGCTTCGCTCCGTCAGGTTCAGGCATGCGCGGGATGCGCGGGTTCGGACACGGCGCCCGGTCGGTGCTGCGCGCCCGTGTGCCACGCGGGCAGGCGCGGGCCCGCGCCGAACAGCTTCTCGCGCAGCGTCGGCGCGGGATCGTAGTCTTCCTTGTAGATGCCGCGGTTCTGCAGTTCGGGCACGACCCAGTCGACGAAATCCTCGAACGATTCGGGCATCACGGTGCGCGTCAGGTTGAAGCCGTCGATGCCCGTCTCGTCGATCCACGCCTGCAGTTCGTCCGCGACCTGCGACGGCGACCCGACGATCGGCGCATAACGACCGCCGAGCGACATCTGTTCGAGCATCCGGCGCACGGTCCACGTGCCGGTCGTGCTCTTGCGCGAGATCGCGTCGACGGCCGACTGGATCGAATCGGTCTTCACGTACGAAATCGGCTCGTCGAGGCCGTACTTCGCGAAGTCGATGCCGGTCGAACTCGCGAAATGCGCAAGGCCGGCTTCCGGGCTCGCATAACGCCGGTATTCGTCAAACTTCTCGCGCGCGAGAAGTTCGGTCTCGGCCGTCACGACGCTCACGCCCGCGAAAATCCGGATCGACGCCGGATCGCGGCCCTGCCGCGCGGCGGCCGCGCGAATGTCGAGCGCCGCCGCGCGCGCGGCGGCCTTGCTCTGCCCGTTCACGAACACGCATTCCGCGTGACGGCCCGCGAACTCGACGCCGCGCGCGGACGACCCGGCCTGGTACAGCACCGGCGTGCGCTGCAGCGACGGCTCGCTCAGGTGGATCGCGTCGACCGAATAGAACGGCCCGTCGTGCTTCACGCGCCGCACCTTGCCTGGCTGCGCGAACACGCGTGCCTGCGCGTCACGGATCACCGCGTCGTCGTCCCAGCTCTGTTCCCACAGCTTGTAGACGACCTCCAGGTAGTCGTCGGCGCGCTCGTAGCGGTCGTCGTGGCCGATCTGCTGCGCGAGGCCCATCCCGCGCGCGGCGCTGTCGAGATAGCCGGTGACGATGTTCCAGCCCACCCGCCCTTTCGTCAGGTGATCGAGCGTCGACATGCGGCGCGCGAACAGGTAAGGCGGCTCGTAGGTGAGGTTCGCGGTCACGCCGAAGCCGAGATGCCGCGTGACCTGCGCCATCGCGGGCACGAGCAGCAGCGGATCGTTGACGGGCACCTGCACCGATTCGCGCAGCGCGGCGTCGGGGCCGCCGCCGAACACGTCGTACACGCCGACGATGTCCGCGAGAAAGATACCGTCGAACTTGCCGCGCTCGAGTGTCTTCGCGAGATCGGCCCAGTAGTCGAGATCGGTGTAGTGCGCGGAGCGGTCGCGCGGATGCGTCCACAGCCCGTGATTGATGTGCCCGACGCAGTTCATGTTGAACGCGTTGAGCAGGATCTTCTTGCCGTTCGCCATGTTCGCCTCCGTCACCAAGCGATCGCGTACAGCGAGCCGAACGCGTTGTCGAGTGCCTTGCGCACCGCCGGCGAGTGCTGGTAGATCGCGATGAACTTGCGGATGCGCGGATCGTTCACGCTGTCCGGCCGCACGACCCACTGGATCGCAAAGCTCTTGTTCTCGGTACCGTCGAACAGCAGCGCGCTGTTCGGGTCGGTCGTGCCGGCGAGCTTGATGAAGCTCGGGTAGCCCTGCGCGAGATCGACGTCGTCGAGCGAACGCGCGAGTTGCGACGCTTCGAGCGGGATGATCTTCAGGTGCTTCGGGTTCGCGACGATGTCGTGCGTCGTCGCGCGGTAATCGGTGCCCGGCTTCAGCGTGATGAGGCCCGCGCGCTGCAGCAACAACAGTCCGCGCCCGCCGTTCACGGGATCGTTCGCGATCGCGACCCGCGCGCCGTCCTTCAGCTCGGCAAAGCTTTTCACCTTCTTCGAATAGAGGCCGATCTTCATGATCGTGCCGGGCGCGATCGACACGAAGTTGTAGCCGCCCTGCTTTTTCGCGTTCTCGAGAAACGGGATGTGCTGGAAGTAGTTGACGTCGATGTCCTTGTTCGCGAGCGCCGCGTTCGGCGTATTCCAGTCGGTGAACTCGACGATCCGCACGTCGAGCCCCTGCGCCTTGGCCTCCTTCGCGGCGATCTTCAGCGCCTCGATCTGCGGGCTGGTCGAGATGCCGACCTTCAGCGGCGCGGTGTCGGCGCGCGCGCCGTTCGGCAGCACGAGGCCGAGCAACACCGCGAGCAGCGCGGCCGCCAGCAGGCGGGCCGGCCGGGCAAGGCGGCCGGAGGATAAGCGGGCGGAAAAAACGGCATGCAGCATGGAAACCACTCTCCTGTCCAAAGACGGTATCGACGGATGAGCGACGCCGCGGCGAACGCGCGGGCGTTCTCCGGACAGTCGTCGTCGCATCGGAAAAGGATCAGCCGATGATAGAGAGCGGCGGGAGGGCGGTCTACGAAGCGATTGTGCGAAGAAAATCGCGCGCGGCGATATGGCGCACGATCGGGCGCGGCCGGGCGCCCGGCCGGCGATCCGGCCGAAATCTCGGCCCGGGCGCCGCGCGAATTCCGAAATCTCGGAACGGCCTGCGCGAGCCCCTTTCAGAAGACGAAGCAAATCCCTTATGAATCAATGACCTGCAAGCGAGCAGGCGAACCGGAATCCTGGCACGGAGGTTGCGTAATAGTCGGCACACGATGCCGCGAAGTCATGCAGGCATTCCAACATCAGGAGACACGTCTTGCAGACCTCTATCCATACCCCGTCCCATCCGGAACCGATTGCCGAAGCCGGTCCCGCCACGCGCGAACGCTTCTGGCCTGAAGGCTGGTGGAAGCTGATGGAAATCCGCATCGGCATCATTCCGCTGCCCGTCTACTTCATCCTGCTCGCGCTGATCGTCGGCTTCGTGGTAACCGGCAAGGTGCCCGGCGAGATCTCGATGGCGATCGCGGTGCTCGCGTTCTTCGGCTTCACCTGCGCCGAACTCGGCAAGCGTCTGCCGCTGCTGCGCAATATCGGCGCGGCCGCGATCTTCGCGACCTTCGTGCCGTCGGCGCTCACGTACTACCACGTGCTGCCGAAACCGGTGCTGAACCTAACGACCGAATTCACCAAGTCGACCAACTTCCTGTACCTGTTCATCGCGTCGATCATCGTCGGCAGCATCCTGAGCATGGACCGGCGCGTGCTGATCCAGGGCTTCGTGAAGATCTTCATCCCGCTCGCGGCGGGCTCGGTGGCGGCGGCAATCGTCGGCACGGCGGTCGGTACCGCGCTCGGCCTCGGCGCACGCCACACGCTGCTGTACATCGTCGTGCCGATCATGGCGGGCGGCGTCGGCGAAGGCGCGATTCCGCTGTCGATCGGCTATTCGGAACTGATGCACCTGCCGCAGGGCGAAATGTTCGCGATGGTGCTGCCGCCGGTGATGCTCGGCAGCCTGACCGCGATCATCCTGTCGGGCGCGCTCGACATGCTCGGCAAGCGCCTGCCGCACCTGACCGGCAACGGCCGCCTGCAGGTCGGCGAAAGCGGCGACATGACGCCGGAAAACGAAGAAATCCGCGGCCACGTCGACGTCACGCACATCGCGGGCGCCGGCATCACCGCGATCACGCTGTATCTCGTCGGCCTGATGGCGCACAAGCTGTTCGGCCTGCCCGCGCCGGTCGCAATGCTGTTCCTCGCGGTGCTCGTGAAGCTCGCGCGCGCGGTGTCGCCGCCGCTGCAGGAAGGCGCGTTCGTCGTCTACAAGTTCTTCTCGACGGCCGTCACGTATCCGCTGCTGTTCGCGATCGGCGTCGCGATGACGCCGTGGGACAAGCTGACCGCCGCCTTCACGATCGTCAATGTCGTGACGATCGTGTCGACCGTCACGACGCTGATGGGCACCGGTTTCGTGGTCGGCCGCCTGCTGAAGATGTACCCTATCGACACCGCAATCGTGAACGCCTGCCATAGCGGGCAAGGCGGCACCGGCGACGTCGCGATCCTGACCGCCGCGAACCGGATGCAGTTGATGCCGTTCGCGCAGATCGCGACGCGCATCGGCGGCGCGATCGTCGTCACGGTCACGCTGATCCTGGTCGCGCACTTCGGATGACGCGCCGCCGCGCGCCCCGTCGCGCAGGCCGTCGTGCCGCCGGACCCGCACGCGCCGCCGCCGGCTTTGCCGGCGCGCGGCGCGCGTCGTTCCGGGCCGGTTGCGGGCTTCGATGAGGGCGAACGTGCAGAAGAGCTTCAAGGGAATCCCGTGGTGGGGCTGGGCGTCGGCCGCCGTGCTGTATGTCGGCGTGGCGGGCGCGGCCGTCGATTTCGCATGGGAGCGCGCGATCGACGCGCTCGAGGAAGCCGGCGCGCACCGGCTCGACCTGTATGCGTCGAGCCTGAAGAGCGAGCTCGGCCGCTTCGAGATCCTGCCCGGCCTGGTTGCGCGGCAGGACGGCGTGCGCGCGATGCTGAAGGCCGCGCCGCACGATGCGCCCGGTCTCGTGCACACGGTGAACACGTACCTCGAAGCGGTGAACCGCGACGCGGGCAGCGGCGCCGTCGACGTGATCGACCTGCGGGGCGAGGTGATCGCCGCCAGCAACTGGAACGAGACGATCAGCTTCGTCGGCACCAACGTGTCGTACCGGCCGTACTTCAAGGACGCGCTCGCGCGCGGCAGCGGCCGCTTCTTCGGCATCGGCACCAACACGGGCGTGCCGGGCGTCTACTTCGCCAGCGCGGTGCGCGACGACGGCGTGCCGATCGGCGTGGCCGCCGTCAAGATCAGCGTCGATCCGCTCGAATCGGCGTGGCGCGCGCCGGGCGTCGCCGCGATGGTCGTCGACAGCAACGGCGTGGTCGTGATCTCGACCGAACCCGCGTGGAAATTCACCGCGCTGCGCCCGATCACCGCGCAGCAGCAGCGCGACATCCAGTCGTCGCGGCAATACGCGGGCCGCACCGTCGACGCGCTGCCGTACCGCCGCATCGGCGACCGCAGTGCGGCCGCGTGGTTCGGCACCTTCCCCGATCCGCGCCGCACCGGCCGCGCCACGCGTTATCTCGTGATGTCGCGCCCCGCGCCGCAGGCCGGCGACTCGCTGATGGTGCTGCTCGACATCGCGGGCGCGCGGCGCCAGCAGCAGACGGCGTTCGTGTTCGTCACGGGCGCGTTCCTGATCGCCGCGCTGCTGGCCGGCTACGCGATCCAGCGCCGCCGTGCGATCGTCGCGCGGCTGAACGCGCAGGACGCGCTGCGCCGCGCGAACGACCAGCTCGAACTGACCGTCGCGCAGCGCACGGCCGCGCTGACCGCCGCGAACGAGCGAATGCAGCTCGAGATCGACGAGCGCGAGCGCACCGAGCAGCGGCTGCGCGATTCGCAGCAGGAAGTCGTGCACGCGGGCAAGCTCGCGGTGCTCGGGCAGATGGCCGCCGGCCTCACGCACGAGCTGAACCAGCCGCTCGTCGCGATCCGCACGCTGTGCGACAACGCGCGCACGTTCTTCGAGCGTAACCAGCCCGCGCAGGCGTTCGCGAATCTCGAGCGGATCGGCAAGCTCGTCGACAGCATGGCCGTGCTCACCGGCGAGCTGAAGACCTTCGCGCGCAAGCCGGACGTCGAGCGCGTCGCGGTGTCGCTCGCCGAGGCCGTCGCGCATGCGCGGCTGATCTACGATGCGCGGATCCGCGACGAAGGCGTGCGGCTCGACGTGAACATCGCGCCCGGCACGACGGTGTCCGCCGAATCGAGCCAGTTGCAGCAGGTGATCGTGAACCTGCTCGGCAACGCGCTCGACGCGGTGCACGACGCACCCGTGCGCCGGATCGTCATCGACGCCGACGGGCCCGACGAAGCCGGCCGCGTGCGCTTCAGCGTCGCCGACAGCGGTGCCGGCATCACGCCCGACGTGCTGCCGCACCTGTTCGAGCCGTTCGTCACGACCAAGCCGCGCGGCCAGGGCCTCGGGCTCGGCCTCGCGATCACGTCGCGCATCGTCGAGGGGTTCGGCGCGAAGATCGCTGCCGCGAACCGCGACGAAGGCGGCGCGCAGTTCAGTATCGAATTCGCGGCGGCCACGCCGCAAAGGACAGAGCATGGAAGATGAGATTCGCGTGCTGGTCGTCGAGGACGACGAGAACGTCCGGATCGGCGTTGAGCAGGCCGTCGCGCTCGCCGGGTTCCCGGTCGACGCCTTCGCGTCGGCCGCCGACGCACTCACGCACGTCGCGCCCGGCGCGCCGGTCGTGATCGTGTCGGACGTGCGGATGCCGGGCATCGACGGGCTGCAGCTGCTCGACCGCGTGATGGCTGTCGATGCGCAGATCCCGGTCGTGCTGATCAGCGGCCATGCGGACATCTCGACGGCGGTCGGCGCGATGCAGGTCGGCGCATACGACTTCATCGAGAAGCCGTTTTCGTCGGACGTGATCGCAGGCCGCGTCGCGCGCGCGGTCGAGAAGCGCCGCCTGACGCTCGAGGTGCAGGGGCTGCGCGCGGCGCTGCACAACTGGCAGGGGATCGAAGCGTTCGTGCTCGGCAAGTCGCCCGCGATGGCCGACGTGCGCAAGAAGATCCTGCGCCTCGCCGATACGTCGGTGTCGGTGCTGATCACCGGCGAAACGGGCACCGGCAAGGAGCTGATAGCGCGCAGCCTGCACGATTTCGGCGGGCGGCGCGACGCGCACTTCGTCGCGCTGAACTGCGGCGGGCTGCCCGAGCAGATCTTCGAGAGCGAGCTGTTCGGCCACGAGGCCGGCGCATTCACCGGCGCGATCAAGAAGCGCATCGGCAAGATGGAGTGGGCGCACGGCGGCACGCTGTTCCTCGACGAGATCGAGACGATGCCGATCCCGCTGCAGATCAAGATGCTGCGCGTGCTGCAAGAGCGTGTGGTCGAGCGGCTCGGCGCGAACGAGCTGATTCCGGTCGACTGCCGCGTGATCGCTGCGTCGAAGGCCGATCTCGCCGAACTCGCGGCCGACGGCCGCTTCCGCGCAGACCTGCTGTATCGCCTCAACGTCGCGCAGATCGAGCTGCCGCCGCTGCGCGAGCGGCGCGAGGACGTGCCGCTGCTGTTCGAGCATTTCGTGCTCGCGGCCGCACGGCGCTTCGGACAGCCGGCGCCGATCGTCACGGCTGCGCAGGTGTCCGAACTGATGACGCATGCGTGGCCCGGCAACGTGCGCGAACTGCAGAACGTGGCCGACCGCTTCGTGCTCGGCCTCACCGGCGACAGCCTGCTGTCGGCCGGCGGCGCGCCGGCCGTGGGCGGCACGCTCGCGGAGCAGCTCGCGTATTTCGAGCGGATGCTGATCGAGGACATGCTACGGCGTCACAACGGCAACGTCGCGGACGCGAGCGTCGCGCTCGGCATGCCGAAGAAGACGCTTTATCACAAGCTGCGCAACCTGCGGATTCCCGCGCGCGGCGACGCCGCGGCCGACGGCGGCGAATGACGCGAACGAGGACACGCACAGCATGGATCGCATCGAAGTGACTGAACAAGGCCGCATCGCCGGCCACCTGATCCGCGGCGTCACGCGCGCGCAGAAGACCTTCCGCCCCAGCGACTGGCCCGAACGCCTCGCAGGCGTTATCACGCTGTTCGTCGGCGAACGGCGGCCCGGCTATCCGTGCGCGCTGTCGCGGCTCGCGATGCCCGTCGTCGACGGCGGTGCCAAATGCCTGTTCGTGTCGGACGAGCTGCGCGACGTGTGCGCGGACGCGTTCGACTTCGCGATGCAGTTCGCCGCCGACAACGACCTGCCCGTCGAGCTTCAGACCGCACCCGCGTTGACGGTGCGCTGACGCGCGGGCCCGCCTGCTTCCTTTTTCCCGGTGCGAATGCGCGTGCGCGCAGGCCGTCGCACGCCCTTTCGGCGACGAAACCGATCGTCAGATTATTGAAGGCTTCGACGCACGCCCACGCTCCGACAGGGGTTTGCGGCACAGTCATCAATAAAATTGATCGTCACGATGAAAATTATGCGTTTTCCTTGCAGGTCGCCGTGGGGCATAGTTGCGTCGTGTTGACGCACCTTTGAGTCCCTCAGTCATGAACATGCGAATCGAGCCTTCCGTGCTCGCGAACCCCGACCTGCAATTTGCGACGCTTTCGTCAGGCATCAGCCTGCCGTATGTCGAGCGGGGCAGCGGCGCGCCGATGGTGTTCGTGCACGGCTCGCTGTGCGACTACCGCTACTGGGATCCGCAACTCGCGTCGCTGTCGGCCCACTATCGCTGCATCGCGCCGAGCCTCAGCCATTACTGGCCGGCCGTCGAAGCGGGCATCCAGGACGAGTTCAGCTGGCAGAACCACGTCGACGAGCTCGCCGAATTCATCGACGCGCTCGATCTCGGCCCCGTGCATCTGGTCGGCCATTCGCGTGGCGGCAGCGTCGCGTTCAACGTCGCGCGCCAGCATCCGCATCTCGTCGACTCGCTCACGCTCGCCGATCCGGGCGGCCCGCTGCAGCAGCCAGGCGTGCGCGAAGCCGCGCTGCCGGCCGCCGCGATCGCGCTGCGCACGAAGGCCGTGAACCTGATCGGGCAAGGCGACGTCGAGGGCGGCCTCGAGATGTTCGTCGATTCGGTGAGCCTGCCCGGCGCGTGGAAGAAGAGCACGTCGCGCTTCCGCACGATGGCGATCGACAACGCGAGCACGCTGCCGAAGCAGTTGCGCGACCCGCTGCCCGCGTATTCGCAGCACACGGCCAGCGACATCGCATGCCGCACGCTGCTGATCGACGGCCAGCGCAGCCCGAAGATGTTCCGCAACAACGTCGACACGCTGTCGCAATGGATCGGCGATGCGCAACGGCAGACCGTCGCCGGCGCATCGCACGGGATGAATGCGGCGAGCCCCGCCGTGTTCAACCGCTACGTGCACGAGTTCGTCGCGGCGTAATTTCACGCGCGGCATTCGCTCCGCCCGGTCTTTCCCTTCCGTTTCAGAAGCGATGCGGGCCCTGCTTCGCATCGCTTCGCTGCCCCCACGTTACGCAATCGGTTCGGCCTTGCGCGTGACCGCATCCGGCAACCCGAACACGCTGTCGAACGACCAGTTGTACGCGAACGTGAAGATCGGGAAGAACACGATCAGCACCGCCGTCGCTGCACCGAGCCATCCGGCGATCGCCGAATGCGCAGCCGGAGAGACAGGCGTAACGGACTTCCCATAAAAAAACCCGATCCGCGTCGCCGCGGATCGGGGTTCTTCAGCGCACCTCTGTTACGACGGCCCGTCACGGGCCGCCCGCTTCAACGCACTGCAACCTCCTGCTTGCCCGTCGCCGCATCGCCGACGGCGGCCGGAGCCGATGCCGGCGCCGCGCCCCACCCGCCGCCGAGCGCGCGAATCAGGTTGACGGTCGACACGGCCTGCGCGCCGGTCAGCTGGTTCGACTGCAACTGCGACTGCAGCACCGAGCGCTCGCTGTCGATCACGTCGAGATAGGCAACCTCGCCTTCCTGGTACTGCGTGCGCGACAGCGTCGCCGCGCGGCGCGACGCGTTGACGGCCGCATCCTGCGCGCGGATCTGGTCGTCGAGCAGACGCAGATCGGCGAGATTGTCCTCGACCTCGCGGAACGCGACGAGCACCTGCTGCCGATAGTTCGCGACCTGCTCGTCGTACTGCGCACGCGCCTGCTGCACGCCCGCCGCACGGCGCCCGCCATCGAACAGCGGCAGCGTCAGCGCGGTGCCGGCGAACGGCCCGAGCAGGAACGTGCGGCTCGACCACAGGAACAGGTTGCCGAGCGTCGACGCCTCATAGCCGAACGCACCCGTGATGTCGAGCTTCGGGAAGTACGCCGACTTAGCAAGACCGATCCGCGCGTTCGCGGCCGCCATCGCGCGCTCGGCCGCCGACACGTCCGGACGACGTTCGAGCAGCGCGGACGGCAGGCCCGGCGGAACCTTCACGCCGACCGGCACGATCGGCGTTTCCTTGAACGCGAAATCCGCAGGCGCCTTGCCGAGCAGGATCGCGAGCGCATGCTCGGAGGCCGCTCGCCGGCGCGCGACGCCGACCGCATCGGCCTGCGCGCTGGCCAGCTCGTTCTTCGCGCGCGACACGTCGAGCTCGCTGATGTCGCCTTCGTTGAAGCGACGCTGCACGAGCTTCAGCGCCTGATCGCGCAATTCCACCGTGCGACGGTACAGGTCCTGGTCCGAGTCGAGCTGGCGCAGTTCGAAGTAGTTCTGCGCGACGTCCGCCTGCAGCGCGAGTTGCACCGAACGGAACAGCGCTTCGCTTTGCGCCTGGTCGGCGCGCGACGCCTCGACGTTGCGGCCGACGCGGCCGAACAGGTCGGCCTCATACGACACCGTGCCCTGCGCACGCCACAGCGTCGCGTTGGTCGGGCCCGTGCCCTGCGGCTGGAGCTGCGACGCCGACGACAGCCCTTCGCGCGTCGGCCCGAAGCCGGCGCCGATTTGCGGGAACCATTGCGAGCGCGCCGAACGCGTCGCCGCGCGCGCTTCCTCGACACGCGCGGCCGCGGCCTTCAGGTTCTGGTTCGCGGCGAGCGCCTGCGTCTCGAGCGAATCGAGCACGGGATCGCCGAACACCGTCCACCATTCGCCGCGATGCGCACCGTCCGACGGCTCGGCCGTCTTCCACGTGCCGGACTGTTCGCCCGCTGCGAGCGTCGGCGCTTCCTTGAATGCCGTCGGCGTCGACGCATCCGGGCGCTTGTAGTCGGGGCCCACCGCGCACGCGGCGAGCAGCGTCGCGAGCAGGGTGCTCGCGGCCGCCACCTTCGCGAAGCGCATCAGGCCATTCGAGTTGTGCATGTTGTTCATCTTTTTATCCTCAAGCATCCGGAGCAGGCACGCCCGGGGCCGGTACGCCGTAGCCGGCCGAATCCTTGCCGGCGACGTGGATCTTGCCGCCCGCGAGCGTGCGCAGCACGACGTAGAACACCGGCGTCAGCATCAGCCCGAACAGCGTCACGCCGAGCATCCCGAAGAACACGGCGACACCCATCGCATGCCGCATCTCCGAGCCCGCGCCCGTCGACGTGACGAGCGGCACGACGCCCATGATGAACGCGATCGACGTCATCAGGATCGGGCGCAGCCGCATCCGGCTCGCCTCGATCGCGGCCTCGAGCGGCGTCCTGCCGTCGTGTTCGAGTTCGCGCGCGAATTCAACGATCAGGATCGCGTTCTTCGCCGACAGCCCCACCAGCACCATCAGGCCGATCTGCGTGAAGATGTTGTTGTCGCCCTGCGTGAGCCACACGCCCGTCAGCGCCGACAGAATGCTCATCGGCACGATCAGGATCACCGCGAGCGGCAGCGTCAGGCTCTCGTACAACGCGGCGAGCACGAGGAACACGAGCAGCACGCTGATCGGGAACACGACGATCGCCGCGTTGCCCGCGAGGATCTGCTGGTACGTGAGGTCGGTCCACTCGAACCGCACGCCGCGCGGCAGCGTCTCGTGCGCGATGCGCTCGATCGCGGCCTGCGCCTGCCCCGACGAGAAGCCCGGTGCCGGGCCGCCGTTGATGTCGGCCGCCGTGTAGCCGTTGTAGCGCACGACCATTTCAGGGCCGAACGTCGGCGTCACCGTGACGAGCGACGACAGCGGCACCATCTCGCCCTTGTCGTTGCGCGTCTTGAGCTGCAGGATGTCGTCCGCGCGCTGGCGGAACGGCGCATCGGCCTGCACGCGCACCTGGTACACGCGCCCGAAGCGGTTGAAGTCGTTCACGTACAGCGAGCCGAGATACACCTGCATCGTGTTGAACACGTCGGTGACCGGCACGCCGAGCTGCTTCGCCTTCACGCGATCGAGATCGACGTTGAGCTGCGGCACGTTGATCTGGTAGCTCGTGAACAACGGGCCCAGTTCCGGCGCCTGCTGCGCGCGCTTGATGAAGTCGTTGGTCGCATCCGCGAGCCGCGCATAGCCGACCGCGCCGCGATCCTCGATCTGCATCTTGAAGCCGCCGAGCGTGCCGAGGCCGAGCACCGGCGGCGGCGGGAACACCGCGACGAACGAGTCCTTCATTGCGCCGTACTGCTGGTTCAGCGCGCCCGCGATCGCGCCGGCCGACAGCGCCTTGCCGTGCCGTTCCGAGAACGGCTTGAGCGTGACGAACACGATGCCCGCGCTTGAGCTGTTGGTGAAGCCGTTCACCGACAGCCCCGGGAACGCGACCGCGCTCTCGACGCCCGGCTGCTTCAGCGCGATCGAGCCCATGTCGCGGATCACCTTCTCGGTGCGGTCGAGCGACGCGCCGTTCGGCAGCTGCGCGAACGCGATCAGGTATTCCTTGTCCTGCGCGGGCACGAAACCGCCCGGCACGACCTTCGACACGAGCACGGTCGCGCCCACCAGCACGAGGTACACGCCGAGCATCGCCGTCTTGCGCGACAGCACGCCGCGCACGCCTCGGCCGTAGTTCTCCGCGCCGCGATGGAACACCTTGTTGAAGCCGCGGAAGAAGCCGCCGAGCACGCGGTTCATCACGCGCGTGAGCCAGTCTTCCTTCTCGCCATGGCCCTTCAGCAGGATCGCGGACAGCGCCGGCGACAGCGTCAGCGAGTTGAACGCCGAGATCACTGTCGAGATCGCGATGGTCATTGCGAACTGCTTGTAGAACTGGCCGGTCAGGCCCGACATGAACGCGAGCGGCACGAACACGGCGACGAGCGTCAGCGCGATCGCGATGATCGGCCCGCTCACTTCCTGCATCGCCTTGTAGGTCGCCTGCCGCGCGTTCATCCCGCTCTCGATGTTGCGCTCGACGTTCTCGACGACGACGATCGCATCGTCGACCACGATCCCGATCGCCAGCACCATCCCGAACAGCGACAACGCGTTGATCGAATACCCGAACGCGAGCAGCAGCGAGAACGTGCCGATGATCGACACCGGCACCGCGATCAGCGGAATCAGCGATGCGCGCCAGGTCTGCAGGAACACGATCACGACGATCACGACCAGCGCGATCGCTTCGAGCAGCGTGTGCACGACGGCCTTGATCGACGAGCGCACGAACTGCGTCGGGTCATAGACGATCTTGTAGTCGATGCCCGCCGGCATGTCCTGCTTCAGCTCGGCCATCGTCTTGCGCACTTCGTCCGAGATCTGCAGCGAGTTCGCGCCCGGCGACTGGTTGATCGCCATCGCGACAGCCGGCTTGTTGTCGAGCAGCGAGCGCAGCCCGTACTCCGACGCGTCGAGCTGGATCCGTGCGATGTCGCGCAGGCGCGTGACGCCGCCGTCCGGCGTCGTCTTCACGACGATGTCGCCGAACTCGTCTTCCGTCTGCAGACGGCCGCGCGCGTTCACCGACAGCTGCAGCGGCGTGCCGGGCAGCGACGGCGACGCGCCGATCACGCCGGCCGCCACCTGCACGTTCTGCTCGCGGATCGCCTGCACGACGTCCTCGGCGGACAGCCCGCGCTGCGCGACCTTCTGCGGATCGAGCCACACGCGCATCGCGTAGTCGCCCGAACCCCACAGCTGCACCTGGCCGACGCCCTGGATCCGCGACAGGCGATCCTTCACGTTGATCAGCGCGTAGTTGCGCAGGTAGGTCATGTCGTAGCGGTTGTCCGGCGAGATCAGGTGGACAACCATCGTCAGCGTCGGCGAGCTCTTCACCGTCGTGATGCCGAGCCGCTGCACGTCTTCCGGCAGGCGCGGCAGCGCCTGGTTCACGCGGTTCTGCACCAGCTGCGTGGCCTTGTCCGGATCGGTGCCGAGCTTGAACGTGACGGTGATCGTCATGTTGCCGTCGCTGTTCGCCTGCGACTGCATGTAGAGCATGTCCTCGACGCCGTTGATCTGCTCTTCAAGCGGCGACGCGACCGTCTCGGCGATCACTTTCGGGTTCGCGCCCGGGTACTGCGCCTTCACGATCACGGAAGGTGGCACGACTTCCGGATATTCCGAAATCGGCAGCAGGAACATCGCGATCACCCCGCCGAGCAGGATGATCACCGATAGGACTCCTGCAAAGATCGGCCGGTCGATAAAGAATTTTGAAATGTTCATGTGTGGCTCTGTCTGGTTGAACGCGGAGGCGAAGCGGCGTGCCGCTTACGAATCCGCCTTCGCCGCCTTCGTCGGCGCTGCCGGCTTCGCGTTGTCCGCCAGCGGCGCGGACGGTGCATCGCCTCCCGTCATCGGGACCATGTGCGGCTTCACCTGCTCGCCGGGCCGCACGCGCTGCGTGCCGTTCACGACCACGCGGTCGCCCGCGGCGAGGCCGCTCACGATCACGCGCCGGTTGCCGTGCTGCATCCCCTGCTGCACTTCGCGGTACGACACGCGGCCCTGCTGGTCGACGACGAACACGAACTTCTTGTCCTGGTCGGTGTTGATCGCCGCGTCGTCGACGAGCAGCGCCTGGTGCGGCGCGCTGCCGCCCACCTTCACGCGCGCGTAGAGGCCCGGGACCAGCGCGCCGTCCGCGTTGTCGAAGCGCGCACGCACGCGGATCGTGCCGGACGACGTGTCGAGCCGGTTGTCGACCGAATCGATCACGCCGCTGCGCGAGTAGCCGGTTTCGTTCGCGAGGCCGAGCTCGACCGGCACCTTGCGGCCGTCGCGCGCGCCGTTGATGTATTGCAGGTAGGTCTGCTCGTCCGCGTCGAACGACGCATAGATCGGCGACACCGACACGAGCGTCGTCAGCGGCGCGGCCGACGCGCCGGCCGATACCACGTTGCCGACCGTGATCTCCGCACGCGACACGCGGCCCGACACGGGCGCGGTGATCCGCGTATAGCCGAGGTTGATGCGCGCCGTTTCCAGCGCCGCATCGGCCGCCTTCAGGTTCGCATTCGCCTCGCGCGCCGCGTTCTGCTTCTCGTCGTAGTCGCGCTTCGCGATCGCGTTGTCGACGATCAGCCGCTGCGCGCGCTGCCAGTCGGTCTGCGCATAGCCGTTGCGCGCCTGCGCGCCCGCGAGCTGCGCGGCCGCGCGATCGGTTTCCGCCTGGTACGGACGCGGGTCGATCACGAACAGCACATCGCCCTTCTTCACGAGCGCGCCGTCCTTGAAGTTCACCGCGACGATCGTGCCCGACACCTGCGGGCGCACGTCGACCTTCTCGACCGCTTCGAGGCGGCCCGAATAGCTTTGCCAGTCGGTCACGGTCTGCGGCACGATGGTCGCGACGTCGACTTCGGGCAGCGGCGCCGCCGCTTTCTCGGGCGCGTTCGCGTTCACGCGCATCGCGCCGAACGTTCCGAGGCCGACGACGGCGAGCGTCACGATCGCCGCAGTCGCGATTCGGGAACGGGAGGTGCGTAGGATGGCCATGTGGATCTCCAGTAAACGTGGATTGGTTTGGTTATTCGGAACGGTTCGGCTGGCGCGCCTGGAAGCGGCACTGGAAGAAGCGCACGGCTTCCTCGAAGGCGGCTTCGTGCGTCGCGAGCGCGGCGTGCGTGATGTCCGGATAGCGGATCACCTGCGTGAGCACGCCCGACGAGATCAGGCAGCCCGCATATTTCTCCGCTTCGACATGCAGCACGTCGTTCTGCGCGGTGACGACGAGCGTCGGCGGCAGGCCCGCGAGGCGCACCGATTCGAGCGGCGCCGCGTACGGGTGCATGCGCTGCGCCGCCTGCGGCAGATACGCGCGATAACATGCGGCACATTCGCGTGGCGTGATGTCCGACTCGAGCCGATCGGCGTCGCCAATGCGCGTCATGCTCGGATCGAGCATCGGCCCGAACAGCGCCTGCGCGACGATCGACACTTCGCCGCGATCGCGCGCGATGAACGCGAGGCAGTTCGCGAGCTGGCCGCCCGCGTCGTGGCCTGCGACGCCGATCTTCTTCGGGTTGCCGCCGAATGCGCGGGCGCGCGTCGCGGCCCACACGGCCGCGCGATACGCATCCTCCGGCGCAGCCGGAAAAGGAAAGGCCGGCGCGAGCGAATAATCGACCGACACTACGAGAGCTGGTAAGCGTTCTGCTAAAAAGCGCGCGGCGAAGTCGGCGTCTTCGAGCGAACCGCGCACGAAGCCACCGCCGTGGAAATAAAGCACTACTGGCAACCCGGTCTTGTCCGGGCGGCGGTAGAGGCGCAGCACGATGTCCTGCGCGTAGCCGGGGATTTCCACCTCCGACACCACCAGCGCCGCGCCGGCTCTGGCTTCGGCGGGCAACGCGGCTTTCAGGAATTTGCTGAATTCAGAAGCGTCCATGACGATGCAGCATCCATTTCGAGATGGAACGAATTCTGGGTCCGGCAGACATCCGGATAAATGCCTATAATCCGGCAACACAATTCAACGCCCCCGAACAATCCAAGGCTGCGTTCACCCACGAGGTAACGCAGCCTCTTTGTTCCGGAGGCTCATTAGATTGCGGAGGTTGTGATGGACCGGCTTCAGGCCATGCAGGTGTTTACTCGCGTCGTCGATACAAGCAGCTTCACCAAGGCAGCAGAAACGCTCGGCTTGCCGCGGGCGTCCGTCACGACGATCATCCAGAATCTCGAAGCGTTCCTCGGCGTGCGGCTGATGCACCGGACCACGCGCCGGCTGTCGCTCACGCCGGACGGCGCCGCGTACTACGAAAGATGCGTGCGGATCCTCGCGGACGTCGAGGAAACCGAAGCAAGCTTCCAGAACAACAACCGGAAGCCGCACGGAAAGTTGCGTATCGACATGCCCGGTTCGATCGGGCGCCTGCTCGTGATTCCGTCGCTGTGCGAATTTCATACGCGCTATCCGGACATCGACCTGCAGCTCGGCCTGTCCGACCGGCCGGTCGACCTTCTGCAGGAAGGCGTCGATTGCGTGATCCGCGTCGGCGCGCTGCAGGACTCGTCGCTCGTCGCGCGTCGTGTCGGCCTGTTCGAAGGCGTGACGGTCGCCGCGCCCGACTATCTCGAGCGCCACGGCGAGCCGCAGACGATCGACGACCTGAGCCATCACAAGGCCGTCAACTATTTCTCGAGCCGCACCGGCCGCACGATCGACTGGACGTTCCTGAGCGACGGCAAGGAAGTCGAGGTCAAGATGGACAGCATCGTGTCGGTGAACGATGCGGATGCGTACGTGACCTGCGGGGTCGAAGGCTTCGGGCTGATCCAGCCGCCGCTCTTCATGGTGCTGCCGCACCTGCGCGAGGGCCGGCTCAAGGAGGTCCTGCCCGGCGTCAAGCCGCTGCCGATGCCGATCTCGGTCGTGTATCCGCACAGCCGCCATCTGTCGCCGAAGGTGCGTGTGTTCGTCGACTGGGTCGCCGAAGTGTTCGACCGCTGCCCGCTGCTGAGCGGCAAGGGCAGCCTCGACGCGACGTGCAGCAAGCGCACGTTCGAGGAAGCCGAACGCGCGCCGGCGCTCGACACGCCGGTCATCAACGAATGGGTCGCGTAATCGTCTGAACTGCGCGTCTGAACTGCGCGCGCGGGCTGCGAGGCCCGTGCGCCGCCCCGCCTTCGCGCCGCCTTTCCGCGTGGCGCACAAGATCTTTCCCGAATCCGCAGCAAACCTTTGTGCCGACCGCGGCAATCGTCCGCGCGAGTCGTTGCGCGTCGCCGTCGCACCCGCGCGAGGCCCGCTGCAAGCGGGTTCGAGCGATTTCCGCATCACCCTGCCGGCCATGCGGATGACGATTGTTCCACTGCAACGACAAATCAATTCGCGTCTGCCGCATTTATCGCGACGGAACAGATACCTAGAGTAAACCCTGTCGCGCACCTCGTTGCGCATCGAACAGATCCCGTTGATGGGACCGGAGTGAGCGCTAAAGCGCCAACTCCGACAGACAGGAGTTACGCCATGAACCGCCGCCACCTTCTCTCCGCCGTCGCCCTTGCACTCGCCGTGTCCGCACCGGCCTTCGCCGATTCAAGCACCCCGCATGCCGGCGATTACGGCAACACGTCGTGGTACTCGCAGCACTCCGGCCCGCGTACGCGCGCCGAAGTCAGCGCGGAAGTCGAACAGGCCCGCCGCGACGGCACGCTCGCGTACCTGCGCAAGGCGAATTCGTATCCGCAAGGGCTCGAACTGGCACAAGGCCCGTATCGCCCGATGCCGGAAAGCAACCAGCTCGCCGGCGGAGGCCGGTAAACGCGCAACGCCGCGCAGCGGGTTACCCCGTGCGCGGCGTCGGAAAACATCACTCGACGACTCGCTGAGTCAGTTAGTTGCAGGAGCACATGATGAACGACCCACTTCCTTCGCCGCTCGATCACTGGGACGACACCACGCCGGTCTGGACGCCGTTCCGTTCGGCCCAGCACGCGCATTGACCGCCGGCTGAGTCATCGTCCGGACCTTACCGGCGCGGCACGCCGTCGCGCCATTCGCCCCAGTGCGTCACGATGTCCTGCACGAGCGGATTGCCCGCGCGGTACAGGTTTTCGGTCGCCGGGGCGAAGCCGCCCTGGTCTGCGTAGTTCAGCAGGTTGTCGGCGCTCGTCTGCCCCGCATACGGCCGGTCGAAATCGGACCCCGTGCGCAGCACCGCGACGCGCGACAGGTCGACCCGCTTCACGCTCGCCGCGCGCTTGAGCGCTTCATACGTCGCGTTGTCTTCCTGCGCGGTCATGCAGTAGGTACCCTTGCCGTCCGTCAGGATCTTCGTCCACTGGCGCGCGCGCTCGCCGATCAGCGTGCCCGAGAACCACGTGTTGCCCGATGACGTGTCGCACTGGATCACCGTCGGCGGCCGGTTCGCCGGCGCATACGTGAACTTCGCGCGCGCGGCCTGCGCCTGCGCGCTGTCGGCGAGCACGACGTTGCGCGACAGCGCGTACGCAGCGTCGGTCAGCTGCGGGTTGAGCTGGAACACTTCGGTGCGGTAGTCGAGCGGCGGCTTGTCGTTCGGGCTCTTCGTGTTGATGCCGAGATAGCCGGTATTCCAGCCGGCCGGAATCTCGCGTGCATCGAGTTCCCACTGCAGGCTGAAGTCGACGAGGTATTTCGACCACGCGGCGGAACCGACCGTGCCTTGCGCGGGGTCGACGCCCGCGATGCCCGAGACCAGGAAATACGTGCGGCGCAGATCGAAGCGCTGCGAGAACGTGAGCGCCATGATCGTCGCAGTCGCATTCGCATAGCCCATGCCGGTCGTCACCACGCACACGTCCTGCTTGTTGCAGTGCACGGCCGGATAGTCGGACGACAGGCCCGGCACGGTGATGTCGCGCCACGGGCCGAGCCGGTCGAGCCAGGCCTGGCCCTCCGGACCGAACATCGTGATGATCATGACCTTGACCGGGCGGCCCTGTGCACCGGTCTCGGCGAATGCATTGTTGCCCGCGTTGTTGCCCTGGTTGTCCTGCGCGATCGACGGCGCGGTCGCACAGGCTGCGAGCGAGAATGCAGCAGCGGAAAGAATGGAGCGAGTCAGCATCGGCGTTCCTTGTTTCGGTGATGTTGGGTGAGAACGGCTCTCGGAGACTGCGCGAGGGAGTATAGAACGGGCATGCGCAATGCGGAACCCGACTACGAAACGGCTGCGGGTGTTTTGGCGCGTGAGTGATACGCGTGGAGAGCGTGACGGCATCGGCATGCCGAATTACACAATAACTTCAGGAATACTATCCGGTTGATCGGCACGCCAGCTGGTGCCGGCACATCCACCGCCTAAACCGCTACGACTGCGCAAGCACGACGAGCGCTGCGTAGTTCGCGATCATCAGCCCGAACAGGAAGTCGTTCATCGGTGTCGATGCCTTCGATGGAAGGCATCGATTCTAGCGACCGCAAAACGATCCGGTATGGAATTTCCGCGTCAGGCAACGTCGACGCGCGCAGGCCCGTCCACCATCTCGCCGATCACGGCCGCGCGGTCGAAACCGTCGGCACGGAAGCACGCAAGGACTTCGTCGACAGCCTCGGGCGCGCACGCGACCAGCAGGCCGCCCGACGTCTGCGGATCGGTCAGCAGTGCCTGCGCGACGGGCAGCAGCCCGTCGGCCAGCCGCACATCCGTGCCGTACGCGGCCCAGTTGCGACCCGATGCGCCGGTGAACACGCCGTCGGCAACGAACGTCTCGACGCCCGCGAGCCACGGCAGCGACGCATAGTGCACACGCGCGGTGAGATGCGCGCCGCGCGCCAGTTCGAGCGTATGGCCAAGCAGCCCGAAGCCCGTGACGTCGGTCAGCGCGTGCACGCCCGGCAGCGCGGCGAGTTCGGCGCCCGGCCGGTTCAGCTTGGTGGTCGTCGCGACCATCTGCGCATAGCCCGCGGCGTCGAGCTGGTTCTTTTTCAGCGCGGCCGACAGCACGCCGACGCCGAGCGGCTTGCCGAGCACGAGCACGTCGCCCGCGCGCGCGGCCGCGTTGCGCTTCACGCGTGACGGATGCACGACGCCGATCGCCGCGAGCCCGTAGATCGGCTCGACCGAATCGATCGAATGGCCGCCCGCGACCGGAATGCCGGCGTCTGCGCATACGGACTCGCCGCCGCGCAGCACGGCCGCGATCGTCTCGTGCGGCAGCACGTTGATCGGCATCCCGACCAGCGCGAGCGCGAGGATCGGCTTGCCGCCCATCGCATAGACGTCGGACAGCGCGTTGGTCGCCGCGATGCGGCCGAAGTCGAACGGATCGTCGACGATCGGCATGAAGAAGTCGGTGGTCGCGACGATCGCCTGCTCGTCGTTCAGCCGGTAAACAGCCGCGTCGTCGGACGTCTCGGTGCCGACCAGCAGATCCGGGAACAACGCGGGCGGCGTCGCGCGCTTCAGCAGCTCGGACAGCACGCCAGGCGCGATCTTGCAACCGCAGCCGCCCCCGTGCGACAGGCTCGTGAGGCGCGGAACGGCAGGCTGGGCTTGGGTGGCTTCGGTCATCGTCGGCATCCGGTAAATAACAACGTTCTATTATCGACAATTCCGCGCGAGCGCGCCCGATACCCACATAATTGACGGCGCCTGCCCGCTCCCGCTCCCGTCCGCGCCTTCGTCAATGGATCACCTTTTTATCGGCCTCGTGCTGTGCTCCGCGCTGCTGCACGCCATCTGGAACGCCTTCCTCCACGTCAGCGAAGACCGGCTCGTCCAGCTCGGCACGATGTCGCTGCCGTATCTCGCGTTCGGCGTCGCCGGCGCCGCGCTGCTGCCCGCGCCGGCGCCCGCCGCCTGGCCATACATTGCCGCGTCGGCCGCGCTCGAGGTCGCGTACTGCTTCACGCTCGCGCGCGCGTACCGCAGCGGCGAGTTCGGGCAGATCTATCCGATCGCGCGCGGGATGTCGCCGCTGCTCGTATCGGTGCTCGCGTTCGCGGTGCTGCACGAGCGTCCGACGCCGTTCGGCTTCGCGGGCATCGCGCTCGTGTCATTCGGCATCATGTCGCTCGCGCTGCGGCGCGGGTTCAGGTTCTCCGGGGAAGGCGTGCCGTATGCGCTGCTCACGGGCGTGTTCATCGCCACGTATTCGATCTGCGACGGGATCGGCTCGCGCGTGTCCGGCAGCGCGCTCGGCTACATCGCGTGGGTGTACCTGCTGTGGAGCGTGCCGCAGCTCGTGCTCGTCTGCGCAGCGCGCGGCGGCCCGCGTGCAGTGCTCGGCTCGCGCACGGCGCTGCGGCAGGGTGCGATCGCCGGCACGATCTCGCTCGCCGCGTATGCGATCGTGATCCTCGCGTACCGGCACCTGCCGGTCGCGACCGTGTCGGCGCTGCGCGAAACGAGCTCGATCTTCGCGGTCGCGATCGGCTGGTTCGTGATGCGCGAGCGGCCCGGCGCGCAGCGGCTCGCCGCGTGCGCGCTGGTGGTCGCGGGCGCGGCGCTGATCCGGCTCTAAGCGCGAATGTTCTCCGCGCTGCGGAGAGAATGGCTCGATCCCGCGTCGACCGCCTACACCATACCGCGACAATGCCGTCGCGCCGTTCCCTTCAAGCCGCCGCAACCACCCTCCCGAACGCCCGCTCGTCGATCGCCTCGGCGAGCGTCGCGAACGCCGGCGCGATCTCGTCCTCCGGCACGCACGCATAGCCGAGCAGCAACCCCGACGCCGCGCGCTCGCGGTCCGCGTAATAGCCGGACAACGGCCGCACGACGATATTGCGCTCCAGCGCGGCCTGCGCGACCGCACGATCGTCGACGCCTGCCGGCAATTGCGTGACGAGATGCAGCCCCGCATCGCTGCCGAGCGCCTGCAGCGTGTCGCCATAGCGGCGCGCGACCGCGTCGAGCAGCACTTCGCGGCGTTGCCCGTACAGCGTGCGCATCTTGCGGATATGCGATACGAAGTGCCCTTCCGCGATGAATTCCGCGAGCACGGCCTGCTGCAGCAACTGCCCTTCGCGATACAGTTCGGCGCTCGCGGTCGCGAAGCTTTCCGCGAGCGGTTCCGGCGCGACCAGATAGCCGACCCGCAACCCGGGAAACAGCGTCTTGCCGAAACTGCCGACGTAGATCACCTGCCCGGCCGTATCGAGACCCTGCAGCGACGCGAGCGGCCGGCTGCCGTAGCGGAATTCGCTGTCGTAATCGTCCTCGATGATCCAGCAGCCGTGCTGGCGCGCGTATTCGAGCAGCATCCGCCGCCGCGCGAGGCTCATCACCATCCCGAGCGGATACTGGTGCGACGGCGTGACGAGCATCAGCTTCGGCGGTTCGGCGAGATCGGCGGCCGACGGCGCGATGCCTTCGTCGTCGACCGGAATCGGCCGCGTGGTCAGCCCCGACACATTCAGCACGCTGCGCACGCCCCAGTAGCACGGGTCCTCGGTCCAGATCGCGTCGCCCGGGTCGGTCAGCAGCCGCACCGCGAGGTCGATCGACTGGTGGATGCCGGTCGTGATCACGATCTGCTCGGGTGTGCAGCGCACCGAGCGCGCCGTGCGCAGGTAGTCGGCCAGCGCCTCGCGCAGCAGCGCAAGCCCGCCGCCTGGCGCATAGGTCAGCAGGTCGGGGCGCAAACGCCGCCAGTACTTGTTGTGCAGCCGCGTCCACACGCGCGCCGGAAATCGCGACACATCGGGCACGCCCGGCATGAACGCGCCGCCCTGCCGCTTCGACACGCCGGCCCCTTCGACGAGCCGCGTGCCGCGCGCGGACAGCCGCCGCGCGGACGGCAGCACGACGGCCGGGCCTGCCGTCGCGTCGGGCGGCGCGCCGACGATCTCGTCCGGCGCGCTGTCGGCGACGAACGTGCCGCGGCCCGTCGCCGAATTCACGTAACCTTCGAGCGCAAGCTGTTCGTAAACCTGCGTGACCGTGTTGCGTGCGATCCCTAGCTCGGCGGCCAGCAGCCGCGACGACGGCACGCGCGTGCCGGCCGGCAGTTCGCGCGACAGGATCGCCTGTTGCAACAGCCGGTGAAGCTGCCGGTAGATCGGCTGTTCGCCGCCGCGCACGAGGCGCTGCGCCAGCCAGTCCGACAACACGCTCGCGCGCATGATTGGCTCCTGAATATTTATTGAAATGGCTCTGATTGCCAGAGCCAAATGTGATTATAGTCGCCTCCATGGGCTGCCAATGCGCCCGATTTTCTGCTCACCGGATAGAACATCAAGGAGATGACCGTGAAGAATGCCGACCTGCAGGCCCGCAAGAACGCCGCCACCCCGCGCGGCGTCGGCGTGATGTGCGATTTCTACGCAGCCCGCGCCGAGAACGCGGAGCTGTGGGATGTCGAAGGCCGCCGCTTCATCGATTTCGCCGCCGGCATCGCGGTGCTGAACACCGGCCACCGCCACCCGAAGATCGTCAAGGCGATCGCGGATCAACTGAACAACTTCACGCACACCGCTTACCAGATCGTCCCGTACGCGTCGTACGTCGAACTGGCCGAGAAGATCAACGCCCGCGCACCGGGCGATTTCCCGAAAAAGACCGCGTTCTTCACGACCGGCGCCGAAGCCGTCGAAAACGCGATCAAGATCGCGCGCGCATCGACCGGCCGTCCGGGCGTCATCGCATTCTCGGGCGGCTTCCACGGCCGCACGATGATGGGCATGGCGCTGACCGGCAAGGTCGCCCCGTACAAGCTGAACTTCGGCCCGTTCCCGGGCGACGTGTTCCACGCGCCGTACCCGAACGCGCTGCACGGCGTGACGACGGCCGACTCGATCAAGGCGATCGAGATGCTGTTCAAGGCCGATATCGATCCGAAGCGCGTCGCCGCGATCATCTTCGAACCGGTCCAGGGCGAAGGCGGCTTCTACTCGGCGCCGGCCGAATTCGTGCGCGCGCTGCGCAAGATCTGTAACGAGCACGGCATCCTGCTGATCGCCGACGAAGTGCAGACCGGCTTCGCACGTACCGGCAAGCTGTTCGCGATGCAGCACTACGACGTGCTGGCCGACCTGATCACGATGGCGAAGAGCCTCGCGGGCGGCATGCCGCTGTCGGGCGTCGTCGGCCGTGCGGACGTGATGGACGCGGCAGCGCCCGGCGGCCTCGGCGGCACGTATGCGGGCAACCCGCTGGCCGTCGCATCGGCGCACGCGGTGCTCGAAATCATCGACGAAGAGAAGCTGTGCGAGCGCGCCACGCAACTCGGCGACGTGCTGAAGGCGAAGCTGAATTCGCTGCAGGCCGACGTGCCGCAGATCGCCGACGTGCGCGGCCCGGGCGCGATGATCGCGGTCGAGTTCCTGAAGCCGGGCTCGGGCGAGCCGGACGCCGACTTCACGAAGCGCGTGCAGGCGCGTGCGCTCGAGCGCGGCCTGCTGCTGCTCGTGTGCGGCGTGTACTCGAACGTCGTGCGCTTCCTGTTCCCGCTGACGATTACGCAGGCCGTGTTCGACGAAGCGCTCGTGATCCTCGAGGAAGTGCTGAAGGAAACGGTCGGCGTGCCGGCCTGAGTTCCCGTCAACCGAATGCGCCGCCGCCGTCGTCAAGACGGCGGCGGCCGTTTCATCCGTCATCTTCAAAGCAGGCTACTCACATGAGCACTGTTCAGGAAACCCTGGCACTGAAAGATCCGTCGCTGTTCCGCCAGCAGGCGTACGTCAACGGCGAATGGCAAGATGCATCGAACGGCGAGTCGTTCGAAGTCCGCAATCCGGCGACGGGCGGCCTGCTCGGCACCGTGCCGGCGATGGGTACGGCCGAGACGCGTCACGCGATCGACGCCGCGAATGCCGCCTGGCCGGCCTGGCGCAAGAAGACCGCGAAGGAACGCGCGGCGATCCTGCGCAAGTGGCACGACCTGATGATGGAAAACGCCGACGACCTCGCGCTGATCCTGACGACCGAACAGGGCAAGTCGCTGGCCGAAGCGAAGGGCGAGATCGGCTACGCGGCATCGTTCCTCGAGTGGTTCGCCGAGGAAGGCAAGCGCGTGTACGGCGACACGATCCCGACGCCGGCGAGCGACAAGCGCATCGTCGTGACGAAGGAAGCGATCGGCGTGTGCGCGGCGATCACGCCGTGGAACTTCCCGGCGGCGATGATCACGCGCAAGGTCGGCCCCGCGCTCGCGGCAGGCTGCCCGATCGTCGTGAAGCCGGCCGAGGCAACCCCGTTCTCTGCGCTCGCGATGGCCGTGCTGGCGGAGCGCGCGGGCGTGCCGGCCGGCGTGTTCAGCGTCGTCACGGGCGACCCGAAGGCGATCGGCGGCGAACTGACGTCGAACCCGATCGTGCGCAAGCTGTCGTTCACCGGCTCGACGCCGGTCGGCCGCCTGCTGATGGCGCAATGCGCGGCGACGGTCAAGAAGGTGTCGCTGGAGCTCGGCGGCAACGCGCCGTTCATCGTGTTCGACGACGCCGATCTCGATGCGGCCGTGCAGGGCGCGATCGCGTCGAAATACCGCAACAGCGGCCAGACCTGCGTGTGCACGAACCGCTTCTACGTGCATGAAGCCGTGTACGACCAGTTCGCGCAGAAGCTCGCGGCGGCGGTCGGCCAGCTGAAGGTCGGGCGCGGCACCGAGTCGGGCGTCACGCAAGGCCCGCTGATCAACGAGGCGGCCGTGCTGAAGGTCGAGGCGCACATCGAGGACGCGCTCGCGAAGGGCGCGACCGTCGTGACGGGCGGCAAGCGCCACGCGCTCGGCCACAGCTTCTTCGAGCCGACCGTGCTGACGGGTGTCACGCCCGCGATGAAGGTCGCGAAGGAAGAGACGTTCGGGCCGCTCGCGCCGCTGTTCAAGTTCAGCAGCGACGACGAGGTGATCCGCCTCGCGAACGACACCGAGTTCGGTCTTGCCGCGTATTTCTTCAGCCGCGACATCGGCCGCGTGTGGAAGGTCGCCGAAGCGCTCGAATACGGGATGGTCGGCGTGAACACGGGCCTGATCTCGAACGAAGTCGCACCGTTCGGCGGCGTCAAGCAGTCGGGCCTCGGCCGCGAAGGTTCGCACTACGGCATCGACGACTACGTCGTGATCAAGTACCTCTGTCTCGCTGTCTGACGGTTCAGGGCCTGGGCATCACGCGCAGGCCCTGACCGCCCGGCCGGAACCGGGCGGTCCGACGCGGGCCGGCGCCCCTCTCCGTCGCGCCCGCGTCACCTCGCGGCGCTACGCTCGATGTCTTCGTGCTTCCCATGCGCGATTTCGGCGCCGCCTCGGCCGAACGTCATACCGTTCGCGAATTTCGTTCACGTCTCATTTCTCGTTCCGCAGCAAGCCGCTAGATTGAGCGTTCCACCTCGATCCGGTTTGCATGCGCATGAACACTTCACCCGACGGCGCGGCCCGCGCACCATCTGCTCGCGGCGTGCCCGCACCACTTCCTTGCAATCGCCCAGGCACCCGCCAACGCCCGCGGCGCGCGATCGCGCCTGCGAAGCAAGGAGCCTGCGCATGATCTTGAGTACGTCCAATCGTCGAACGATCCCGCTCGCGGGAAATTCACGCGGCACGAGCAATCACCAGCCGTTCGTCGTCATCTACGACGGGCCTGCACTCGCCGAGCACAGGATGGACGTGCGCGACCTGGCCCCGGCGCTCATCGCTATCGCCGATCTGTTCACGTCTACCAACAAGGAGCTCAACGGCGAAAACGCCGAGGTGCGTCTCGAGGTCCGGGGCAGCTTCAAGGCCGGCTCGTTCCACTCGGAGCTGATCTTCGTCCAGTCACTCGCGAGCCAGATCCGCGACCTGTTCGCGGGGCCGAACGCCGGCGCGTTCAGCAACGCGATGGCGATCCTCGGCGCACTCGGCATCGTCGGAGGCGGCGGCCTGATCGGCCTGATCCGTACGCTGCGCGGACGCAAACCGCGTCGCATCGAACAGGAAGGGGAACAAACCCGGGTCTGGATCTCGGAACAGGAATCCTTCACTGTCGACGAAGTCACCTATCGGCTCTACCTGAACCGGACGGTCCGCGTCAGCCTGCAGAAAGCGCTGTCGCCGCTCGAACGCGACGGCATCGCCAGCTTCGGCATCGTTCGCGGCAACACGATCGAACTCACGATCGAGAACGACGAACTCGATGTGTTCGCGAGCAGCGACGATCCCGGCGAAGTGGTCACCGATACGATCGCGCGCAAGGTGCTGCTGCTCGAATCCGTCGTGTTCAAGGACGGCAACAAGTGGCGTGTGCACGACGGCACATCCGCGTTCTTCGCCGCGCTGGAGGACGAACAGTTTCTCGCGAAGGTCGATGCCGGCGAGCGCTTCGGAAAAGGAGACGTGCTGGTCGTCGATCTTCGTCAGACGCAGATCGTCACCGACGAGGGGCTCCGCAACGAATACCGGATCGTCAAGGTTCGCGAGCATCGTGCGCCGCTGCAGCCGGCGCTGATCTGACCGTCGCCGGCAGGATGCGCGGGCCGGCGCCCCTCTCCGCCGCGCCCGCGTCGCGTCGCCTCCCCGCCATCAGCGGAACACGTTCACCGCATCCACGAGCCGCGTCGCCTGCTGCTTCAGGCTCTCCGACGCCGCCGTGCTCTGCTCGACGAGCGCCGCGTTCTGCTGCGTGATGTTGTCCAGATGCACGACCGCCTGGTCGACCTGCGCGACCCCCGTGCTTTGCTCAACCGTCGACGAGCTGATTTCCGCGATCAGGTCCGACACGCGCTTCACCTGCGTGACGATGTCCTCCATCGTCTTGCCCGCGCCGTCGACGATCCGTGCGCCCGATTCGACCCGCTCGACACTCGCACCGATCAGCGTCTTGATCTCCTTCGCCGCGTTCGCGCTGCGCTGCGCGAGCGCCCGCACCTCGCCCGCGACCACCGCGAAGCCGCGCCCCTGCTCGCCCGCGCGCGCGGCCTCGACGGCCGCGTTCAGCGCGAGGATGTTGGTCTGGAACGCGATGCCGTCGATCACGCCGATGATGTCCGCGATCTTGCGCGAGCTGTCGGTGATGTCGCTCATCGTCGTGACGACCTCGCTCACGGCCTGCCCGCCGCGCCCGGCCGCATCGCTCGCCGATACCGCGAGCCGGTTCGCCTGCAGCGCGGTTTCCGCGTTGCTGTCGACGGTCGCCGTCATCTCGGCCATCGACGCGGCCGTCTCCTGCACGCTCGACGCAGCCTGCTCGGTGCGCGCGCTCAGGTCGTTGTTGCCCTGCGCGATCTCGTTGCTCGCGCGCTGCACGTTGTGCACCTGCTCGCTGACGTCGTCGACGAGCCAACGGAACATCAGCCCGAGCTGGTTGAGCGTGCGCAGCGTCATGCCGATCTCGTCGACGCGATCCATCCGCACGCCGCGCCGGCTCTCGCCGGTCGCGACGTTCAGCGCCTGGTCGTGCAGCCGCTTCAGCGGACGCACGATCTGCGCGTCGAGCCACAGGCCAGCAGCAGCAGCCACGCCGACCGTCGCGGCGGCAAACGCCGCGAGCCCGCCGCCGGCCAGCCCGCATGCCCAGCCCGCACCGACGACAGCCGGCGCCAGCACGCACAGCGCCGAATGAACCCGCGCGCGCACCGACATCGTCTGCGACAGCGACGCGATGCGCATCAGCCCCGTGCGGATGATCAGCCCCTTGTGGAACCGGCGCTGGCCGGCCTTGCCTTCGCGAAACGCGCGATACAGCGCGTCGGCGGCCTCGGTCTCGTTGCGCGGCGCCTTCGTGCGCACCGACATGTAGCCCTGCGGCTCGCCGTTGCGCATCACCGGTATCGCGTTCGCGCGCACCCAGTAGTGGTCGCCATTCTTCCGGCGGTTCTTCACGAGCGCGGTCCACGGCTCGCCGCGCTTGAGCGTCGCCCACATGTCGGCAAACGCTTCGCGCGGCATGTCCGGGTGGCGCACCGCGTTGTGCGGCTGGCCGACGAGCTCCTCGTTCGAGAAACCGCTGACCTGCGCGAACGTGGTATTCGCGTACGTGATGATGCTGTCGGCATCGGTCGTCGACATCAGCGTGACGTCGTCGGGAAAATCGAATGCTTGTTGGGTAACGGGCTGGTTGTTGCGCATGCAAGGCTCCGAAAGGCGGATATGTCGTCCGCGCCGCGCTGAAATCGCGCTCAGTAGCCGAAAAACGGTTGATCGCTTTACGACGGTCTTCATCTTTACTGTCGGCAACCCAGTGGAAAACCTTACCCTTGTCGCGCATAAAATATCCAATTCTGCCGCCGCCATGATTTCGATCAAATAATCCGGCGATAATCGGCGCGTGCACTTATCCGTATGTCACAACGCGCTGCCCGACAGCGCCGTGCGGCGAGTCAACGCAGGCATCCATTGCCTGCGACAAAACGATTCGGTCTATCCTGCTCCATTCAACCGCAATTCAAATTCAATGAAAAAGGCATTGCACGCACTGAATCGGCTGTCCTGGAATACGGCGACGGTCGCGGCGACTGGTTCCGTGGGTTGTTCGACGATGCGCGACTCGTCGCGGCAACCGTCGTGGACAGCCGGCCGCTCGGCCCGCAACGCGACATACTGCAGTTGAAGTTCCTGCATGTGAGTCGCAACTGGCGCGGCTGCGGGCTTGGCGAGCAGCTCTACCACGCGGCCCATGCGCAGACTGGGTGAAGCGTGGAATTTCCCGCTTTGCGACAGCCGCCATCAGCCATCACGGAGAGCGAAATTGCAGAACGAGCGGCAACCGCAAGCCATGCTGAAGATCCTCGTCAGCCTATGCGTGGTCGGTCATCCGGTCCGTTACAACGGCTCGGCCAGGACCGCCGCGCACGAGGCGCTCGAACGGTGGCAGCGCGAAGGGCGGCTCGTGCCCGTCTGCCCCGAACTGGCGGGCGGCTTCAGCGTGCCGCGCCCGCCCGCCGAAATCGCGGACGGTGAATCGGGGCAGCGGGTGTTGTCGGGCGCCGCCCGCATCGTCGACGTGAACGGCACCGACGTGACTGCGCCGTTCGTTTCCGGTGCGCAAACCGCGCTCGCACTCGCGCGCGCGCACGATTGCCGCTTCGCGATCCTGGCCGACGGCAGTCCGTCGTGCGGCAGCACCTTCATTTATGACGGGAGTTTCGCCAACCGGCGGCATGCCGGCGCCGGTGTCACGGCGGCCTTGCTGCGCGAGCATGGCATCGAGGTGTTTGCGGACACCGAGATCGACGCGCTCGACGCGCGCCTCAAGCAGATGTCGCAGGCCGGTTAACGACAATGCGCGGCACGAGGATTCTCGTGCCGCGCATCGTTCGAGGAACGGCGAAGCGGCGCGTGTCCGGCCGCTGCGCCGCATGACGCGGGTCAGACGCGTTCGATCGCGATCGCGATGCCCTGGCCGACGCCGATACACATCGTGCACAGCGCAAAGCGGCCGTTCGTGCGATGCAGCTGGTACATCGCGGTTGTCACGAGGCGCGCACCCGATGCGCCGAGCGGATGGCCCAGTGCGATCGCGCCGCCGTTCGGGTTCACGCGCGGATCGTCATCGGCGACGCCGAGCATGCGCAGCACCGCGAGGCCCTGCGACGCGAACGCCTCGTTCAGCTCGATCACGTCGAACTGGTCGATCGTCATCCCGAGCCGCGCGAGCAGCTTCTGCGTGGCCGGCGCGGGGCCGATGCCCATCACGCGCGGCGCGACGCCGGCCGTCGCGATGCCCAGCACGCGCGCGCGCGGCGTCAGGCCGAAGCGCTTCGCGGTTGCCTCGTTCGCGAGCAGCAGCGCGGCTGCACCGTCGTTGACGCCCGATGCGTTGCCGGCCGTCACCGAGCCGTCCGGGCGCACGACTCCCTTCAGCTTCGCGAGCGCTTCGAGCGACGTCTCGCGCGGATGTTCGTCGCGCGACACGACCACCGGATCGCCCTTCTTCTGCGGAATCGTGACCGCGACGATTTCCTCGGCGAGCGTACCGTCCTGCTGCGCACGCGCGGCTTTCTGCTGGCTGCGCAACGCGAACAGGTCCTGGTCGGCGCGGCTGATGTTGTAGTCGACCGCGACATTCTCGGCCGTCTCCGGCATCGAATCGACGCCGTGCAGCTGCTTCATCAGCGGATTGACGAAGCGCCAGCCGATCGTCGTATCGAAGATGTCGGCCTGGCGCGCGAACGCGCTCGCGGCCTTGCCCATCACGAACGGCGCACGCGTCATGCTCTCGACGCCGCCCGCGACCATCAGCGCGGCCTCCCCCGACTTGATCGCGCGCGCGGCCACGCCGACCGCGTCCATCCCGGAACCGCACAGCCGGTTGATCGTCGAACCCGGCACGCCCTGCGGCAGGCCCGCGAGCAGCGCCGACATGCGCGCGACGTTGCGGTTGTCCTCGCCGGCCTGGTTCGCGCAGCCGTAGATCACGTCGTCGATCACCGTCCAGTCGACTTCACGGTTGCGCTCGACGAGCGCCTTGAGCGGCACCGCGCCCAGGTCGTCGGCGCGCACGCCGGACAGCGCACCGCCGTAACGCCCGATCGGGGTACGGATCGCATCACACAGAAAAGCTTCGGTCATCAGTGTCTCCGGTCTCATGCAAAGCTGGGAAATGAACAGGGCGCGCCCCTTGCATTACCCGCCGGGATGCGCTTAAATGTTCTATATACGAACATAAGATCGTGTATCGAACGTTCAACGCATCATAGGGAGTGCAGGGACGACCTGTCAAGCGCCCGGTCCGCCGTGCGGTTGGCGTGTCAGGGCCCATGCGCTATCTTCTCGGCTGCACGACAATCCGACCGTTCATGACAACCGAAGACACTCAAACTAAACCTGGCGACTCCTATGTGCAGTCGTTCGCACGCGGCCTCGCGGTGATCCGTGCATTCGACGCGGCGCGCCCGGAGCAGACGCTCACCGAGGTCGCGTCGGCCACCGGCCTCACGCGCGCGGGCGCGCGCCGGATCCTGCTCACGCTGCAGACGCTCGGCTACGTCGAGGCCGACGGCCGGCTGTTCAGGCTCACGCCGAAGATCCTCGAGCTCGGCTTCGCATACCTGACGTCGATGCCGTTCTGGAATCTCGCCGATCCGGTGATGGAGCAACTGTCCGCGCAGATCCACGAAAGCTGCTCGGCCGCGGTGCTCGACCGCACCGAGATCGTCTACGTGCTGCGCGTGCCGACCCGCAAGATCATGACGATCAACCTGTCGATCGGCAGCCGGCTGCCCGCGTACTGCACGTCGATGGGCCGCGTGCTGCTGTCCGCGCTCGACGACGCGGCGCTCGACGAAACGCTCGCGCAGAGCGGCATCCGGGCGCATACGCCGCGCACGATCACCGACCTCGGCGAGCTGAAGGCGGCGATCGCGCAGGCGCGCCAGCAGGGCTGGGCCGTGGTCGACCAGGAACTCGAAGTGGGGCTGATGTCGCTGTCCGCGCCGATCCGCAACCGGCGCGGGCAGATCATCGCGGCAATGAACATCAGCGGCAACGCGCAGCGGCATACCGCGAAGCAGATGGTGAAGGAGTTTCTCGGGCCGCTGCAGCAGGCCGCGCAGACGGTGTCGGAGTTGGTTGCGCGGCGCGGGTAAGCAACGACCCGCGCGCAGGTGCGCCCGCGCCTCGCGGCGTGGAACGAGGTGTAGGCGATCCCGCGGCGCCATGCGGCCGGCGCCGCGATGGCGTTGACCAGGACGGCGGCCGGCTCGCGGGCGTATCGGGGAATCGCGTGGCGGCACGTCGGCGACGTGCCGCTCTTCAACGCTTCAACAGTCGCCGGGGAATGCCTTTCCCATCGGCTTCATCCGGATTCCCGGGGCCAGCCGAGTCCAGGGCAAATCGGCCGGATCCGCCGTCATCGGGCCAGGCGCCTTGGCGACGAGCACCGCGTGGGCGATGCCCTGGAAATCAGCGCGGAAGTGCACCGAGCTTTTGTTGACGAGGATCCTCATCGCTTCCGGCTCGACGCCGCCCACGCGATAGAGATTGCGGTCGAGCATCTGCGCCTTGCCGCTGCTCACCACGATCAGCACGCCATCGAGTCGCAGGCAGGCCACCGGGCCGATATCGGCGAGCATGCCGTTCATCATCGGGCCGTCATATCGGCATACGCCATCGGACAGCTTCACGACCTCGAAACGCGCATGGTGCGGCTCGTCGCCGGGAACGCCGGCGACGCCGCCGAGCGCCAGTTCGATGAACGCGCCGACGCCGGCGCGATGGGCCGCAGCCGCAGCCGCCGGATCCCAGATCAAGCCGATCGCCGCATCTTTTGCGCCATTGCGCAACAGCGCCCGCAGCATGCCCGTCGTGTTCGAGTCGCCGCCCGCGCCGGGGTTGTCCTGGGTATCGGCGATGACGACCGGCTTGCCGGCCCCCTCGGAAAGCCGCATTGCCTCGCGCACGGCGGCGTCGGGCGACAGGAACGGCACCTGCCACGCGGCCTCGTCGGCCAGCATCTTGTCGTAGAGCGCCTGCACGGCTGCCTCGACCGCGGCGGCGTCATCGCCGTAGCCCCAGATGACCGGGCCGCATTCGGGGAAATCGGCCGCCGGAAAACCAGGCGCGAACGACAGCGAGGCCACGGCCCCGGTCTCCTGCGCCGCGAGCTGTGCGTACATGCCGCGCGAGGGTTCGAGCAGCGTGCACATGCCATTGATCGGGATCAGGAACGGCAGCCGGCGCGCGGCGCGATGCAGCGGGCGGCCGCCCGCCGCCTGCGGGTCGAGCAGGCGCTGGAGCAGCACGGCTGCGCGTTCCCCGGTCTCGGCCATGTCGATATGCGGATAGGTGCGGTAGGCGACCAGCGCGTCGGCCTCGCGCAGCATCCGTTCGGTGACGTTGGCATGCAGGTCGAGCGACGCGACCACGGGCACGGCCGGGCCGACCGCCGCGCGCACGCGCTCCAGCAACGTGCCTTCGCCGTCGTCGGTATGCTCGGCGACCATCGCGCCGTGCAGGTCGAGGTACACCGCGTCGAAGCCGCCCCTGCGAACTGCCTCGACGATTTCGCCGGCAATGCGCTCGAACGCATCCTCGGTAACGTGGGCCGACGGACTCGCGCCCGCCCAGATGATCGGCAGCAAGGTCCAGCCACGCCTTTCGGCGGCGGCGATGAACCCGCCCGCAGGAATATTGACGTCGCGTAGCGCGAGCACGTCATCGCCCCGCACCATGGCCGGGAAACCCTCGCCACGCTCGAAGTTGGCGTAAGCGGCTTTCGATGGTGCAAACGTATTGGTTTCATGCTGAAAGCCGGCGATCAAAATGCGTGTGTCCAAAAACCTGTCTCCGGAAATAGGCGGTCAATGCACCGGCGGTACTACCGTCAGCGCCGGCAGTACAACGCCGCGATGGGTGTCGAGATGCTTGCGGGCCCGCGATATCAGGCTGTCGCCAACGCGTCGCGGGGCGCGGGAAGCCGGTTCGCCACGAGTACCGCGGCGCCCGCGACCAGCAGCGCGACCATGACCAGCAGTCCGGCTGCCATGCTGCCGGTCGCCGAGCGGATCGCCCCGATGATGGTCGGACTCAGAAAGCCGCCGATCAGGCCGATCGTATTGATCAGGGCGATGCCGCCTGCAGCGGCGTCGCCCTTCAGGTATTGCGACGGAATTGCCCAGAACACCGTGTAGGCGGCCCAGATCATCGCCGTGGCGATCGTCATGCTGATCAGTGAGACGACGAGATTGCCGTTTGCGGCCGTCGCCGCAGCCAGCGCAATCGCGCCGATCAGGGCGGGCACCGCGCTGTGGAGACGGCGCTCGCCGCGGCGGTCCGAACTGCGACCGATGACGACCATCGCGATCGCGGCGCAAACGTACGGGATCATCGAGTAAAGCCCGATCTGCATGGTGTCCGTCACACCATCGGCCTTGAGGATCGACGGCAGCCAGAAACTCACGGCGTAGATGCCGCAGATAATCGTGAAGTACGCAAACGCCAGCAGGTACACGCGCGGGTCGCGCGCCACTTGCGCAAATGAGTGATGACCCGCGCCGGGCGTGTGCAGGTCGGCGGCGAGCATCCGCTTCTCGTCGTCGGTCAGCCATTTCGCGTCGGCCGGCCGGTCGGACAGCACCTTGAGTGCGAGCACGCCGAACAGCACGCACGGCAAGCCTTCGACGACGAACATCCACTGCCAGCCGGCCAGGCCGTGGGCGCCGGACAGCCCGGTCATCAGCCACGCCGACAGCGGCGACCCGAAGATGCCGCCGATCGGGCCGGCGAGCATGACGACCGCCATCACGCTGGCCATGCGACGCTGGCCGTACCAGTAGGTCAGGTAGAAGATCATGCCGGGTGCGAAGCCGGCCTCGAACACGCCGAGCAGGAAACGCATCGCGTAGAACGTGGTCTCGTCATGGACGAACATCATGCCCGCCGAGGTCAGGCCCCATAGCACCATGATCCGACTGATGGTCTTGCGTGCACCAATCCTCGGCAGCAGCAGGTTGCTCGGAATCTCGAACAGCACGTAGCCGAGAAAGAAAATGCCCGCGCCGAGCCCGTACACCGCATCGGAGAAACCCAGGTCACTCTGCATGGAGAGCTTCGCGAACCCGATATTCACGCGATCGAGATAGGCGAACGTATAGCAGAGCAGCAGGAAAGGCAGCAGGCGCCAGTTCAGTTTGCGGTACAGGGCCTGACGGGCCGGGCTGTCGGGCGCGACCGGGTCTTGGGGGGATGGAATGGCGGACATGCGCTCTCCTTTAGGGCGTATTGCTTCAAATCCCGCGTCGATGTTCAAATCGTCGAGGAGACGAAAAAACGGAGCAAGAGCAACTTAAGCGAGTTATCGTTGCTCACTTGGCAACACTCACATGCAGACGGACAGACACCATGCGCGAACTGAACCAGCGCCGCTTGCGTTATTTCCATGAAGTACTGACGCATGGCTCCATCCGCGGCGCGGCCGACAGCATCAACACGTCGCCGTCCGTCATCACGCGGCAGATCCGGCTGCTCGAGGAAGAAATTGGCGCCCCGCTGTTCGAGCGCCAGCCACGCGGCGTACAGCCGACCGAGGCTGCGGCGCACCTGCTCGAATACTGGCGCGGCTGCCGCTCCCAGCAGGAATTGTTCGAAGACCGCTTGCAGGCGCTGCACGGGCTGCAACACGGCCAGATTCGCATCGCCACCAGCGAAGGCTATGTCGACTGCCTGATGGACGAGGTGCTCGCCGATTTCTGCGCACGCTATCCGAAGCTCGACGTCACCGTGGATATCCTGCCAGTCAACAACGTGCTCCTGGAAGTGGCCGAGAGCCGCGCGCATATCGGCCTGGCTTACAACCCGCCGGTGCATCCGGATATCGAGTACGTCGCCACCTCGTCGCAGCCGGTGGTGGCGCTTGTCCATGCCGGGCATCCGCTCGCCGTGCGGGGCCGATCAGTCGAGGTACACGAACTCACCGGGTATCCGCTCGCGCTGATGCCGCCCGCGTTCGGCCTCGGACAAGCCGTGCAGATGCTCGCCTACGCGGAGAACATCCAGATCCACCCGACGCTTACCACCAACTCGCTCGCCGTGCTGCGCCACTTCGTCAAGCGCAACAACGGTGTCACGCTGCTCGCCGCATTCGCTGCGTATCATGAACTGGAGACAGGTGAACTCGTCGCACTGCCCATCGCGCATCCGTTGTTCGAGGCTGCCAACGCGCGGCTGCTGGTCAAGGCGGGACGCACACTCGGGGTAGCAGCCGATACGTTGTTGCGCGGCATCCTTCGGGATATGAAGATGTTCTCGAATGCGGGCGGGCGCAAGGGCAAGACAACGGCGCGCGGCAGGACCGGCAAGCGCGCCGCCGGGAAACACGACGGGCCATGACAGCCTCCGCTGACGAGGCAACTTTGCATCGGTGGCCGTGGCTTGTCGGCTGGCCCGGCCCGGCAATCCGCAATGAACCCAAAAAAAGCGGGCAGCGACCGCTGCCCGCAAGCTCTGACTCACTTGCAACTCCCTTCTCACGGAGCTCGAAGCAATGCTCCGAGCAGCACAATTTATTTGCGCGGCGAAATCCGATCAATCTGACGAAAACGAAATTTCGCGCCGATTTCGTACGGGTCAGGCTCGTCGCGCACGCACCGCCCATCCAGCCGTCGCCGTCACGCGACACGGGCCGTTCGCCGGCGCGCTCGCGAAAGTGCCCGTGCGCGAGCAGACCGACTCGCAGGACGTATGCCTGCTGCTGCGCGCGGCCGTGCCGCTGACGCCGGCTGCGCAGGAGCTGGCGACAATGCTCGCGTCGTACCTGAGGATGGTGCGCGGGCGGTAATCGCCGATTGCCGCTTGCCGCCCGCTGCGCCGCGCGTCAGTCCAGCGATTCCCGCGCCGTCTCGCGCAGCATCGCGACCGCGATCAGCGACAGCACCACGCACGTGGCCACGTAGCCAGCCGGCGCGAGCTTGCTGCCGGTCGTCTTCACGAGCCAGGTCGCGATGAGTTGCGCCGTGCCGCCGAAGATCGTCACCGCAAGCGCATAGGCAATCGAGATGCCCGTCGCGCGCATGTGGCGCGGCAGCGACTCGCACATCAGCGCCATTTCCGACGCCGAGCCGAGCGAATAGAACAGCAACATCAGCGCGGTCAGCGGCAGGATCACCGACAGCGTCGGATGATGGTTCATCAGCCAGAACGCCGGGAACAGCAGCGCGACCAGCACGCCGCGGCCGACAAAGATCGGCAGGCGCCGGCTGCCGAGCTTGTCCGACAGCCAGCCGAACAGCGGGCACGTGACCAGCATCACGCAGCCCGACGCAACCCCGACGAACATCGACAGCTTCATCGGCAGGCCAAGCGAGTGGATCGCGTAGGTCGGCATGTAGAAGGTCAGGATGTAGGTCGACACCGTGCCGCCCATCACCGTGAGCATCAACAGCAGCACCGTGCGCGTGTGCTTCGAGAACAGCTCGTGCAGCACGCCGCGTTCGATCGCGTGATGGCTGTCGCCGGGCGCATCGTCCGCGAGCCGGCGGCGCAAATACATGCCAACCGGCGCGATCAGCACGCCGACGAGGAACGGTAACCGCCAGCCCCAGCTTTCCAGCGCATCCTTCGTCATCGTGTTCGACAGCAGCGCCGCAAAACCCGAGCCCATCAGAGCGGCGCCGCCCTGCGTCGCGAGCTGCCAGCTCGCGCGGAACGCGCGGCGCGACTTGTCGCCCTGCTCGAGCAGCGTCGACGTCGCCGCGCCGAATTCGCCGCCCTGCGAGAAGCCCTGCATCAGCCGCGCGAACACGACGAGCAGCGGCGCGGCCACGCCGGCCTGCGCATACGTCGGCGCGATCGCGATCAGGCCCGTGCCGAGCGCCATCAGCATGATCGTCAGGTTCAGCGCGGCCTTGCGCCCCTTGCGATCCGCGTAGACGCCGAGCACGACGCTGCCGAGCGGCCGCGTGAAGAAGCCGGCGGCGAACGTCGCGACCGACAGCAGCAGCGACGTGGTCGGGTCGCTCGACGGGAAGAACAGCTTGCCGATCAGCACCGCGAAGAAGCCGTATACGGTGAAATCGAAGAATTCCAGCCAGTTGCCGATCACGGCCGCCGCGATCGCGCCGCGTCGCGTGACCGCGGGCGCGCCGGGCGCGCTGGTTTCGGCGGCCCCCGTCGAGGCGGGGTGCAGCGCGAGATGGTCTTTCTGCATCGTTTTAGTCTCCTCTCAATACGGCCGGAAGCGCCGGCCGCCCGCCACCGCGATCACTGCCCCAGGTAACGCTCCACGAGACGCGTCCAGAACGCCGCGCCGATCGGCAGGTTGCGGTCGTTGAAGTCGTATTTCGGGTTGTGCACCATGCAGCCGTCCTCACCGTCGCCGTTGCCGAGCCGCACGAACGAGCCCGGCCGCTGCTGCAGCATGAACGCGAAATCCTCGCTGCCCATCAGTTGGTCGGTCTGCTCGACCACGTGTGTATCGCCCACGAGCTCGCGCGCGACCTGCGCGGCAAAATCCGTTTCGGCATCCGTATTGACGACGACCGGGTAGCCTTCGATGTACTCGACGTGCGCACTCGCGCCGTAGCTCGCGGCCTGCGTTTCGGCCAGCTCGACGATCCGGCGCTTGAGCAGCGCGCGCACATCGGGGCTGAACGAGCGCACGCTGAGGTCGAGGCGCGCACCGTTCGGAATCACGTTGTTCGCGGTGCCCGCGTGCATCGAGCCGACCGTGACGACCGCCGGCTGCGCGGGGTCGACGTTGCGCGCGACGATCGTCTGCAACGCCATCACGATGCTCGCCGCGACGACGACGGGGTCGACCGTCAGGTGCGGCCGTGCCGCGTGGCCGCCGACGCCTTCGATCGTGATGATCGCCTTGTCGCCGGCCGACATGAACGGGCCGCGCCGCGTGAGGAATACGCCGGGCGCCGCGCCCGGATGGTTGTGCATGCCGAACACGGCGTCGCACGGGAAGCGTTCGAACAGGCCGTCGTCGATCATCTTCTTCGCGCCGCTGTCGACGCCGTGCTCTTCCGCCGGCTGGAAATACAGGTGCACGGTGCCGGAGAAGTTGCGCGTCTTCGCGAGATGCTGCGCGGCGCCGAGCAGCATCGTCGTGTGGCCGTCGTGGCCGCACGCATGCATCTTGCCGTGCGTGCCGCTCGCATACGGCAGGCCCGTCGCCTCGACGATCGGCAGCGCATCCATGTCGGCGCGAATGCCGATGCTGCGAGTGCCGTCGCCCGCGCGCAGCGTGCCGACGACACCCGTCTTGCCGACCCCGCGCGTCACCTGCCAGCCCCATTGCTCGAGCTTGTCCGCGACGAGCGCGGCCGTGTCGTGTTCCTCGTACGCGAGTTCGGGATGGTGATGGATGTGGTGACGGATCTCGCGCAGCCCGCCGGCGGCGGGCATCAGATCCTCGATTTCGGTGAATCGGGTATCGCTGGTCATCAAGGGGCTCCTGCTGTTTGTCTGCACACGCAGGGGCGCGTGCGGGAAAGCGAGCCACTATATCGAGCCGATATCGGTTCAATAAGATGCGGAATTTTTCACCGCGATAAGATTTTTTAATCAGGGTTAGTACGGGGCGGCCGAACGCGGTCCGTCGCCGCCGCGTATATGGCCGGCGGCGACGAACGACCGCGTTCGTTCACTCGATTCCCTTCAACGCTTCCAGCCCGTCCGGCAGCTTCGCATCCGGAAACTGCGTGGACAGCGTCGCGTCCCGCCACCGCGCGGCCTCTTCCGCGCGCTGTGTCTCCGCCTGCTCGCAGACGAACAGCGCATCGCCGCCGAGCAGCAAGCGCATCGGCACGTCGTCGCGCCGCGACAGCTCGACGATCAACTTCGCGATCCGTGCGGGATCGCCGACCTCGTGGCCACCGTACGCGCCGAACAGGTCGAGAATCTTCCCGACCGACGGCTGATAGTCGGGCAGCATGCCGTCGCTGCCGCGCTTCGCCTGCGCGGCCCATTCGGTGCGCATCCCGCCCGGTTCGAGCGTGCAGACGCGCACGCCGAACGGCGCGACCTCCTTCGACAGCACATCGCTGAACCCGCCGACCGCCCACTTCGCTGCCTGATACGCGGACAGGCCGGGCGTCGACGTGCGCCCGCCCACCGACGACACCTGGAAGATGTGCCCCGCGCGCTGCGCACGCATCGTCGGCAGCACCGCGCGCGTCAGGTTGATCACGCCGAACAGGTTCGTTTCGATCTGGTCGCGGAAATCATCGGCGTCCATCTGTTCGAACGGCGCCGTATGGCCGTAACCCGCGTTGTTCACCAGCACGTCGATGCGGCCGAACGCTTCGCGCGCCGCCGCGACGGCCTGTGCGGCCGCCGCTTCGTCGGTGACGTCGAGCGCGACCGGCAGCAGCCGGTCGCCATAACGCGCCGCGAGATCGGCCAGCCGCGCGGGATCGCGCGCGCCGGCCACCAGCCGGTCGCCCGCCGCCAGCACGGCTTCCGAAATCGCTCGCCCCAGGCCGCGTGCGGCCCCTGTTACCAGCCAGACTTTCGACATTTTCCTGCTCCTTGAAAAGATGAAACCACCAAAATGAATGATTACTCACTCATTAATATTAACGATGCATCGATGATTCGCGCGATGCTTCGCCCTGCCTGAAACCGTCCTGCCTTCCGTCGGGCGGCACGCGCACCACCTATGCCGTCACGACGGCCAACCCTTCCGTCACATCGTTCGCGTCACGCTCACACCGCGTGCAGCACCGCCCATAACGCGCGAAACCCGGCTTCCCGGTACGCATCGGCCCGCGCCGGATCGCGCGCGATCGACTCCATCGCCGTTTCCGCGATCGACGTAAACAGCGCCGCGCAGAACGCATGGGCTTCGTCGAGTTTCAGCCCGCCCGACGCGGCGACCTGCGGCCGCAGCAGCGCGCTGATCCCGCCGAAGCCTTCGGCGCCGGCTGCGCGATGCGCGTCGTCGATGCGCCCGCTCACGCCGAGTTGCTGCAGCGCACGCCGCCCGTCCGGATTCTCGACACCCCACGACACATAGCCGTTCCACGCATGCCGCACGGCCTGCTCGACCGGCGCGCCCTCCGGAAACCCGGCCATCATCGCTTCGCGCATCCCGGCCTTCAGGCTCAGGTATAGCGCGTTCAGCAATGCATCCTTGGTCTCGAAATAGGTGAACACCGTGCCTTCCGCCACGCCGGCGAGCCGCGCGATGCGCGCGGTCGTCGCGGTCGCGCCGTCCTCGGCGAGCGCACGGGCCGCGGCGGCGAGGATGGCTTCGTGCTTGTCGGGACTGCGCGGTCGGGCCACGTTCGATTCCTTTAATGAGTGAGTGCTCAATCATAGTCGTGCCGGCCCAGGCAATGCAAGCCCTGTTACATCCTGGGGGAACGCATACGCAATCCATCAAAACCGTGCACTATTATCGTTTTGCCGTACCGGCGCCGGCGATCCGGCGCCCGATGCCTTCGACGTTCGTTTCACGTTCCCCGTTTCAAACCGCGAACCACTCATGACGAATCAGCCTACCCACACCGCGGCCGACCGGCCCGTCGACATGATCATCTTCGGCGGCGGCGGCGACCTGGCCGCCCGCAAGCTGTTGCCCGCGCTGTACATGGCGCACCTGCACTGCAACCTTCCGCCCGAGACGCGCATCATCGCCGTCGGCCGCCGCGACTGGGGCATCGACGGCTATCGCAAGTTCATGGACGAGCAGTCGCGCCCGTTCATCGACGAAAAGGCGTTCAACGCCGACGCGTGGAGCCGTTTCCTCGACCTGTTCAAGTACGTGCTGATCGACGTGAACGCGCCGGAAGACTACGCACGGCTCGCCGAAGCGGCGCGCGGCGACGCGATCCATGTGTTCTACCTGTCGACGTCGCCGGAGCTGTTCACCACCATCTGCGACAACCTGTCGGCCGCGCACCTCGTCGATGCGCGCTCGCGCGTCGTGCTGGAAAAACCGCTCGGCCACGATCTCGCGTCCGCGAAGGCGATCAACGATGCGGTCGGCAAGCACTTCGAGGAATCGCAGATCTATCGGATCGACCACTATCTCGGCAAGGAAACCGTGCAGAACCTGATGGTGCTGCGCTTCGGCAACCCGATCTTCGGGCCGCTGTGGCAGGCGCCGAGCATCCGCAGCGTGCAGATCACGGTGGCGGAGACGGTCGGCGTCGGCAGCCGCGCGGGCTTCTACGACCATACCGGCGCGCTGCGCGACATGGTGCAGAACCACCTGCTGCAGCTGCTGTGCATCGTCGCGATGGAGCCACCCGTGTCGCTCGACCCGGACGCGGTGCGCGACGAGAAGCTGAAGGTGCTGCGCTCGCTGCGGCCGATGGCGCTGTCGGACGTCGCGCGCGATACGGTGCGCGGCCAGTACACGGCCGGCGCGGTCGACGGCCAGCCGGTCAAGGGCTATCTCGAGGAAGACAACGTGCCGGCGGACAGCCGTGCGGAAACCTTCGTCGCGCTGCGCGCGCACATCAACAACTGGCGCTGGGCGAACGTGCCGTTCTTCCTGCGCACGGGCAAGCGGCTGCAGCGCCGCCAGTCGGAAATCGTGATCGAGTTCGCGGACATGCCGTTCTCGATCATCCCGACCGGCCCGCGCCACTACAGCAACCGCCTCGTGATCCAGCTCCAGCCGGAAGAGTCGATCCAGCTGCAGATGCTCGCGAAGGAACCGGGCAGCGGGATGAACATGGTGCCCGTGAGCCTGAACCTCGACCTGCAGCAGGCGATTCCGGAGCGGCGCGCGGAAGCGTACGAACGGCTGCTGATCGACGTGATCCGCGGCCGTCTCACGCATTTCATGCGCCGCGACGAGCTCGAAGCCGCCTGGTCGTGGGTCGAGCCGATCCTCGACGGCTGGAAGCAGCTCGGCGACCGGCCGCGCCTGTACACGGCCGGCACGTTCGGGCCCGCGGCCTCGTCGGCGCTGCTCGCGCGCGACGGCATGTCCTGGCCCGAAGAGGCGTAACCGCAGCACGACGGCGTGCCGCCGCGCGGCACGCCGGGCCACACGGGGCGCGCCGGCCCCGCTTTCGCTACAGGCCTGCCGCCGCTACAGCGGCTCCATCCACGCGGCCTTGCGCCGCGCCGGCGCCTCGTTGCCGCTGCCGCCGCCCAGCACCTCGATCAGGTAGTCGACAAACGACGCGATCCGCGACGAAATCGCGGTGTTCCGGTAGTACACGGCATGGATCGGCTGCTGCACGTCCAGCGTCTGGCGAGCGAACAGCTGCGTGAGCCGCCCGCTTTCGCGATCCTGCGCGGTCATGAAATCCGACAGGCACGCGATGCCCGCCCCTTCCAGCGCGAGTTGCCTGACGGTCTCGCCATTCGACGACCAGATGTCCGGCTCGATGCGGTACGGCTCGCTATCCGCGCCGAGCACCGGCCATACGTTCAGCGATTCGGGTTGCGTGAAGCCGATCAGCGTGTGCTTGCCGAGATCGTCGACCTTGCGCGGCTGGCCGTGCGCGTCGAGATACGCCGGACTCGCCAGAATGCGCAGCCGGCTGGTCCCGATCTTCCGGCTGTGCAACGTCGAATCCTTCAGGCGGCCGATCCGGATCGCAACGTCGGTGCGCCGCTCCAGCAAGTCGATGATCCCTTCGTTGCTGTTCAGTTCCAGCTCGACCTTCGGGAAGCGCTCACGATAGCCGCGCACGAGCGGCACGATCACGTGCAGCATGAACGGCGTCGCGGCATCGACGCGCAGCCGCCCCGACGGCATCTCGCGCCGCGCGAGCATCTGCTCCTCGGCGTTCTCGACCGATTCGATGATCGCGCGCGCGTCTTGCAGGAACGCGCGCCCCTCCTCGGTCAGTTCGAGCCGGCGCGTGGTCCGGCGCAGCAGCGTGGTCTTCAGCTTCTCCTCGAGCCGCGCGAGCGTGCGGCTCGCCGCCGACACGGTGAGGTCGAGCTGCTGCGCGGCAGCGGTAATCGAACCGGTGTCGACCACGGCGGCAAAGGCCTGGAGTTCGTCGAGCGTGACTTTCATTGTTGACCCTGAATCAAGACATTCCGGGTTATAGGACAGTTTTCGCGCAAGAGCAACGCCTCGGTGCGACGCCCCGTTCGTTTCATCGAAATGTCGTCCGATGCATCGATTCTTGATTTTAATTCAATTATTTTTGTCTCGTGATGGCGTTTATCGCATCCGCTCCGACGGCCACAATCGGTCTCACGATCACGCCGATCCCTTCATTCCCAGGAGCACACGATGAGCAAGATTCCTGCATTCGGCCTCGGCACCTTCCGCCTGCAAGGCCAGGTTGTCATCGACTCGGTCCGCAACGGCCTCGAAGCCGGCTACCGCGCGATCGACACCGCGCAAATCTACGGCAACGAAGCCGAAGTCGGCGAAGCGATCGCAGCATCGGGCGTGCGTCGTGACGACCTGTTCCTGACCACCAAGATCTGGGCCGACAACTACGCGCCGGAAAAGCTCGTGCCGAGCCTCGAAGAGAGCCTGCGCAAGCTGCGCACCGACCATGTCGACCTGACGCTGATCCACTGGCCGGCCCCGGGCAACGGCGTGTCGATCGACGCGTTCATGACCGCGCTCGCCGACGCGAAGGCGAAGGGCCTGACGCGCCAGATCGGCATCTCGAACTTCAGCATCGAACTGACGAAGGAAGCGATCGCGGCCGTCGGCAAGGATGCGATCGCAACGAACCAGATCGAACTGAGCCCGTACCTGCAGAACCGCAAGCTGGTCGAGTTCCTGAACGGCGCAGGCATCCACGTGACGTCGTACATGACGCTCGCGTACGGCAAGGTGCTCGGCGATCCGGTGATCGGCGCGATCGCGCAACGTCACGACGCGACGCCCGCGCAGGTCGCACTCGCGTGGGCGCTGCGGCTTGGCTACTCGGTGATTCCGTCGTCGACGAAGCGCGAGAACCTCGCGAGCAACCTGCTCGCACAGACGCTGCGCCTGACCGACGCAGACATGGCGCAGATCGCCGCGCTCGAACGCAACGGCCGCGAAGTCGACCCGGCCGGCCTCGCGCCGCAGTGGGACTAAGCGCACCGCCCCCTCGATCGACCCGTTCGCGGCCAGCCGGCCGTGCCCTCGACAATCGCGGCAACTATTGCCGCGATTGTCATTTCCGAATTGCAGCCTGCGCAATCGGCGTCTAGCGTTTACAGGATCGACTCCGCACGACCGTCACCTGACCTGAAAGGACGCCCCGCCATGCCAAGCCGCTCCCTGAAACGCGACATGCTGCTGGCCATCGCGGCCGGCCTTTCATTCGCGACCTGTGCCGCGCCGGCGTACGCCGACGAGGCAGCCGGCCTCGCGCCATCCGGGCCGGCGACGCCCGTGCTGTCGACCACCGCGACCGGCGTGCAGATCTACACGTGCGAATACGACAATGAACATCGGCTCGCGTGGGCCTTCCAGCGCCCGGAGGCGATGCTGTTCGACGCCGGCGGCACGCTCGTCGTCCGGCACGGCGCGGGGCCGTCGTGGGAAGCGCTCGACGGCAGCCGCATTACCGGCAAGAAACTCGCGGAAGCGCCGAGCACGCACCCGGGCAGCATTGCGCAACTGCTGCTCGCGGCGACGCCGGCCGCAACGGGCACGCTGGCCGGCGTGCGCTTCGTGCAGCGGCTCGACACGTCGGGCGGCATGCCACCGGCCGCGACGTGCGCGACCGAGCATGCGATCGGCCGCTTCCCGTACTTTGCGCGATATGTATTCCTGAAGTGACGCGCGGTGACGTGTGCGGCGCCCGAAGCGCCGCGCTCCACCCGGCACTTGTCATCAAGCTTCGATTGATCAGTTATCCTTTTTTTTAGGCACGGATACGTGAAATCATCCGCACCATCGTTCCGGTTACGACGCGCTCAGCCGATCCGCATCGACAGCTCGACATCGCCGCCGAACGGCACCGACAGGTAGCCGTTTTCCGGCGCGCGCACGTAAGCGAGGTAGTCGGGGCTGTATTCCGCGTTGTCGGCAACGACGAACGCGCCCGGCCGCAGCCGCGGTTCGACTCGCGCGAGTATCTCGGGATACAGCGCCTTCGCGCCGTCGAGCAGCAGCAGATCGACTGTTTCCGGAAGATCGGCGGCCAGCGTGCGCAGCGCATCGCCCTCGCGAATCTCCACGAGATCGGCGAGCCCGGCCGCGGCCAGGTTCGCCCGCGCGCGCACGACCTTCGACGGCTCGAACTCGCTCGTGATCAACCGGCCGCCGCCGTTATCGCGCAGCGCGGCCGCGAGATGCAGCGTCGAAATGCCGAACGACGTGCCGAATTCGACGATCGCCCGCGCGCCGCCGCTGCGCGCGAGCATGTACAGCAGCGTGCCCGTCTCGCGCGACACGGCAAGTGGATAGTCCTTCAGGCGTGCATAGAAATCGGCGTAGTCGGTCTTGCTGCGCATCAGCCGCGCATGCTCGTCGTGCGACAGGTCGGCGAAATCCGGGCTCGTCGCGGGCGACGATGCGTCGGCTTCGTCGAACAGGCGCGCCAGCAGCGAAGCCAGCGGGTCGAGAATCAGGGTGCTCATGCGAATCTCCGGTATCGGGTTGAGTGCGTCGTTGCACCCGATTAGAATATGACGAACTATTCAGGTTTTACTATTCGCATTGGCAAACCGCTCATGACCGACCGCCGAAACGCCCGGATCGCCACGCGCAAACAGTCTCGGCAGGCCCGCTCGACCCGTCTCGTCGAGGACGTGCTGCAGGCCGCTGTTCAGGTTTTGGCAAGCGTTGGCGCGCAGCGCTTCACGATGGCGCGGGTTGCCGAGCGGGCCGGCGTGAGTGTCGGCTCGCTTTACCAGTACTTCCCGAACAAGGCGGCTGTGCTGTTCCGGCTCCAGCACGACGAATGGCGGCAGACGGCCGAGATGCTGCGCGGAATGCTGGAGGACGCGCAAAAAACGCCGCCCGAACGGCTGCGCACGGCTGTCCACGCGTTCATCCGTTCGGAATGCGACGAGGCGCGGATGCGCATCGCGCTCGACGACGCCGCGCCGCTCTATCGCGACGCGCCCGAGGCGCAGGAAGCGAAGGCGGCGGGCAACCGCATCTTCCACACGTTCATGCGGGAGGCGCTGCCCGATACGCCGGACGCCACGCGCGCACTCGCGTGCGACCTGATCACGACGACGCTCGCCACGGCAGGCAAGGCGTTTTCGGAAAGCGAGCGCACGCCCGGAGAAATCGACGCGTACTCGGCGGCCATGGCCGACATGTTCTGCGCGTATCTCGAGCGTCTCGCGCACGATTGAAGCCGGGACGAGCACGCGAACGGCACACGCGCAACGCGCCGTACCGTCCGAATGCAGGTTGCGCGCGGCGGCGAATCACCGCATGCACAGCCGCTTCCACCAGCCTCAACAGCCGCAATGAAAGAAATTCGTAATATTCGATGCATCACCCGCTTCCGCCCTGCCTGCCGACCCCGCATTCAAATAGTCGCCTTAACGAATTCGAACTAGGCGTATACACGCGTTTCGTCGCGACGGAGTCCCGTTTCACGCCGATATAAGCGCTGCGACATGCGCTGCATGCTCTTCCCCCAATGGGACGTGATGAGCGGTTCGCCTAACCTTCGCTACGGCAAAGCACACGTGACGGGGTCGACAACACAACGCGTCGTACGACGCGACACACTCGCGATCGTTTCGATTCGCGCAGGACGACACGGATCACGCGTCATTCGTCCCCACGACGTTGCCGATAATCCCAACTAGATTCGAGACACCCTGACGACGGTTCGCTACGGGCCGTTTCAGCATGCTGATAAAGGAGCAAGCTCATGAGTGATACCCCGGTGCAGCCGACGGTCGGCGTCGGCGCGGAAGAAACGGACTTTGGCACCAAGGGAGTCATCGACCGGTACTTCGACATTTCGTCGCGCGGCAGTACGCAGCGTCGCGAGATCGTCGCCGGTGTTACGACCTTCCTCGCGATGGTCTATTCGGTGTTCGTCGTGCCCGGCATGTTCGGCAAGGCGGGCTTCGACACCAGCGCGGTATTCGTCGCGGTCTGCCTCACCACCGCGTTCGGTTCGTTGTTGATGGGCCTGTGGGCGAAGCTGCCGATCGCGATCGGCTGCGCAATCTCGCTGACCGCGTTCACCGCGTTCGGCCTCGTGCTCGGCAAGGGGCTGCATCCGACCGTCGCGCTCGGCGCCGTGTTCCTGATGGGCCTCGTGTTCACGGGCATCTCGGTCACCGGCGTGCGCTCGTGGATCCTGCGCAACCTGCCCGCGGGCGTCGCGCACGGCACGGGTATCGGCATCGGCCTGTTCCTGCTGCTGATCGCATCGAACGACGTCGGCCTCGTGATCAAGAACCCGGGCGCCGGCCTGCCGGTCTCGCTCGGCCAGATCACCGCGTTCCCGGTCATCATGTCGGTCGTCGGCCTCGCCGCGATCTTCGGTCTCGAAAAGCGTCGCGTGCCGGGCGGCATCCTGCTCGTCGTGGTCGCAATCTCGCTGTTCGGCCTCGTGTTCGATCCGGCCGTGAAGTACCACGGCATCTTCGCGCTGCCGTCGCTGAGCGCACCGGGCCATGCGTCGCTGATCGGCGCGATGGACATCAAGGGCGCGCTGTCGATGGCCGTGCTGCCGAGCGTGCTGGCGCTGGTGATGACCGCCGTGTTCGACGCGACCGGCACGATCCGCGCGGTCGCCGGGCAGGCCGGCCAGCTCGACGAGAACGGCCGCATCATCAACGGCGGCCGCGCGCTGACCGCCGATTCGCTCAGCTCGATCTTCTCCGGTTTCCTCGGCGGCGCGCCGGCGGCGGCCTACATCGAGTCGAGCGTCGGCGTGGCCGCCGGCGCGAAGACGGGCCTCGCGGCAGCCGTGGTCGGCCTGCTGTTCCTCGTCGTGATGTTCTTCTCGCCGCTCGCGGGCCTCGTGCCGTCGTACGCCACGGCGCCCGCGCTGATGTACGTCGGCCTGCTGATGCTCGGCAGCGTGAGCAAGCTGCACATGGACGACATGGTCGACGCGATGTCGGGCCTCGTGTGCGCCGTGTTCATCGTGCTGACCGCGAACATCGTGACGGGCATCATGCTCGGCTTCTCGACGCTCGTGATCGGCCGCCTTGCCAGCGGCGAATTCCGCAAGCTCAATGTCGGCACCGTGCTCATCGCAGCCGTACTCGTCACCTTCTATCTCGGCGGCTGGGCGATCTGACCGCGGGTCATGCGCGACGTCGCCTGCAGAAGGGCGGCGCGCATCGGGACGACAACGTCTCCTCCACCATCATCGTTGATGGTCTCCAAGCCTGGGAACGCAAGTTTCCAGGCTTTTTTTGCGGGTGCGGCGCGCATCGCGGAAGCGGCGCGACGTGAATCCGCACCCGGTGCTACGATCGCGGTTTACCTTCAGGAGCCGCCATGAACGCGCTCGGCATCGTCTCCGAATCGAGCACCCGGACCTCGGCGCGCAAGCCGCCGTTCATTCCGTCGTTCGGCTTCCACGAAGTGCATGAATCGCAGCCGATCGGCGCGCCGCCCGCGCGCATCATCGACGCCGTCGCATCGCTCGACATGCGCGCCGATCCGGTCGTCGACGCACTGCTCATGGTGCGCGAATTCCCGGCGGCGGTCGTCGGCGCGCTCCGCAACGGGTCGGCCCGAAGCGAACGCGCGCGCTTCGGCTTCGACACGTTCACGCTGCTCCATCGCGACGACACGTCGCTGTCGCTCGGCCTCGTCGGACGCTTCTGGCGCCCGACGCCCGACGTGCGCGCCATCGCCGACGCAACGGCCTTCGTGCGGCACGACGACCCGCGCGACGCGAAGCTGGTGCTCCGGTTCGAGGTCGTGGGGCGGGCATCGGGTACGCATATCCTGCGCACCGAAACCTTCATCCACTGCCCGACCGCACGGACGCGGTGGCTGTTCACGCCGTATTGGCTCGCGATCCGGCTGGGGAGCGGCTGGATCCGGCGCCGCACGCTGGCGGCGGTCGAAATGGCACTGGCGTAGGTCGACGCATCAAAACGGCTTGATCACGACCAGCGCGACGACGATCCCCGTCGCGACCACGACAGCGCCCGTTGCGTGCCCGAGCCATGGCGCCGGCACGACGACGAGATCGTCGCGCTCCATGCGCCGCAGCGTGCCGGCCAGGATCCCGTGCAGCGCCGACAGCGCGACGACGACCACGAGCTTCACCGACAGCCACGCCGCGCCGAACCAGTGTCCGCTCAGCGCGATCGCGATTCCCGTGATCCAGACGAGCGCGAGCGCCGGCGCCGTCACCGCGCGATCCCAGCGCCGCACCGCGCGATGCACGGCGAGGTTGGCGATACGGACGCCGACGGACAGCATCAGCAACCCGCCGACGAACGTGACGACGGCGACGACATGCACGGCCTTGAGCACCAGGTAGATCATCGCGCATGCCTCCTGCGCGCGATCCATCCGGCGCTCGCCAGCCCCGCAAACGGCACGACGGCCGACAGCACGAGCCGCACGACTTCGCCCTTGCTCCACAGCCCGCTCGACGCGGTGCCGACGACCGCCCACACGTACATCGCGAAAGCGATGCCGTGAATCGGGCCCATGATCGATACCGCGACGGGATAACCGGCCAGATGCTTGAGCGGCACGGCGACGCACACCAGCACGACGAGCGTGGTCGCCTCCAGCAACGACAGGTATTGCAGGTTCCGCAACGCATTGCGATCGTCTTGCTTCATCGACAGGTCTCCAGATTGGTCAGCGGCGATTGTCGCGTGTGGTGCCGCTCTGATCCATTGGCTAAAATGCCAGCTTTAAACGGATTCTGGCCAAGACCTCGAACACCATGCATACGGTCGCCGTTCTCGCTTTGCCCGATGTCGTCCCGTTCGATCTGGGTGTCGCATGCGACACGTTCGCGCGCGTGCGTTCGCCCGACGTCGCGCACGCGTACCGCGTGCGCGTGTGCAGCGAGCATCCGCGCGTCGCCGGCGACCTGTTCGAACTGCGGCCCCCGTTTCGTCTCGACGCGCTGGCCGACGCCGATACGATCGTCGTCCCCGGTACGTCCGTGCCGCTCGCACCCACGTCGCGCCGCGTAATCGCGGCACTGCGCGACGCGGCCGCACGCGGTTGCCGGATCGCGTCGATCTGCAGCGGCGCGTTCGTACTCGCGGAAGCCGGGCTGCTCGACGGCCTGCGCGCGACGACGCACTGGCTCGCGGCCGGCGAACTCGCGCGCCGCTACCCGAACGTCGCGGTCGACCCGAACGTGCTGTTCGTCGACAACGGGCAGATCCTGACGTCGGCCGGCGCGGCGGCCGGCCTCGATCTTTGCCTGCACATGATCCAGGCCGACTACGGTGCGGCGGTCGCCGTCGACGCCGCACGCTGCGCGGTGGCGCCGCGCGTCCGGGAAGGCGGGCAGGCGCAGTTCATCGCGCCGGAACGGCCGACCGGCACCGACGGGCTGCAAAGCCTGATGGACTGGCTGCAGGCAAACCTGCACAAGCCGCTCACGCTCGACGCGATGGCCCGCAAGGCGTCGACGAGCGTGCGCACGCTGACGCGGCGCTTCCAGGAGCAGACGGGCACGTCGCCGCGGCAATGGCTGCAGACCGCGCGCGTCAGGCATGCGCAGCAGTTGCTGGAAGTCACGGCGCTGTCGATCGAGCATGTCGCGACGGAGGCCGGGTTCGGTTCGGTCACCGCGTTTCGCGAGCGGTTCGCGCGTATCGTCGGCACGTCGCCGCAGCGGTATCGTCAGGCGTTCCGCGCGCGGTCCGGCGCGTGACGTTCGCAGCCTCGCCGCCCCACCTCGCCCGCCACCCTTTCGCGCCAACCGGACCCGATCGATGACCCGCATCCGCAACCCCCTGAACATGGCGCAACTCCAGGCGTTCGTCTCCGCCGCGCATCTCAAGAGCCTGCGCGCCGCCGCCCGCGAACTCGGCGTCACGCAGCCCGCGATCACGCACACGATCCGCGAACTCGAAACGGCGCTCAACGCGGAGCTGCTCGCGCGCAGCGTGCGCGGCGTCGAGCTGACCGCCTGCGGCCATGCGCTGCTGCCGCGCGCCGAGCAGTTGCTCGGCGACATCCGCCGCACGGTCGAGGCCGTCGAGCAGGTGAAAGGCGAGATGTCGGGGCGCGTCGCGGTCGGCACGATGCCGTCGATCGCGCTGACGGCGCTGCCGCACGCGGTGACGGCCTTCCGCCGGTCGATGCCGAACGTGAGCCTGCATCTCGTGGAAGTGACGGTGCCCGACGCGCTCGCGCAGTTGCGCAACGGCACGCTCGACATCGCTGCGATGCACCATGTGCCCGCGCTCGACCGCGATCTCACGCAATCGCCGCTGTTGTCGACCGAGTTCACCATCGTGATGCGCGAAGGCCACCCGCTCGCGCATGCGCGCCGATTAGAGGAACTGCTCGACGCCGAGTGGATCGTCACCGTCGGCGCCGAGCAGTTTCCGCACAGCGTGATGGTCGGGATGTTCGAGGCGCGCGGGCTGCCGCTGCCGAAGCGGTTGCTGAGATCGCCGATGTCGTTCGCGGTGACGCTCGGGCTCGTCGCGGGCTCGGACGTGATCGGCTGCTTCACGCGCCCGCTCGCCGCGATGGTCGCGCCGCTCGGCATCCGCACGGCCGAGCTCGACGAAAGCATGCCGCGCTTCGACCTGTCGATCATCGCGCGGCGCGACCTGCTGCCCACGCCCGCCGTATCGCAATTCGTCACGTGCCTGCAGCGCGCGGTCAACGAAACGCTCGGCTGAATCGTTCCTGTGTCTGAAACGGTCGTGCGCCCCCGGCGCACCGCCGCCCGGCCCGGTATCGGGGCTTGTCCTAGGCGCCCTGCCGGTATTTTGTCTTGATAATCTTGCGCACGTCGCGCGCCCGCATCGGGCGGGCGAAACGGACAGTCCGACGCGAAGCCGCGCCGGGCCGAAGGCTTACGGCGCGGCACAACCGCGCACCCATCGAACAAAACGAGGAGTCACCGAGTGAAAAAGATTCTTGCGGCTGTGACCGTTGCCCTGCTCGCCGTATCAGCCGGCAGCGCCTACGCGAAGGACTGGTCGACCGTGCGGTTCGGCGTCGACGCAAGCTACCCGCCTTTCGAATCGAAAGGCGCTGACGGCAAGGTGGTCGGCTTCGACGTCGACCTCGGCAACGAAATCTGCCGCCGCATGAACGCGAAGTGCGTGTGGATTGAAAACGACTTCGACGGGATGATCCCCGCGCTGAAGGCCCGCAAGTTCGACGGCGTGCTGTCGTCGATGTCGATGACCCCGGCACGTGAGGAACAGATCGCGTTCTCCGCGAAGCTGTTCAACACGCCGACGCGCCTCGTCACGAAGAAGGGCACCGGCCTGATGCCGACCGCCGAATCGCTGAAGGGCAAGTCGGTCGGCGTCGAGCAGGGCACGATCCAGGAAACCTATGCGAAGACCTACTGGGCGTCGAAGGGCGTAAACGTCGTGCCTTACCAGAACCAGGACCAGGTCTACGCCGACCTGATCTCCGGCCGTCTCGACGGCGCGCTGCAGGACGCGGTGCAAGCCGAGATCGGCTTCCTGAAGACGCCGCGCGGCGCGAACTTCGATTTCGCCGGCAAGGATATCGACGATCCGAAGACGCTCGGCAACGGCGCCGGCATCGGCCTGCGCAAGGAAGACACCGACCTGAAGGCGAAGATCGACGGCGCGATCGCCGGCATGCGCAAGGACGGCACGTACGCGAAGATCGCGAAGAAGTACTTCGATTTCGACGTCTACGGCAAGTAATAACCCAGCCAGGCGCGCGATTCGCATCCGCGCAAACGGGCTCCGCAAGGAGCCCGTTTTTTTTGCGCGCGCGGCGGCGGCGGCAACATTATTTTTTCCGCGCCAACCCGATGATTCTCAACGGAAAACAGCATGCTCGGGTACCGGTTTGATGGCGGCGACGCAGGCAACGTACAATCAGTCTTCCACGCACACCGGATCCTTCGCGGCTGCGCCGCAATCCCCCCATCATGCAAACGCAGACCCATCCGCTGATTTCCCCCGCCGTCGGCACCGAACGCCAGATCACGAGCTTCCACTACGGCCCGCGCGGCGGCAAGAAGATCTACATCCAGTCGTCGCTGCACGCGGACGAACTGCCCGGCATGCTGGTCGCCACGCTGCTGCGCCGCAAGATCGCCGCGCTCGAGACGGCCGGCAAGCTGCGCGGCGAGATCGTCATCGTGCCCGTACCGAACCCGATCGGCCTGTCGCAACACCTGTTCGGCGATCACCTCGGCCGCTTCGAACTGGGCTCGATGCAGAACTTCAACCGCAATTTCTACGATCTCGCGGCGCTCGTGCTGCCGCGTGTCGAAAGCCGGCTCACGAACGACGCGCAGCGCAACCTCGCCGCCGTACGCGCCGCGATGCGCGAAGCGCTCGACGAGCAGAAGCCGCGCACCGAGCTCGACTCGCAGCGCCTCGCGCTGCAGAAGCTGTCGTTCGACGCCGATATCGTGCTCGACCTGCACTGCGACAGCGATGCGGTGATGCACCTCTACACGAATCCCGATCTGTGGCCTGACGTCGAGCCGCTGTCGCGCTATCTCGACGCGCAGGCGTCGCTGCTCGCGCTGAATTCGGTCGGCAACCCGTTCGACGAGATCCACAGCTTCTGCTGGTCGGATCTGCGCAACCGTTTCGGCGACCGCTTCCCGATCCCGAACGGCGCGATTTCCGTCACGGTGGAACTGCGCAGCGAACGCGACGTGTCCTACGAATTGGCCGAAAAAGACGCTCAGGCGATCGTCGAATACCTGACCGAGCGCGGCGTCGTCGACGGCACGCCGGCGCCGCTGCCGCCGCTCGCGCATCCGGCCACGCCGCTCGCGGGCACCGATCCGCTCGTCGCGCCCGTGTCGGGCGTGATCGTGTTCCGCACGCCGGTCGGCGCGTGGATCGAGGCCGGCCAGGAAGTGGCCGACATCGTCGACCCGCTGACCGATCGCGTCGTTACGCTGAAGAGCAGCGTGTCGGGCGTGCTGTACGCGCGCCAGATCGTGCGCTTCGCGACGGCCGGCATGGAAGTCGCGCGGATTGCCGGCGCGACCGCGATCCGCACGGGTTCGCTGCTGTCGGCCTGAGCGATCGGCCCGCGCGCCGGGTGACGGCGCGCATCGATGCGCACCAACTCGCACCAACGAAATCGCCCGCTTGCGCGGGCGATTTGCTTTCCGGCCTGCCCGGCGATTCGCGCCGGGCGGCAGCACGCGTGAACGTTCAGAACGCCGGCACGATCGCGCCGCCGAACTTCTGGTCGATGAACTTGCGCACGTCGTCCGATTCATAGGCCGCGACGAGCTTCTTCACCCACGGCTTGTCCTTGTCCTGCGCGCGCACCGCAATCAGGTTCGCGTACGGCCCGCGCAGATCCTCGATCGCGATCGCGTCCTTCGCCGGCGTGAGCCCCGCCTTCACCGCGTAGTCGGTGTTGATCGACGCAGCATCGAGATCGGGCAGCGCGCGCGGCAACTGTGCGGAGTCGAGTTCGACGATCCTGATCTTCTTCGGATTCTCGGCGACGTCGAGCGGCGTCGCGTTCACACCGTTCGCGCCGGCGCCGGGCTTCAGCTTGATCACCCCGTATTTCTGCAGCAGCAGCAGCGCGCGGTTGCCGTTCGACGGATCGTTCTGGATTCCGACCTTCGCGCCCGCCGGCAAGTCCTTCAGCGACTTGATCTTTTTCGAATAGAAGCCCATCGGCGCCGTGTAGGTCAGCCCGACGTTGACGATCTTGTAACCGCGCTGCTTGATCTGGCTGTCGAGGAACGGCTGGTGCTGGAAGCCGTTCGCGTCGAGATCGCCGGAATCGAGCGCCGCGTTCGGCTGCACGTAGTCGTTGAATTCGATGACCTTGATCGCGAGGCCTTCGCGCGCGGCCACCTTCGTCACTTCGGTCCAGATTTGCGCGTCGGGGCCGCTCATCGTGCCGATCTTCAGCGTTTGCGGGTCGGCGTGCGCGCCGGGCGCCGCGAATGCCAGCGCCGCGGCGAGTGCGCCGAGGCCGGTCAGGATCGAACGTCGCATGTGGTGTCCTCTTGTCCCGTGTGGTTTGTTGGAGCACGGATCGTGGCACGGGGCCCGAACAGCACCAACCAAGCTTATTTCATGTGCATATTCCGGGGCCGGGTCAAATGACAGCCGGAATCGGTATAACTCCGGACTATGCAACCGGGCAGAATTCAGTGTCGCATCGGCACCACACATTCTTCATATGACAGTCGCTGTCATATTCATTACGTGGCCCGCCGATAAAGTTGCCGCCGGTCCGTGAAAGCGCCCATAGAGTGCGCCGGAACCGCAACTGGACACGCCATTTATTCGCTCGGAGAATCCTTTGAACAAGAAACTGTTGACCATCGCCATCCTCGCAGCAACGGCTGGCGCGGCGCACGCGCAAAGCAGCGTGACCCTGTACGGCGTCATCGACGCCGGTATCAGCTACGTGAACCACAGCAAGAACGCGACGGGCGGCAGCAGCAAGCTGTTCAAGTACGACGACGGCGTTGCCCAGGGCAGCCGTTGGGGCCTGCGCGGCACCGAAGACCTCGGTGGCGGCCTGAAGGCGATCTTCGTGCTCGAAAACGGCTTCAACAGCGGCAACGGCACGATCGGCCAGGGCGGCGCGATCTTCGGCCGTCAGGCCTACGTCGGCCTGAGCCAGTCGCAATACGGCACGGTCACGTTCGGCCGTCAGTACTCGTTCTCGACCGATATCCTCGGCTCGAACTACTCGACGGGCGGCAACACGGTCGCGGGCAACTACGCGTACCACGTGAACGACATCGACCAGCTCACGTCGAGCCGCATCAACAACTCGGTGAAGTTCCAGAGCGCGAACTACTCGGGCTTCACGTTCGGCGCGTTGTACGGCTTCTCGAACTCGACCGACTTCGCCGGCGCAACGGGCACGGGCACCACGAACACGGGCGGCTCGTCGCGCGCATACAGCTTCGGCCTGAACTACGCGAACGGCCCGTTCTCGCTCGGCGCTGCTTACACGGACATCCGCTTCCCGAGCCAGTCGACGCCGGCGTTCTCGACGTCGATCGCGAACATCGCGCTGACCAACGTCCGCGACCTGCGCACGTACGGCGTCGGTGGCCGCTACGTCTTCGGCCCGGCAACGGCATGGCTGCTCTGGACGCGCACGCAGTTCACCCCGATCGCGAGCGGCGCGTCGGGCACGTTCTACAACGCGTATGAAGCAGGCGTGAAGTACGCAATCACGCCGGCCCTGTCGGCAGCAGCCGGCTACACGTACACGAACGCCACGCAAAGCGGCAGCTCGGCGCACTGGAACCAGGGCAACCTGGGCCTCGACTACGCACTCAGCAAGCGTACGGACGTGTATGGCCTGGTCGTCTACCAGAAGGCATCGGGCAACAACGTGCAGGCGCAGATCGGTTCGAGCACGAGCTACTTCAACACGTCGGGCAACGGTTCGTCGAACCAGCTGGCCGCTCGCGTCGGTATCCGTCACAAGTTCTAAAGCATCCGCTTAACTCGCGGATCACGACGGCAAGAAGCGCCCCGCTCCACGCGGGGCGCTTTTTTATGTGCTTTTAAGTTTCGCTTAATTCTGGGCTGAGAGGATGCTCTCACCCCCCCTGTTGGCCGCCTGAGCATCGGCGGCTTTTTTTTTGAAACGCCGACGGCGCCGCCATCGATTGCCCACAAGACAGGATCGGAGGCCATGATGATCGAAGATACCGTTTTCAGCCATCTGCACGCGATTCTGACGTGCCAACACTCGATGCCGGTCCAGAGCTGCCGCGTATCGGTCGAAATGCAGCGCCCGTGGGGCCGCCCGTATCGTCTCGTCGAATGGACGATGCATCTCGACGCGCCCGCGCGGCGCCAGATCGTGCCGGCCGAATCGACCGACGAAGAGATCGCCGAAGTCGTCGCTTCGCACGTGCCGGGGCGGCTTTACGGCGACGGCCGGCTGCAGTTCTGAACGCCCGTTTTTCCCGCCCGCTTCCCGCCTTTCGGCCGCCCCGCACGCGTCGTGCGGCAGTCGGTCTCGTTTGACGCGGCAACGAAACCTGCTACGCTGCGCGTTTTCGTCCACGCAACACACGATGGAAAACGCATTCAACGAACGCGGCGTCATGATCACGCGCAACGGCCTGTCGGCCGCCGGGCAGGTATTCGCACTGCGTGACATCCGCCAAGTCGACGTCGTCAAGATTCCGAAGAACCGCCTCGTTCCGTCGCTGATCTCGCTGATCGGCGCGGCCGCCGCCGTCGCAGGCGGCATCGGCGCATCGAGCGCCGCGCTCGTCGTCGGCGTGATGCTCGCCGTCGTCGGCTATCTCGCGTGGATCACGCAGGATGTCACGTATCGCCTGATGGTCGAGATGCCCGACGGCAAGCGCGAAGCGCTGTCGAGCGTCGACGCCGAGTTCGTCGAGCGCGTCGCGCAGGTCGTGCGCGATGCGCAAGCCGCGACGGTTGCCGGCTGATTCCGTTCGCCCGCCTGCACGCTTCGGTTCGTGGTGTCCGGATGCACGCGGCGAATTTCGGCTCCCGCGGCACGCCGCGACACACGACCGACGCATCGCCATCGCATCACCTTCCCGCCGCCTCATCGCAAGTGCCCCTCCGCTGCGTACGCCGACCGCCTAGTATGGAAAGAGCGGCCCGCCGCCGCATCGTCCGAGGAGGCACGCATGAACGTCCAATCGCTGTCCGGCATGCTTCGCGCGCAGGAACTGCTGCTCGTGTCGATGATCCGCGCGCTTCCCCTTGACGAACGCCGTGCGCTCGTCGACCTCTACACCGAACAGATCGCCTTCGCCGAACAGGCAGGCTTCGACGTCCACAGCGATCGCGCGACGCACGATGCGTTCATCGCGCATGCGCGCAGCCTGCTGATCCGCATCGAAGCGCTGGCCTGACGCGCCGGCGCGTTTCTCCCGAATTTCCCGGTGCGGCTCTCTCGAGCCGCGCAGGTAAGCGCTCACCCACGCGCGCCGCTTTCCTTCCTTGTATTGATAATAATTCTCATTTACACTGGTAAAGTTATCAGTTTCCTTTCAATTCGCCGTTCGCCGCATTCCGCGCGCGGGCGGGCCAGCCAGGTGAACGCGTCACCCAGCCAGCCTTCGGGCTTGTCATCGTCAATGGGGGACCACCTGTGCATTGCTATACGCTGGCGCGGCGGCCGATCTGTGCCGCGCTGTTCGGCGCGTTCGGCCTGTCCGCCGCCCCGGCTCACGCCGATTCGTCGCCGCAAGGCGCCACTCCGCCTCCTGCCGTCCTGCTCGCCGCGTCCACGCGCGGCGATGCGGCGCTGCTCGACCCCGTCACCGTCACGGCCACCCGCACCGCCACCGCTGCGAGCCGCACGGCTGCGTCCGTGTCGGTGATCACCGACGAGGATCTCGACGAACAGCAGGCCACCAACATCAAGGACGCACTGCGCTACGAGCCGGGCATCACGGTGCGCCGCACCGCGTACCGGCCCGGCAGCGCCGCACTCGGCGGCGGCCGCGACGGCGATTCGAGCATCAACATCCGCGGCCTCGAAGGCAATCGCGTGCTGCTGATGGAAGACGGCATCCGCCTGCCGAACGCGTTTTCGTTCGGTCCGCTCGAAGCGGGCCGCGGCGACTACGCCGATCTCGACACGCTCAAGCGGATCGAGATCCTGCGCGGGCCGGCCTCGGCGCTCTACGGCAGCGACGGCCTGACCGGCGCGGTGAACTTCATCACGAAGGATCCGCGCGACCTGCTGTCGATCTACAACAAGCCCACCTACTTCTCGTTCCGGCCGAGCTACGACTCGGCCGACCGCAGCGTCGGCGCGACCGTGTCGGCCGCGGGCGGCAACGATCGCGTGCAGGGGATGATCATCGCCGACGGCCGGCGTGGCCACGAGGTCGATACGCGCGGCAGCAACAACTCGGCGAGCACGCTGCGCACGACGTCGAACCCGCAGGATGTCTATTCCGAATCGCTGCTCGGCAAGCTCGTGCTGACGCCCACCGCGCGCGACACGATCAGGTTCACCGCGGAAACGGTGCAGCGACGCGTGAGCACGAATGTGCTCTCCGCGATCAATCCGCCGACCACGCTCGGCCTCACGACGAACGACCGGCTCGAGCGCAACCGCTTCAGCGTCGACTACGACTTCCGCGACGACGCGTTCCGCTGGTTCCAGACCGCGCACGTGCAGTTCTACTACCAGGACGCAAAGCAGGACCAGTACGCGTTCGAGACGCGCGGCAAGCTGCCTTCGCGTTCGCGCGACAACCAGTACAAGGAACGCACGTTCGGCGGCTCCGCGTTCGCCGAAAGCGGCTTCTCGACCGGGCCGCTCGCGCACAAGCTGCTCTATGGCGTCGACGGCAGCCTGTCGCGCGTGACGAACCTGCGCGACGGCACGGTGCCGGGTGTCGGCGAAGCGTTCCCGAACAAGGCGTTCCCCGACACCGACTACACGCTGTTCGGCGCGTTCGTGCAGGACCAGATCGGCTATGGCCGCCTGCTCGTCACGCCCGGCCTGCGCTTCGATACGTACCGGCTGACGCCGACCGGAAACGATCCGCTGTTCACCGGCAAGGCCGTGTCGACGAGCGCGAACGAACTGTCGCCGCGCGTCGCCGTGCTCTACGAGATCACGCCCGCGGTCATTCCGTACGTGCAGTACGCGCACGGCTTCCGCGCGCCGACGCCCGACCAGGTGAACAGCAGCTTCTCGAACCCGGTGTACGGCTACACGTCGATCGGCAACCCGAACCTGAAGCCCGAGACGAGCGACACGTTCGAAGCGGGCCTGCGCGGCAAGGCCGGCACGGGCTACGGCGTCGTGCGCTACAGCGCCGCTGCGTTCACCGGCCGCTACCGCAACTTCATCTCGCGCACGACGATCGCCGGCAGCGGCCGGCCCGCCGACCCGTTCGTGTTCCAGTACGTGAACTTCGCTGACGCGCGCATCCACGGCCTCGAGGGCCGCGCCGAATGGGCGATGCCGAACGGCATCACGCTGAAGACGGCGATGGCGTTCACGAAGGGCTCGACGCAAAACGACGGCGCGGCGAGCCAGCCGCTCAACACGGTCAATCCGTTCTCGGCTGTGTTCGGCGTGCGCTACGAGCCAAGCGAGCGCTGGTTCGTGCAGACCGACCTGCTGTTCCAGGCCGCGAAACGCGACAAGGATATCGACAAGTCCGACTGTTCGAACCAGGCGTGCTTCACGCCGCCGTCGTCGTTCGTCGTCGACCTGCGCGGCGGCTACCGCTTCAGCAAGCACGTGAGCGCGACGATCGGCATCCGCAACCTGTTCGACCGCAAGTACTGGAACTGGTCGGACGTGCGCGGCATCGCGGCCGATTCGCAAGTGCTCGATGCGTATACGTCGCCCGGACGCACGGTCGCCGTCAGCATGAAAGTGGATTTCTGATGCGCGCCGCCCGCGCTACCACCCCAACTGTTACTTGAAGGAGTCCGACATGATGCAATCCGCCCTTCCCGGTCAACCGGCCACGCCGGCCCGCGCGGCCGCCGCATTACGCGACGCGTTCGTCAAGCTCAAGACCGAGCGCCAGCTGCGCAACCGCGACGTCGCGCAGGCGCTCGGCATCAGCGAAGGCGAGGCGCTCGCCGCGTTCGTCGGCGAGCACGTCGTGCGGCTCGACGCGCGCTTTCCGGCGATGTTCGAGGAAATGCCGCGCCTCGGCCGCGTGATGGCGCTCACGCGCAACGACACGGCCGTCCACGAGAAGGACGGCGAATATGCGCAGATGAGCCATGACGGCCCCGTCGGCCTCGCACTCGGCGACATCGACCTGCGCATCTTCTACCGTCACTGGGTGTCGGCGTTCGCGGTGCACGACGAAACCGCGCACGGCCCGCTGAAGAGCCTGCAGTTCTTCGACGCGCAGGGTCATGCAATCCACAAGGTCTACCTGCGCGCGCACAGCGATCACGCCGCGTACGACGCGTTCGTCGCGCGCTGGCGCGCGCCGTCGCAGGCGCCGGGCCTCGACGTCGCGCCCGCCACGCCGAAGACGCCCGAGCGCGCCGACACCGAGATCGACGTCGCGGGCTTCCGCGCCGCGTGGGACGCGATGACCGATACGCACCAGTTCTTCGGCATCACGCAGCGCTTCGGCGTGAGCCGCATGCAGGCGCTGCGCCTCGCCGATCCGCAATACGCGTATCCGGTCGAAACCGCGCATGCGCTGCGCCATGTGCTCGAACGGGCTGCGCAGAGCGGCCAGCCGATCATGGTGTTCGTCGGCAACGCGGGGATGATCCAGATCCACACGGGCCCCGTCGCGAACGTGCGCGAGGTCGGCGCATGGATCAACGTGCTCGACCCGGGCTTCAACCTGCATGTGCGCGAGGACCTGATCGCCGCCGCATGGGTCGTGAAGAAGCCGACGAGCGACGGCCTCGTCACGTCGCTCGAACTGTTCGACCGGCAGGGCGACCATGTCGCGCTGCTGTTCGGCGAGCGCAAGCCCGGCAAGGTCGAACGCGACGACTGGCGCGCGCTCGTCGCGACGCTGCCGCCGGCGGCACGCGGGGACGCGCGGTGAGCGCGCGGTCGTTCGATCCGCGGCGTCGCGCGATGCTGGTGGGCGCGGTTACCGGCGCGCTCGCGGGCGCGCTGCCCGGCCGCGGGCACGCACAAGTTGCGCAGGCCGCACCGAAGCGCGTGGTCGTAATCGGCGGCGCGCTCGCGGAAACCGCGTTCGCGCTCGGCGGCGCCGAGACGCCCCGCTACCGGCTCGTCGGCGCCGACACGACCTGCACGTACCCCGACGCCGCGAAGCGCCTCCCGAAGGTCGGCTACCAGCGCGCGCTGGCGGCCGAAGGGCTGCTGTCGCTGCGCCCCGATCTCGTGCTCGCGTCGGCGGAAGCCGGCCCGCCGACCGCGATCGCGCAGGTGAAAAGCGCCGGCGTCGCGGTGACGACGTTCAACGAACGCCACGACGTCGAATCGGTGCGCGCGAAGATCACGGGCGTCGCGCAGGCGCTCGACGTGCGCGACGCGGGCGCCACGCTGCTGCAACGCTTCGATCGCGACTGGCAGGCCGCACGCGACGCAGTCGCCGCGCGCGCACCCGGCGGTGCGCAGCCGCCGCGCGTGCTGTTCGTGCTGAACCATACCGGCAACCAGGCGCTCGTCGCCGGCCAGCGCACGGCCGCCGACGCGATGATCCGCTACGCGGGCGCGCGCAACGCGATGCAGGGCTTCGATCACTACAAGCCGCTGACGACCGAGGCGCTCGCGGCCGCCGCGCCCGACGTCGTGCTGATCTCCGACGAAGGGCTCGCGGCCGTCGGCGGCCGCGCCGCGCTGCTCGCCACGCCCGGCTTCGGCGCGACGCCGGCCGGCCGCGCGCAGCGCGTCGTGTCGCTCGATGCGCTGTTCCTGCTCGGCTTCGGCCCGCGCCTGCCGCTCGCCGTCACGACCCTGCACCGACGCCTGTCGGATGCGCTCGCCTGATTCCGGACCGCCCCGATGCCCGCTCACGCTTCGCATTTTCCCGCGCCGTCGCCCGCCTCGCGCGCCGGCGCCGCGTGCGTCGGCACGTCGCGCCGCTTCGCGCCGTTCGCGCTGGCCGCGCTCGCGTTCCTCGTGTGCGCAATGTCCATCGTCGCGCTGTGCGTCGGCGCGTACCGCATTCCGCTTGCGGAAGCGTGGGCCGCGCTGACCGGTGATGCGGCCGCGCAGCAGGCGCGCGCGGTGCTGTTCGACATCCGCGCGCCGCGCGTCGCGCTCGCGCTGCTGGTCGGCGGCGGCTTCGGCGCAACCGGCGCGGCGATGCAGGCGCTGTTCCGCAATCCACTCGCCGATCCGGGGCTCGTCGGCGTGTCGAGCGGCGCCGCACTCGGCGCGACGACGATGATCGTGCTCGGCCCCGCGCTCTTTGCCGCACATGTAAGCGCGGCCGCGTTGCCCGTCGCCGCTTTCGCGGGCGCGCTCGCGGTCGCGGCGCTCGTCTGCCGGCTCGCCGCATCGCGCGGCCGGCTCGCGCTGCCGCTGCTGCTGCTCGCCGGCATCGCGATCAACGCGCTGGTCGGCGCGGCGATCGGGCTGCTCACGTTCGTCGCCGACGACGCGCAACTGCGCTCGCTGACCTTCTGGAGCCTCGGCAGCCTCGGCGGCGCGCAATGGTCCGCGCTGGCGGCCGTCGCGCCGTGCGTCGCGATCGGCTGCGCGCTGCTCGCGCGCGAACGCGACGCGCTGAACGCGCTGCAGCTCGGTGAAACCGAGGCGCTGCATCTCGGCGTGCCCGTGCAGCGGCTGAAGCGGCGCGTGCTCGTCGCGGTCGCGCTCGCGGTCGGCGCGCTCGTGTCGTGCGCGGGCATCATTGGTTTCATCGGGCTCGTCGCGCCACATTGCGTGCGCCTCGCGTGCGGCCCCGACCAGCGAATCGTGCTGCCCGGCGCCGCGCTGCTCGGCGCACTGCTGACGCTCGCCGCCGATCTCGCCGCGCGCACGGTCGCCGCCCCCGCCGAAATTCCGCTCGGCGTGCTGACCGCGCTGCTCGGCGCGCCGTTCTTTCTTGCGCTGCTGTTGAAAAGCCGCGGCGCGCTCGGTGGATAACCCTTCCTCACGACGACCATGCTGACCGCCCACCATCTCGACGTCGCGCGCCAACACAACGCCATCCTTCGCGACCTGTCGCTGTCGATCGAGCCCGGCCGCGTGACCGCGCTGCTCGGCCGCAACGGCGCGGGCAAGAGCACGCTGCTGAAGACTCTCGCCGGCGAACTGACCGGCAGCGTCGCGCCGACCGGCGTGCGCGTGACCGGCGTGCGCGTGACCGGCGACATCACGCTGAACGGCGAACCGCTCGCGCGCATCGACGCGCCGCGGCTCGCATGCCTGCGCGCGGTGCTGCCGCAGGCCGCGCAAGCGGCCTTCCCGTTCAGCGTCGACGAAATCGTGCTGCTCGGCCGCTATCCGCACGCGCGGCGCAGCGGTGCGCGGCACGTGATCGCGCATTGCGATCGCGACATCGCGTGGCGCGCGCTCGAACGCGCGGGCGCCGACGCGCTCGTCGGCCGCGACGTCACGACGCTGTCGGGCGGCGAACTCGCCCGCGTGCAGTTCGCGCGTGTGCTCGCGCAACTGTGGCCGGACGACGACGCGACGGCAAGCGGCCCGCGCTACCTGCTGCTCGACGAACCGACCGCCGCGCTCGATCTCGCGCATCAGCATCGCTTGCTCGATACCGTGCGCGCCGTCGCACGCGAATGGCGGCTCGGCGTGCTCGCGATCGTGCACGACCCGAACCTCGCCGCGCGGCACGCGGATACGATCGCGCTGCTCGCCGACGGCACGATCGTCGCGCACGGCGCACCGCGCGACGTGATGACGCCCGCTCATATCGCGCATTGCTACGGATTCGCGGTGAAGATGGTGGAAACCGGCGACGGTGCGCCGCCGGTCATGGTGCCTGCGTAGCGCGGGCGTGGCTCGCAAGATCGTTGTGTCGCTCGATGTCGCGAGCTGCCCTCGTTGGCGGCCTTCACGAATGCCCGCCGTACTCAATGCTCGACGTCCGTCGCGCCGAAGCTCCGCATCTTCCAGCCGAGCCGCACGGCGAGCATCCGCATCGAGAAGCCGGCCGCCAGCGCGACGAGCGTCGCGAATCCCGCGTCGATGCCGAGATGCTGCATCCCGACATACAGCGCACCCGTGACGAACGCGACGCTCGCATACAGTTCCTCGCGCAGGATCAGCGGCATCTCGTTGCAAAGTAAATCGCGCAGCATCCCGCCGCATACGCCCGTGATCGCGCCGGCCAGCACGACGATGATCGGCGCCGTGCCGGTCGACGCGCCGATGTCGCAGCCGATGATCGTGAACGCAGCAAGGCCGATCGCGTCGACCGTGACAAACAGCGCCTTCATCCGCGCAACATGCCGTGCGGCCCACGACGCGACGGTCGCCGCGACCAGCGTGATCACCAGGTACTCGGGATGCGCGATCCAGCCGAGCGGATAGTGGCCGAGCAGCACGTCGCGCACGGTGCCGCCGCCGAGCGCCGTCACCGCGCCGACGAGCGCGAGCCCGAAGCGGTCCATCCCGCGCCGCATGCCCATCAGCGCCCCCGACATCGCTTCCGCGACGATCGCAATCAGATAGAGCGTATGCATGGCGCGCGTCAGTCGTCGGTCCGGAACAGGTCGAGCACGCGTTCGCGCTCGGCCGCATCGACCGCGGCGGGCATCGGCGCGTCGGGCTTGCCGCTGTCGGCCGACGCATCCGTTGCATCCGTCGCTTGCGCGCCGCCACATGCGAAGCGACTGCGAATGTACGGCGGCACATCGGCCGTGCACGAACCGCGCGTGTATTCGGCATAGACGAAGTCGCCGTCGACGAGCGCGACGTCCTGCGGCGGCGTCGTATCGACCGGCGTGCGCCCGTCGACGGCCGTCTTCATGTAGTCGAGCCAGACCGGCAGCGCCAGCGTCGCGCCGGTCGCGCGCCCCATCGGGCGCGGCGTGTCGTAGCCGAGCCACGCGACCGCGACGATACCCGACGAGTAGCCGGCGAACCACACGTCCTTCGACCCGTTCGACGTGCCCGTCTTGCCGGCCGCGTCGTCGCGGCGCAGCGCGAGCACGCCGCGCGCGGTGCCGGCCCGCACGACGTCACGCAGCATGCTGTCCATCACGAACGCGTTACGCGCCGACACGACCCGCGCACCTTCCGGCGCCGTCGCCTCGTACATCGCGCCGCCGTGACGCTGCTTCACCGACAGGATCAGGCGCGGCTCCATCCGCGTCCCGCCATTGGCGAACACGCTGTACGCGCTCGCGAGTTCGAGCGGCGTCACGGCGCCCGCGCCGAGCGCGAGCGGCAACGAGGCCGGATTGCGCTGCGCGTCGAAGCCGAAATGCACCGCGTGCTGCTGCACGTAGCGCGCGTCGGCGGCCTGCATCAGGCTGACCGCGACCAGGTTCTTCGAGCGCACCAGCCCGCGCCGTACCGGGATGAAACCCTCGTAGCGGTTGCCGAAATTGCGCGGACGCCACGGCTGCGCGCCGGTTTCCGCATGCGTGAGCGTGCGCTGCGTATCGTCGACGAGCACGCCCGGGAAGTAGCCCTTCTCCAGCGCCGCCGAATAGACGAACGGCTTGAAGCTCGAGCCCGGCTGGCGGTACGCCTGCAGCGCATGGTCGAACACGTTGCGGCTGAAATCCGCGCCGCCGACCAGCGCGAGCATGTCGCCCGTCGCCGCGTCGAGCGACACGAGTGCGCCTTCGAGCCCGTTGCGCGCATCGCGCTTCGCGCGTGGCTGCCGATTCAGCGTGCGGTCGAGCGCGGCTTCGGCCGCGCGCTGGTCGCGCATCGAGATCGTCGTCGTCACGTCGAGGCCGAGCGTATAGGCGTCGTCGTGAAAACGCTCGACCATCATGCGGCGCGCGCGCTCGGCGACGTACGGCGCCGCGACGATCCCCGGCGGCGACGTGGTCGCCAGCGCGATCGGCGCATCGACGGCCGTGCGATACGTCGCGTCGTCGAGCTGGCCGAGCGCATGCATCCGGCCGAGCACATAGTTGCGTCGCGCGGTCGCGCGCGCTGGATTGACGACCGGGTTGAACGCGGACGGCGCCTTCGGCAGCCCCGCGAGCACGGCCGCCTCGCCCGCGCTCAGCGCGTCGAGCGGCTTGCCGAAATACACGTTCGCGGCCGCCGCGAAACCATATGCGCGCTCGCCCAGGTAGATCTCGTTCATGTACAGCTCGAGCAGCTTGTCCTTGCTGTATTCGCGTTCGAGCCTGGCCGCCATCAGGATCTCGGCGAGCTTGCGGCTCAACACCTTGTCGCGCGTCAGGTAGAAGTTGCGCGCGACCTGCATCGTGATCGTGCTGCCGCCCTGCCCCGGCTGCCCCGTCACGACGTTCGCGAACGTCGCGCGCGCAAGACCGCCGACATCGATCGCGCCGTGCTGGTAGAACTTCGCGTCCTCGGCCGCGAGCAGCGCCTGCCGCATCAGCGGCGGGATGCGTTCGAGCGGCACGAACTCGCGCCGCTCGACGCCGTATTCGGCCAGCAGTTCGCCGTCGCGCGAGAAGATCCGCAGCGGCAGCGCGGGACGATAGACGGCCAGGTGCTCGACGGACGGCAACTGCGTCCAGATGCGATGGAACGTCCATGCGCCGATGCCCGCACAGGCGAGCGTCAGGCCGAGCAGCGCGCCCGCGAGCGTGCGCCACACGCGTCGGTGCGGCGGTGCGGATGGCGGCGCGGGCGGCGGCGATGGGTTGGCGGTGTGGTCGGTCATGTCGGGCTCCTTCTTCAGTGCCGCGACGGCCGGCGCGAGCGGCGCCGATCGGTCACGAAAGGCGCGCATTGTCGAAGGGATGGCGCGAAACCGGAACCTTATTTAGCCAAAGTTTGGCAGGCTAAATTTTATTTAGGAAAGCGCGCCGGAGCCGTTCACGCGACACGTGCGGGCCGGTGGCGCGCCGTCGGGCATGCCGCGCGGCGCACGATCCGGTTCGCCTGTACCATCGCGTCATGTTCGATCGATACATCGACCTGTGGGGCCTCGTTCCCGACGGCGGCCCGATCCTGACCGCGAGCGGCGGCCTGCTGCCCGTCGTCTGGCACGCGCGGCCCGCGATGCTGAAGGTCGCCACGTGCGACGAAGAGCGTCTCGGCAATGCGCTGATGACCTGGTGGAACGGACAAGGCGCCGCGCAGGCGTGGCAGCACGACGGCGACGCGATCCTGCTCGAACGCGCGCAGCCGTCACCGTCGCTTGCCGGCTATTCGGCATCGGGTCGCGACGACGACGCGATGCGCATCGCGTGCGACGTCGTCGCCCGGCTGCACGCGCATCGTGCCCCCGAGCCGCCTTCGGTCGTACCGCTGCACGACTGGTTCTACGCGCTGCTGTCGAATGACGCGGAGAACGACGTGCTGCGCCGCTCGGCCACGGTCGCGCGCCAGCTGCTGGCCGCGCCGGCCGTCGACGAAGTCGTCCTGCACGGCGACATCCATCACGACAACATTCTCCATTTCGGCGCACGCGGCTGGCTCGCGATCGACCCGAAAGGGCTGCGCGGCGATCGCGCGTTCGACTACGCGAACCTGTTCTGCAATCCCGTGCACGACATCGCGGTCGATCCCGCGCGCTTCGAGCGGCGCGTCGCGCTCGTGGCCGACGCCGCGCAGCTCGACCGGTGCCGGCTGCTGCAGTGGATTCTGGCGTGGTCGGGCCTGTCCGCCGTGTGGTTGATGGAAGACGAACTGCCGCCCGATACGCGGCTGCAGGTCGCCACGCTGGCCGCAACCGCGCTCGGCCTGTAGCAAAACACGCCGCCCATGAAAAAACCCGCCGGCATGCACCGGCGGGCTTTCGCGTTCGACTGCTGGCGCCGCGCTTCAGCGCGCCGGGTTCAGCGTCAGGTTCATGTGACGGTTCACATCCTTGTACAGCAGGTAGCGGAAGCGGCCAGGGCCACCCGAATAGCATGCCTGCGGGCAGAACGCGCGCAGCCACATGAAATCGCCCGCTTCGACCTCGACCCAGTCCTGGTTCAGGCGATAGACGGCCTTGCCTTCGAGCACGTACAGGCCATGCTCCATCACGTGCGTTTCAGCGAACGGAATCACGCCGCCCGGCTGGAACGTCACGATGTTCACGTGCATGTCGTGGCGCATGTCGCTCATGTCGACGAAGCGCGTCGTCACCCACGCGCCGTCGGTGCCCGGCATCGGGATCGGCTCGACGTCCTGCTCGTTGGTCACGAATGCTTCGGGGAGCGGGATGCCGTCGACGACCTGGTAATGCTTGCGCACCCAGTGGAAGCGCACCGCGGCATCGCTGACGTTGTGCAGCGTCCAGTCCGCGCCCGGCGGGATGAACGCGTAGCCGCCCGGCTTCAGCACGTGCTTCGAGCCCTGCAGCGTCAGCTCGGCCTCGCCTTCGACGACGAACAGCACGGCTTCGGCATTCTTGTCCTGCTCGGGCTTGTCGCTGCCGCCGCCCGGGTTCACTTCGACGATGTACTGCGAGAAGGTTTCGGCAAAACCCGACAGCGGGCGAGCGATCACCCACAGGCGCGTGTTCGTCCAGAACGGCAGCCAGCTCGTGACGATGTCGCGCATCACCCCCTTCGGGATCACCGCGTACGCCTCGGTGAACATCGCGCGATCGGTCAGCAGATCGGTCTGCGGCGGGTGGCCGCCATGCGGCGCGTAATACGTTGTCTTAGACATAGTGCATCCAGGCAATGGGTTGGTCCGGCCCCTGGCGCAAACGGCATCGGGCGGCACGCACGCGTGTGGGGCACGCATGCGGCGGCGGGACATCGTTGCCGGGGTGGCTTGAAAGCGCATGCGCCTTCGTTCGGTCGGCCAGGCTTCGCGACGGGTCCGTCCGGTTCATCGGACGCGGCGGCCCATGCTTGTGGGTCCGGCGGCCGGGCCGCGGCGCGCGATCATGCGGCGAGGCGCGGCGGACGGCACGGTTCGACTCCGTACGCGGGCATCGTTGACGATAGCGAAGTCGATCTCGAGCGACCAATTAAATGTTGCGATGGCATCCATTCGATTTCCCACTACCTGCCGGCGCCCGCGATGTGCGGTGCAGAAGCGTTGCGCGGCGAGCAGCCTATCAGGGAAATCCTGACGGCCGCGGCAACGCGAACGTTCGCCGGGACGCATCCGATCGCAGCACTGCCGGTCGTACACGCGGGTCGCGATACATCAGGTTACGCAGATGGGAGACGGTCGATGTGTGCGCGGCGGCGGATCGCTGCGTCCCTGTCGTGAACCGTCGTCAGGCCGGAACGGGCCGACGCGTCGAAGGGAATCTGCGTAGTGGCGTTCGCCGATCCTGCCCGGGCGCGTTCAGACGCGACAGGCGGTGTGGTCGAGAAGGGGGGAAGTCAGGCGGGAGGACGATTGCCGGCCCGTCGATCGGGCGCATGGCAGCGGCTGAGGAAGCCGGAAAGGATCGCCGGTCTGGCCGGCGATGGCGGCCCGGCAGGCCGCCGGGCCGAATCTCGCGTCGGGTGCCGACGCCGTCGGCGCGCCGGTGCGCGGATCGCGCACCGTGCCGCGCCAGCGGCGATCAGTCCCAGTCGCGGTGGTGGCGATGCTTGCGGTGACGATAGCCGCGATCGCCGTGATCGCGCTCGTACGAGCTGCGCGACATGTTGCCGCCGAGCGCCGCGCCGGCGCCGCCGCCGACAGCCGCGCCCAGCAGGCCGCCCGTGCGGCCGCCCATCGCGTTGCCTGCCGCGGTACCTGCGCCGCCGCCGAGTGCGCCGCCGATGATCGCGCCGGTGCGCTCGCGACGGTTCGACGTCACAGCGCCACCGGCGCCGCCGCCGATCGCGCCGCCGATGACGGAGCCCGTGCTACCACCGACCGCACCGCCGACCGCTGCGCCGGCGACCCCGCCGAGCGCGCCGCCAAGTGCATTGTTCAAGTCACCTGCCAGTGCCGGCAGCGCAGTCGCGCCGGTCAGCACGGCGACGACGAGAGTGGGGGCAATTTTCTTCCACATTCCCGTATTCTTCCTTGTTCGAAATCTGGTTATCGAAGGTCCGCCCGGTACGACGATCTGAATCGATCGACGCCGGTTCAGGCATTGTGCCGAACCCCGGACCAATTCATTTCAACGAGCTTGCGGCGAAGAATAGCACCGGTCCCGCATCCTTGCTGTGGACATTCTGGTAACAAGTTGTTTGCGAATAACGGACGTCGAACGCCTGCCCCGGGATTCCCGGAAACCCGCGCCGGCATTGACTCTGGCTAGGGTCCGTCCCTGTGGGGCGGGAAGGCGGCCACGCGCGGCGTCGCACATTTGCGACACACGTGGCAACACATCGGGCACGCGTCGTGAGCGGGGCCCGAAACGACGGTCGGGCGCTATCTTGGAAGGGTCAGTACACGCCGGGCAGCAGCCGCCAGGTCCGCGCGCAATACGCGTCGTATTCCGCGCCGAATTGCGAACGCAGCAGCGCCTCCTCCGAGCGGATGCGCGCGACGAGCGGCACCATCATCAGCACGACCAGCAGCACGCCGACGCCCGAGCGGAACGCAAGCGCCCAGCCAACCGAATTGACGAGCAGGCCGAGATAGCTCGGATTGCGGATGCGGCGGTAGATGCCGTCGGTCACGAGCGTATGGCCCGGCTGGATCGCGACGAGCCCGCTGAAGCGCTTGCCGAGCACGAACACGGGCCAGATGCGCAGCGCACCGCCCGCGATGTACAGCACGACGCCGATCCATCGCACCGCATCGCCGCCGAAGGTCCAGAAATCGAGCCGGTCGGTCAGCGCGGGCAGATACGCGAGCAGGAACCCGCTCACCGCGAATGCCGCGAGCACCCAGCGGTTGTCGCGGTGCTCGCGCTCGCCGGCGCTCAGGTTGCCTTCGGTGAACATCGCGGCGACGGCCATCGCGAACGTCGCGACGACGACGACGGTCAGCGGCGGATGCGAGAAGAAGGCGGCGAACCCGCCGATGCCGAGCACGGCGAGCCCGAGATAGACGAGCGTGGATACGCCCGACAGGACTGCGACCTTGCGGGTGACTGCCATGACTGCCTCGCCGGGATGCGATTTCCTGTGAAGTATAGGAACCGCGCGCGCGATGCGCAGCGCGCCGTCGTCATGCGGCGCGCGAATCGTCCGGCGAATGGCGCCGGCCCGGGCCGGTGCGGGCAAGGCCCGCGCCCGGCGCCGGATCAGCGGATGCGGAAGTTGCCGCCGATTCCGACGCTGACGGGCGGCGCGTAATACGCCGGCGCATAACCATAGCCGTACGGCGCAGGCGCATAGCCGTACGGCGGCGCGACGTAGCAGCCGGACAGGCCGCCGATCAGGGCAAGCGTGATGAGAAGTCTGGTCATGGCTCGATTCCCGGCGCAAAAGACGAGTGGCACCTCGCGAAGGCCGCGCCGCCGCGACGTGCGGCGGCCGGCACGAAGAGGCGATCCGCCCTTCCTGTCGCTCGATGAAGTAATGCGCCGAGTCTAGCGCCGGGCTTGCCGGGCCGAGTTTCGCGGGCGGTTACACGTGTTACCTCGCGTGACCGCCGAAACAGGGGATGACGGCGCGGCGGCCGGCCGCCGCGCCGCGTGCGGTCGACGCGTTACACGAAGCGCGCGCGAATGCGCTGCGCGATCGCCTCGAGCGTCGCCGCGTCGGCGATGTCGCGCGCATGCATCCGCAGCTCGGCGCCTTCCCAGCGCGGAATCACGTGGAAGTGCACATGCGGAACCGTCTGGCCGGCCGCCGCGCCGTTGAACTGGCCAATGAACACGCCGTCCGGCTCGAGCGCCGCGCGCACCGCCGCCGCGACGCGCTGCGTCATGCGGATGCCGGCCGCGGCCGCATCGCCGGACAGCTCGAAGATCTGCGCGGCCGGCTCCTTCGGGATCACGAGCACGTGACCGTCGGCCTGCGGCATGAGATCCATGATCACGAGGGTCGCGTCGTCTTCCGCGACCTTCACGCACGGCAGTTCGCCGCGCAGGATTCTGGCGAACGGGTTGTTGTTGTCGTAGGACATGGCGTTTTCCGATAACGGTTGGAATGGGTGAACGTTCGATGCCGGACGATTATCGGCCGACGGCGACCGATATTTCAACCTGTCAGGCCGTGTCGCCATTGCAGCGAACAATGGATGCCGGCCCGCATGCAATGTGCGTAACCGGATGGAATAAGCAGCCGTCGCCATCCGTTTATTCCGAGCGTGGGTTCGCACGGCACGATCGCGAACCGGCGCCGGACACCCGTCGGCTGCGCTGGCCGGCAGCCGGGATGACTGCTCGCCATCATCAACCGGAGTCATGCCATGGACCCTCTCCCCTCCTGTCGTTCGCCCGCCCCGATCGTCTTCGCCAATCACCCGCCGGCATTCGTGCGCACCTCGCACGCGATTGCGCGCACGCTATGCCGAGCGGCTTGCGGCGCAGGGCTGGTCGTACTGTCGTCGACTTTCGCATGGGCCGGCAGCAGCGACATCATCCTGCCGCCTTCGTCGGTCACCGCATCGACCGTGCCCGCCAACGGCGATCTCAATCCGTACGGCATCGCGTTCGTGCCGTACGGCGTGCCAGCCTGGAGCCCGCTGAAACCGGGTGACGTCGTCGTGTCCAACTTCAACGCGGCATCGAACACGCAAGGCACCGGCACGACGATCGTGAAGCTGTCGCCCGGCAATACGCCGGCGACGTTCTTCCAAGGCAGCAATCTCGGCCTGACGACCGCGCTCGTGGTACTGCGCAGCGGCTTCGTGCTGGTCGGTAACGTCCCGGCGCCAGACGGCAAGACCGTGGTCGGGCCGGGTTCGCTGCTCGTCATCAATCCGGCGGGCAATCTCGTCACGCAACTGGTCAGCGCCGCGCTGCTCGACGGGCCGTGGGACATGACGGTGATCGATCGCGGCCAGCGCGTGACCGCGTTCGTGTCGAACGTGCTGAACGGCACGGTCGCACGGATCGAGCTGGCGATCGGCAACGACGGCGTCACGATGCTGCCGAGCTCGCGCATCATCGCGTCGGGCTACGTGAACCGGACCGATCCCAATGCACTCGTCGTCGGCCCGACCGGCCTCGCGTACGACCCGAACCGCGACGTCCTGTATGTCGCGTCGACGGGCGACAACGCGGTGTTCGCGATCCAGAACGCCGCGGCGACGAATCGCAACGGCGGTGTCGGACGGATGATCTACTTCGACAAGGTGCACCTGCACGGCCCGCTCGCGCTGGCGCTCGCGTCGAACGGTCATCTCGTGACCGCGAACGGCGATGCGGTCAACGCCGACCCGCAGCAGCCGAGCGAGATCGTCGAATTCACGGTCGACGGGCGCTTCGTCGCGCAAATGCAGGTCGATACCGTGCCGGGGGCGGCATTCGGTCTTGCATTCGGGCGAGGCAGCAAAGGCCAGCCGCAATTCGCGGCCGTCGACGACAACACGAATACCGCGACGGTCTGGACATTGCGTCCCGACAACAACAACAACAACAACAACAACAACATGCAATGACGCGCCACGGGAACGGGCCGCATGCGGCCCGTTCGAACATGGCGACCGACACATTCGATTCGCACACGCCGGGCAACATGCGTCCGATCGACGCCGCCCGGCATCGCTTGCACCCGCGATTGCCACCGCTCGCCCGAACCTGCGACACTGCCGGTTCACGGCCTGCCTGCAGACAACCGAGGACGCTCGCGCATGACGACACCCATCAAGCCGTTGATCCGACGGGGCGCCGCCCTCGTGCTGCTGGCCGCGGTCGGCTATGCCGGATACATGCTGTCGCGGCTCGCGCCGATCGCCACCGGCTATGCGGCGAAGGCGCTGTGTTCCGGCGTGTACGTGTCGGGCCGCCCGGCCGCGTCCGTGATCGACGTCGACATCATGGCCGGCGTGCATCCGCTGCTGAAACTGGTGCGCCCGTCGCTCGATCCCGACCATCATCGCGCCGTGGCGACCTTCGCCGGCTTCGCCGAGCGCGAGGCCGACTTCCGGCCCGGGCTCGGCTGCACGCTCGCGCTCGGGCCGTCGCCCGGCGCTTTGCCGGCCACACTACCGGCCGCGTTGCCGCTCCTCCCCGATCCGCCGCCCGCGCCGCCGGCACCGGCTACGCCGCCCGCCGGCGTCGATGCGCACAAGCTGCAGACCGCGCTCGACCGCGCGTTCGACGAACCCGATCCGGCGCGGCCGCGGCGCACGCGCGCGGTCGTCGTGATGTGGCGCGGCCAGGTGATCGCCGAACGCTATGCGCCCGGCTTCACGGCCGACACGCCGCTGCCCGGCTGGTCGATGACGAAGACCGTGACGGCCACGCTGGTCGGCATGCTCGTCGCGCAACACAAGCTGTCGCCCGATGCATCGGCGCTGCTGCCCGAATGGCGCGGCAGCGGCGACCCGCGTGCGGCCATCACGCTCGACGAGTTGCTGCGGATGACGAGCGGCCTGCAATTCAACGAGGACTACGACGACCCGCTGTCCGACGTCGCCGTGATGCTGTTCACGCAACCCGATACCGCGCGGTTCGCATCGGCGAAACCGCTCGCCGCGACACCGGGCACGCAGTGGTACTACTCGAGCGGCACGAGCGCGATCGTCGCGCGAGTGATGCGCGAAGCGATGGGCGGCAGCGAGGACGACTACCTCGCGTTTCCGCGCCGCGCACTGTTCGCGCCGCTCGGGATGCGCAGCGCGGTGTTCGAGCCCGATGCGGCCGGCACGCTCGGCAGCCCGTCGTACATGTATGCGAGCGCGCGCGACTGGGCGCGCTTCGGGCAGCTTCTGCTGCAGGACGGTGTGTGGAACGGGCAGCGGCGGCTGCCGGCGGGCTGGGTGCGCTACCTGACGCGCGCGACGCCGCAGTCGACGCGCCAGGAATTCGGCGCGCATCTGTGGGTCAAGGTGCCGGAGCCGTTCAACGATCGCGATCCGCACGCGAGTGCGATGCCGGCCGACGCGTTTCATGCGGTCGGCCATGAAGGCCAGTTCGTGAGCGTGGTGCCGAGCCGGCAACTGGTGGTCGTGCGGCTCGGGCTGTCGCGGCCGGAATCGGCGTGGAATCACGAGGCGTTTCTCGCGCGCGTGCTCGACGCCGTGCCGGCGCCCGGCGAGTGACGGCGGGCCCGTACATGCCGGCCGTGCTGCGGTGGCAGTCGCAACGCCGCCGCGCCGCGCGCTACCTGCGATGCGTCACGGATTCGCGCTGCCGGCGTAGGTCTTGAAGCCTTCGCGCGTCGCAAGACGTTCGATATAGCGCGACACCGCCGGGAAATCCGGATGCTCGAACGGCGTGCCGAACCAGCGGTTCACCGACAGGCCGATCGGAATATCGGCCAGCGTGAAGTGGTCGCCGGCCACGAACGCGCCGGTCGATTCGAGCTGCGCATTCAGCACGCGCATGTGCTTCGTCCAGCCCGCGATCGACTGCGCGATTCCGTCCGGATCTTGATGATCGGGCGATTTCCGCACGAGGCCGAGGAACGCGCCGACCCACGAGCGGTTCAGGTCCGCGCCCTGCCAGTCGATCCATTGATCGACCCGTGCGCGCGCCTGCGGCTCGGCCGGATAGAGCGCGTCGCCGCCGTAGCGGTTCGCGAGGTAGCGGATGATCGTGTTCGATTCCCAGAGCACGAAATCGTCGTCCTTGATGACGGGCACAAGAGCATTCGGATTCAGCGCGAGATAGGTCGGATCATTGGTGGTGCGGAAGCCCGCGCCCCAGTCTTCCTGTTCGAACGGCAACTTCAGCTCGGTGCACAGCCAGAGCACCTTGCGGACGTTGATGGACGGGATCTTGCCGAGGATGTGCAGCATGCAGGCTCCTTGTGAGGTCGGATGCGGAGCGTGCGGGACGCACGAAACGTCCCGCGCGCGTTCACGTCGAATTTATACACGACCTCGATGGAAACGGCAGGCCGTGCGTGCGAAATCGGCATGCTGACGATTCGTCAGGTCGCGCAACGCGTGCTCGGCCGTCGGAAACCGGAACGTGAATCGATTGACTGCTTTCAGGTATGCCGCACCGCCGCTCCCGCGCAGCGGCGACACGCCTACATCGGCTTGAGCACCATCAGGAAGTAGACGGACAGCATCGCGAAGAACGCCGGATAGCCGAGCAGTTCCCAGCGCTTCGCATAGCGCCAGTACCGCTCCGGCAGTGCGGCGTCGCCGCCCGCGTGAGCGAGCTTCGCGATCGCGGCGAGTTCGACCTGCAGCCACACGACCGGCAGCCAGCACGCGCCGGCGATCGCGTACAGCACGATCGATGCCATGAGCCACGGCGTATGCCACGGCCAGCCGGCCGTGTGCGCGAGCCACAGCCCGGACGCCGGCTGGAAGATCACGGCCGGCGTCGTGAACCACCAGTCCGCGCGCACCACGAGTCGCGACACGGCCGCGATCGCGGGCACCGACCGCGTGCGGTTCGCGAAGAACAGGTAGAACGCGGTGCCGAACCCCGTGCCGACCAGCAGCACCGAGGACAGGATATGCAGCGCCTTGACGACGAGATAGGTATTCATGCTTGTTCTTCTTCTGCAAACAGGATCAACAGGATGGCGAGAATCGGCACGTTCTTGAGCACGGGGCCGAACGGTTCGGCCAGCAGGCCGGGCATCGTGACCGCGATGACAGCCGAATACGCGACGATCAGCGCGGCTTGCGCGGCCCACAGGCGGCGGGACGGCGCGACGACGGTCGCGATGCCGAACGCGAAGTCCAGCGCGCTTGCCGCGTAGAGCGCGATCAGCGCAGGCAGCCCCGTCAGGTGCGCATGCGCGAGCAGCGCGAGGCTCGCGCCCAGCGGATGAATGAACGCGCTTGCGATGGCCGTCCAGATCCAGACGATCGCGAGCGCGCCCAGCAGCAACGGGCGCCGCCACATCGCGAGCGCGTCGCGACGCAGCGCAGCGGCCTCCGCGCCGATGAAACCGCCGATACCGCGCGGCGGCCGGCCGAGCACGGCCGTGGCGGCCGCCGGATCGCCGGTGTTCCCGCCGCGCAGCATCGTCCACGTGTCACGCGTGAACATCGCGCCCGGCAGCATGCCGAGCAGCGCGGCCGCCGCGCCGGCCAGCGGGCCCGGCAGCGTCACGCAGGCGGCCGGCGGAAATCCCAGAGCGGCGCGGTAGCAGGCCAGCATCTCGCGGTATTCGACTTCGTCGTTGCCGACCACGTCGATCACCGGGCTGCCGGCCGCGGGCGAATCGACGCACTGCGCGACGAGCCGCGCGACGAGTTCGGCGAGATCGTCGACGTGCACGGGGCGCAGCCGTTGATGGCCGCCCGCCGGCAGTGCCTGCACGGGCAGGCTCGCGAGCATCCGGAACAACCGCGCCGACGTGCCGGCCGCGCCGTAGACGAGCGCGGGGCGCACGATCCGGAAATCGATCGGCAGCGTCTGCAGGAAGCGGTCAGCCGCGTCCTTGCTCGCGAAGTACCGCGTATCGCCGCGCTCGGCGCCGAGCGCCGAAATCTGGATCACGCGCCGCACGCGCGTACGGCAGCACGCTGTGAAAAGCGCGCACGGCGCGGCGCGATGCACGGTGTCGAGCGTCGCGCCGCGTTGATCGCCGAGGATGCCGACCGCATTGATCACCACGTCGACGCCCTCCAGCCGCGCAAGCCACGATTCAGGATCGATGTCCTTCGCGAAGTCAATCGCGACGTCGCACGGGCCGGCCGCATGACGCACGCCGCGCAGCACGCGATGGCCGCCGGCTTCGAGCTGCGCGCACAGTGCCCGGCCGATGAAGCCGTTCGCGCCGCAGACGAGGACGGTCATGCTGCACGCCCCGGTGCGGCCATGCTGGCGGGTCGACGGCAAGACTGCGTTCATTTTCATCCTCTATTTACAGTTATTTCTGTAACGACAGAAACAACGACCCCAAAAAATGCGGGCTGCCTGCCCGCACTTCCCATACCGCTTACTTCGACGGCTTGCGCCTGACCGTCTGGCTGATCTTCGCGCCGATGCCGAGCGCCTTCATCAGCGTATCGGGCTTGAGTCGCAGCATCTCGTCCGACCAGGTCGTGAGCGTCTCGACGAACTGCAGCGTGTCGCGGATGCGCTGTTCGGTCTCGCGGCTCTCGTTGGCGATCTCGGGATTCGTCAGGCAATCGCGCAACACCGTAAGCGTCGGCTCGATCTCGCGCTGCCGGCGCCCTTCGACGATCAGCTTGAACAGTTCCCAGATGTCGGTCGACGTCTCGAAATGATCGCGGCGGTCGCCCAGCACATGCACGACCTTCGCAAGCCGCCACGCCTGCAGTTCCTTCAGGCTCGTGCTGACGTTGGAGCGCGCGACGTTGAGCGTCTCGGCGATCTCGTCGGCCGCGACCGGCCGGCCAGCCAGGTAGAGCAGCGCGTGGATCTGCGAGACGGTTCGGTTGACGCCCCACCGCGAGCCCATTTCGCCCCAGTGGAGAATGAATCGTTCGGCAATCGGTGTGAGTTCCATGACGTGAAATTTAGTCATTTCAGTTATTTCTGTCAAGAGAGAAATAACCGGGCGATCCGGCAGCTTCCGGCCGCGCCCGCCCGCGATCGGCGGCTTCCTTTACAATGCGCGGGATTTTTCCGATTTCAGGCCGTTTCCGCCTTTCTGACAAGAGGTTTCCATGATCATCAAACCGCGCGTGCGTGGCTTCATCTGCGTGACGACTCATCCGGTCGGCTGCGAAGCCAACGTCAAGGAACAGATCGACTACGTGACTTCGCACGGCCCGATCGCCAATGGCCCGAAAAAGGTGCTCGTGATCGGCGCGTCGACCGGCTACGGCCTCGCCGCCCGGATCTCGGCCGCATTCGGCTCGGGCGCGGACACGCTCGGCGTGTTCTTCGAGCGCGCCGGCAGCGAATCGAAGCCCGGCACGGCCGGCTGGTACAACAGCGCCGCGTTCGAGAAATTCGCGGCGGAAAAGGGGCTCTATGCGCGCAGCATCAACGGCGACGCATTCTCCGACAAGGTCAAGCAGGTCACGATCGACACCATTAAGCAGGATCTCGGCAAGGTCGATCTCGTCGTCTACAGCCTCGCGGCACCGCGCCGCACGCATCCGAAGACGGGCGAAACCATCAGCTCGACGCTCAAGCCGATCGGCAAGGCGGTCACGTTCCGCGGCCTCGACACCGACAAGGAAGTGATCCGCGACGTCGCGCTCGAACCGGCGACGCAGGAAGAGATCGACGGCACCGTCGCCGTGATGGGCGGCGAGGACTGGCAGATGTGGCTCGACGCGCTGCATGAAGCCGGCGTGCTGGCCGACGGCGCGAAGACGACCGCGTTCACGTATCTCGGCGAGCAGATCACGCACGACATCTACTGGAACGGCTCGATCGGCGAAGCGAAGAAGGATCTCGACAAGAAGGTGCTGTCGATCCGCGAAACGCTGGCCACGCACGGCGGCGATGCGCGCGTGTCGGTGCTGAAGGCCGTCGTCACGCAGGCCAGCTCGGCGATCCCGATGATGCCGCTCTACCTGTCGCTGCTGTTCAAGGTGATGAAGGAAACCGGCACGCACGAAGGCTGCATCGAGCAGGTGTACGGGCTCCTCAAGGACAGCCTGTACGGCGCGACGCCGCACGTCGACGAAGCAGGCCGCCTGCGCGCGGACTACAAGGAACTCGATCCGCAGGTGCAGGCGAAGGTCGTCGCGCTGTGGGATCAGGTCACGAACGACAACCTGTACGAGCTGACCGACTTCGCCGGCTACAAGACCGAGTTCCTGCGGCTGTTCGGCTTCGAGATCGCCGGCGTCGACTACGAAGCGGACGTGAACCCGGACGTGAAGATCCCGGGCATCATCGACACCACGACGGCCTGACGGCACGGCCCGCCGCCGCGCGCGCAGCGCGGGCGGCGGCTTCGCCTTGCCGGCGGCGTCAACGCGGCGCCGGCTCTTCCAGATAGACGCCCGCCGACAGCGTGGCCTTCACCTGCCGCGTGAACTCGTCGGTCGACACTTCCTCCGCTCCCGCTTCGATTGCTTCGTAGGCCTGACGCACGACGTCGGCCGGCGTTGCCTTGGGCACGTCGAGGCCGCGCGTCAGGTCGGTATCGATGAAACCCGCATGCAGCCCGACGACCTGCGTGCGCTGCTCGCGCAGCGAATGGCGCAGCCCGTTGGTCAGCGCCCACGCGGCCGATTTGGACACGCCGTAGCCCGACAGGATCGGCCGGTTCACCCAGCTCGCGACCGACAGCACGTTCAGGATCGCGCCGCCGCCATGACCGGCGAGGGTCCCCGCAAACGCCCGCGACATCGCCAGCATCCCGAACACATTGGTTTCGAAGTGATCGCGCAACGCGTCGGGCGCGCCATCGTCCGTCAGGCTGCCGAACCGCGCGATGCCGGCGTTGTTGATCAGCAGCGTGACGTCGCGCGCCGTGTCGGCAGCCGCGGCGACGGCCGCCGGATCGGTCACGTCGAGCTTCACGGGCACGACACCCGGCAGCGTCACGGTGGCCGGATCGCGCGCCGCCGCATAGACCTTCCGCGCCCCTCTTGCGAGCGCCTGCTTCGCAAACTCGAGCCCGAGCCCGCGGTTCGCGCCCGTCACGAAAACAACAGCACCTTCGATCTTCATGATCCGTCCCTTTGCATGATGAATCGCATGCGCGCCGGCTCGCCGCGCGCGTGAGATCCGGTGGAAAACCAGGCTGCCATGGCATACCGAACCGTTGCGGCACCCAGGACCGCGACCGACTTCCATCTGTATTCCAGCCGCGGCTTCGCACTGCCCGCCAAGTCGGCTACACTCGATATCAATGTCGATCACCATTGTCTTTGCGGTGCATTGTGTTCGCGCCGCCCGAGCATGTCAATTGTGATCACCATTGTGTTTTTCAATCGACGCGATCAGCAGAATCAGGGAGGGATCGATGGGCGTGTCAAGACAGCAGGCTGCAGAGAACCGGAGCGCGATCGTCGTGGCCGCCGAACGGCTGTTCCGGGTGCGCGGCGTCGACGCCGTGGGGCTGACGGAGCTGATGAAGGAAGCCGGCTTCACGCAGGGCGGCTTCTACAACCACTTCAAGTCGAAAGATGCGCTGGTCGCCGAGGTGATGGAAAAGGCGATGCAGGACCGCGCGGATTCGCCGAACGCCGGCAGTCTCGCCACGCAGGTGGCGTCCTATCTGTCGGCCGCGCATCGCGACAACGTCGAGGCCGGGTGCCCGCTGTCCGGCTTCGCGGGCGACGCGCCGCGGCTGACCGATGCGGCACGCGCGTGCTACGCGCACGGCCTCGCCGCCTATCTCGACCGGCTGGAACGGATGGTGGCAACGGAAGGCGCGACGCCGGCGCAAACGCGGCGCGACGCAATCGCAGTCTTCAGCCAGATGGTCGGGGCGCTCGTGCTGTCGCGCGCGATCGCCGGCGCCGATCCCATGTTGGCCGACGAGATCCTCGAGGCGGGACGGCACACGCTCACCGGCGAACGCACCGATCCGGTCGCGCCGGCGTAACGGCGCGCGCGGCGACGCGCCGCCCCTCCCGCGCTATTCGACCGCCCGCGCGGCATCCCACAACGGCTGCCCGCCCAGCGCCGCATGCCACGCGTCAAAACGCATGCGCCACGCTTCGAACGGCTCCGTCAGCGGATGGCGCGGATCTTCGCTGAGCGAATACGCCATCCCTTCGATCAGCCATCGCGGCTTGGTCACGACGGCCAGGTTGCCGAGCACCTCGGCCTGACGATGATGGATCAGCTCGTGCGCGAGAAAGTAGGTCTGCCAGCCGCGCGGCGCCACGACCACGCCGAAATTGCCGAGCGTCAGCGCCGCACGTGCGCCGAGGCCGAATGCGTCGGCGCACGCGCGCGTCGAACAGAACACGACGCGCGGCGCATCCCGGAACGCACCAACGGCCGCCGCCGCGCGCGCATAGCCGTCGCGATAGAGTTGCTGCGCGTCGCCGAGCTTCGCTATATCGTCCGTGCAGATATCGGCGCTCGGGCAGGACACGCCGGGTATCAGCGCGGGCGCGACGACACGCAGCGGCTTGACGAGCGCATACGCGGCAATCGGCAGCGCGACGAGCAGGCCCGTGAGGGCGAAAGCGACGTGGGAGCGTTTCATCGAGGCGGCGGTTCCGTGGCGTTCCGTTGGAGTCTTCCCGCGTGAATATATCGGACCGGCGAGGATGCCGGCCCTGCTTTTCTTTCCGCCCGACTGCCGGCCGCCGGGCGGCGCTCGGCGCGACCGGAGAAACGTCCCCGCGCTCGCCGTCACGATCGGCCATCCCGAACGGGCGACGCGCGTCACGCGGCGCGCCCGGTGCGTGCGGCGCCGGCGCCTGCGTGCGGCACCTGCGTGCGGCGTCGCCAGGCGGCCGCGAGCAGCGCAGGCGCGAACAACGCGACGACACCGGCCGCGAGCGTGGTGAACACGAGAGCCGGGGCGACGGGATGCATGGCGGATGCCGATGAGCGACGCGGACACGCGCCGCTACGCGAGCTGCTTGTGGAAGAACGTCGTTGCGCACAGCGCGCCGTCGGGCATCAGCGCATAGTTCGGCACGACCCCGACACTCTGCCAGCCGGCCCGCTCGTACAGCCGCTCGGCGTCGCCGCCCGTCACGGTGTCGAGCACGAGAACGGTCTTGCCGGCGTCGCGCGCGGCCGCGTCGGCCGCCGCCATCAGGTGCGCGGCCACGCCCTGCCGACGCGCGTGCCGCGACACGAGCATCTTCGCGATATCCGCGCGATGCGGCTGGTTCTCGGGCTGCCCGGTCACGACCTGCACGGTGCCGACGATCCGGCCGGCCGCGTCCTCGGCGACGAGCAGGATGCGCTCGCCGTTCCCCACGCCATCGGCCACGCGCGACCAGAACGCGACGGCAGTCGGCCGCCCGATCGGCAACATGAAGCTGACGGACGCGCCGCCCTCGACGCAGTCGATCAGCACGTCGGCCAGCGCGTCGACACAGGCTCTCGCATCGCTCGCGCCGACGCGGCGGACGGTAACAGGTTCGGTCATGCCAACTCCGGTAGTCAGTCGGGCCGCGCACGTCGGTTCGGCATGCGCCCGGATCGGAAAGAACGCCGGCGGATCGTCGCGGCTCGCGCAACGGCGGCAGGCGGCCGGCAACGCGACGCCCGGTCGGCACGCGTTACCGCCCCATCATCCTACGCGACGAAAATTCCCGCTGCATCGCCTATACTTAGCCGCATGGCTAACTTTCAACCCGGCATCAGCGACGTATTCCACGCCCTCGCCGATCCGACGCGCTGCGCGATCGTCAGCGCGCTCGGCCAGGGCGAGCGGACCGTCTCCGCGCTGGCCGCGCCGTTCGACATGGCGCTGCCGTCGTTCATGAAGCATGTCGCCGTGCTCGAGCGCAGCGGCCTCGTCCAGACCCGGAAAACCGGCCGCTCGCGCACGTGCGCGCTGGTCGGCAGCCGGCTGACCGAGGCCGAAGCATGGCTCGCCGCGCAGCGCGCGCTGTGGGAAGCGCGATCCGATCGTCTTGTCGAATTCGTCGAACGCCGTCACCAGGAGAAGCAAGATGTCAGCAAGCCGCGTCGAACCCGCTGAAGCCCACGATCTCGTCATCACGCGCACGCTGCGCGCACCGCGCCAGGCGCTGTGGCGTGCCTGGACCGACCCCGAATTGCTGAAGGAATGGTGGTGCCCCAAGCCATGGACCACCGAGGTGCGCGCGTTCGACCTGCGGCCGGGCGGCGCCTTCCACACGTATATGCGCGGCCCCGATGGCGGCACCAGCGACAATCCCGGCTGCTTCGTCGAAATCGTGCCCGAATCGCGCATTGCGTTCACGTCGATGCTCACGGGCGGCTGGCGGCCGCAGGTGCCGTGGATGGGCTTCACGGCGATCATCACGATGGCCGACGACGATGCGGGCAGCCGCTACGAGGCGCGCGTGATGCACCCCGATGCCGCGACGCGCGAGCGTCACGAAGCGCTCGGCTTCTTCGAAGGCTGGAACACCTGCATCACGCAGCTCGACGAATTCGCGGCCGCGCTGCGCTGAACGCGGGTGCACCGTGATTGCATGCCGCCGCGCCCGCGCCTACGATTCCTGAAGGAACCATGACGGCCCGTCGGCATCCAGCGGGCGCCGTCGCGCGCGCTCCGCGGGAGGCGACATGTTGCACACGCACACGCATTCGACCCGGGTCAGCCGGCACCTGAACGCACCGCGCGGGCGCGTCTACCGCGCGCTGCTCGACCCGCACGCGGTCGAGCAATGGAAGGTGCCCGACGGCATGACGTGCCGCGTGCATGCGTACGATGCACGCGAAGGCGGCGCGCTGCGCGTCTCGCTGAGCTACGACGCACCGTCGGCCGGCGCCGGCAAGACCACGGCGCACACCGATACCTATCACGGCCGCTTCGTCACGCTCGTGCCGGACGAGCAGATCGTCGAGATCGACGTGTTCGAGACCGACGATCCGATGCTGCGCGGCGCAATGACGATCACGATCACGCTGTCCGACGAAGCGGGCGGCACGCGCGTGGACGCCGTGCACGACGGGGTGCCGCCCGGCGTGCCGGCCGCCGACAACGAGACCGGCTGGCGCATGGCGCTGGAGAAGCTCGCGGCGCTGGTGGAGGCCGGGTAGCGACCGTGGCCGTTCGCGCCGGCAGCGGGAATGCGGTACGGCAGCGCGAAACGCCGCCGCGTGCGACACTGGCCCTCACCCGATCCATCCGGACCCGCACGAGGAAACTCTCGCCATGAGCGCCACGCGCACCGCCACCTGGTATTTCGATTTCGTTTCGCCGTTCGCCTACCTGCAGCAGGAACAGTTCGACGCGTTGCCGCCCGCCGCGGCCTTCGAACCGAAGCCGATCGTGCTCGGCGCGCTGCTCGCGCACTGGGGCCAGAAAGCGCCGGCGGAGATCCCGGCAAAACGCCTCTTTACCTATCGCCACGCGCAATACCGCGCGGACAAGCTCGGCATTGCCTACCGGATGCCGCCCGCGCACCCGTTCAACCCGATCAAGCCGCTGCGCCTCGCGATCGCGATGGGCAGCTCGCCCGACGCGATCCGGCGGATCTTCCGGCATATCTGGCGCGACGGCCATGACGTGTCGACGCCGGAAGGCTTCGCCGCATTGTGCGAAGCCGTCGGCTTTCCGGAAGGCGTGACGGCCGTCGAAGCACAGCCGGTGAAGGACGCGCTGCGCGCGAACACGGATCTCGCGATCGCGCACGGCGTGTTCGGCGTGCCGACCTTCGAACTCGACGGCGACCTGTTCTGGGGCGAGGATGCGACCGGCATGTTCGTCGACTGCGCCACGTCGCACGCGTGGCTCGACTCACCCGAGGTGCGCCGCATCAGCGTGCTGCCCGAAGGGATCCGGAGGGGCTGACGGCGCGGCCTGCCACGCGGGTGCGAGGTGGACGAGTTGGCCGCGCGCAAGGCGCTCTGCCAGCCTGTTTGTTGCTCGCGCAACTGGGCTGGAATGCGGTGACCGCGCTGGCCGTCGCGAAGTCGCTGGCCGCGCTCGCCGTGCGGATCTGGCGCAACTGAAATTCGGCATCGCGCAGCCAGGGCGGGAAGGCTCACAGGGCTTGCCCGCCTTTTCTTTTATTTTCGATCGGCGCATGCAGCGCGCCGCGCGGCCCGGCAGATTCGAGCGGACTTTGCACCGCATTCGTTCATCCGGTGCAAGGTCCGCACCAGCCTGCCGAATTGTCCAGTTCAACCAAATATTTTCCCGGTGGCCGTCCGCATCGGCCCACAAACATCGGATGATTCGACGGTGCCCCGCCGCCCGGCCCTGTCCCATCCGGCCCCGGCACGCAGCCACGTTTTATCAGGGGATTCCCGGTATTTTTTCGCATTTTCTTCGAAATAACGGGTGACATACTTGCCCCCCGTTGCGCTCCGGTACGAGCGCGCTACCTGATCCTGCCGGCCGCGCGCCACGCGCTGCGCGTCCGCCGGGGTCACAGAACATGAACAATTTCGACACCACAATCCAGATCTTCCTCACCCACTTGACGTTCGGCCCGCTGATGAATCACGCGATCCGCGTAATCGCGGGCCTGTACACATTCAAGGGCTTCGTGCTCATACCCGTGCTGTGCTGGCTGTGGTTCCAGCCGGGCCCGAACCGCGAGCGGCAGCGCGAACTGGTCGTCGCGACGGTCGCGAGCGGGCTCGTCGCGCTCGCGTTCGGCCGGCTGCTCGCCCAGGTGCTGCCGTTCCGCGTGCGGCCGATCTACAACCCCGACCTGCACCTGCACTTCCCGTCGGCAGGACTGCGCGCGGCCACGCTGCAGGCATGGAGTTCGTTTCCGAGCGATCACGCGATGCTGTGGATGGCGATCGCGGCCGGCATCTTCATCATCGCGCGCCGCGTTGGCGTGTTCGCGCTGCTGTATGCCGCCGTGTTCATCTGCCTGCCGCGCGCGTATCTCGGCTTCCACTATCCGACCGACCTGATCGCGGGCGCCGCGATCGGCATCGCGATCGCATGGCTGCTGACGCGCGACGCGATCCGGTCGCGCTTCGCGCCGCAGGTGCTGGCGATGATCCGGCGCTTTCCCGCGCCGGCCTATACGCTCGCGTTCCTGCTGTGCTTCGAGCTGATCACGCAGTTCGACGAACTGCTGACGCTCGCGCAGTCGGCCACGCACACGATGTGACGGGCAGGCACCGCGATGCTGCCGCTGCTTACGTTCCGCCGCCCAGGCGCGCGCTGCCGGCCGTGCGCGGCGGCGGCACGCCGTGCGACGGCCGCGCCAGTCAGTCGCGATCGGGCGCGCCGAGCGGAAAGAACGATCGATACGGCCGCGCCTCGTCGACCGCTCGCGCGAACGACGGACGCGCGAGCAGACGCTTGCGGTACGCGATCACGTTCGCGAACGACGGATCGATCCGGTGCGTCCAGTCCGCATAGAACAGGAATGGCGCCGCACCGCAATCGGCGAGGCTGAAGCGGTCGCCGGCCGCCCATTCGCGATCGGCCATCTTCTGGTCCAGCCACGCATACGACGTATCGAGCATCGCGCGCGCGTCGGCGACACCCCGCGCATCGCGCTCGGCTTCCGGCCGCAGCGCGTTGTGCACGACCTTCTGCTGCGGCGTCGACACGTAGTTGTCGAAGAAGCGATCCATCATCCGCACCTCGAGCGCCGCGTGCGGGTCGTCGGGCAGCAGGCGCACGGGGCCCGGATGGTTCAGGCCGAGATACTCGACGATGATCGACGCCTCGACCACCGTGCGGCCCGCATCGACGAGCACCGGAAAGCGCTTCAGCGGCCACAGCGCGGTCAGTTCCTGCATCGGCTTCGGATCGTCGTGCGCGAGCACGCGATACTCGAACGGCGTGCCGTTCTCGTACAGCGCGGTCAGCACCTTCTGGCAGTAGGACGAAAAGGGATGGGCGTAAAGCGTCGGCATCATCGCGGGGTCTCTCAGGGGTTTCGGCGCCGCGTCGTGCGGCGCCACGTGATCGGATACCTTGACGACGAACGGCGCATAGCCGTTTCGACATCGGTCCGGAAATTTTTTTCGCCGCGCGGTGTCGCGCCGCTACGACCGGCCGTCCATCACGACGCGCCCTTCGGCGCGCCAGCGCAGCATCCCGCCGCCGAGATTCGCGACCGCGTCGAAGCCGGCCTTCAGCAGGATGACGGTCGCCTGCGCGGATCGCCCGCCGGCCCGGCACACGGTCACGACCGGCCGGTCGCGCGCGATCTCGCCGGCGCGCGCGGCCAGTTCGCCGAGCGGGATCGGCGTCGCGCCGGGCAGGTGGCCGAGCGGGCCCGTGAATTCGTCCGGCTCGCGCACATCGACGACCTGCACTGCCGGCAGATGATCCTCGAGCCATTGCGGATCGATTTCCCAGAACCCGGCAAACGTATAGACGAGCGGCGCCCAGTCGGCCGCCGCGTGCGCATCGGGCGCGTTCGCCGCGACGCCGCACTGCAGGTTCGCCGGCACCGCGACGTCGATCTGGCGCGGGTGCGCGAGGCCGAGGTTGCGCATGTAGCCCGCGAAATCGTCTTCGCTGAGATCGCCGCCGAGGCGCGGATTGAAGCGCCGCTCCTCGCCGACGCTCGTCACGGTGAGCCCGCGATAGTCGTGCGCCGGATACAGCAGGCACGCGGCCGGCAGCGTGAAGAGCCGGCCGTGCACCGCGCGATACAGCGCGCGCGGGTCGCCCTGCTGGAAGTCGGTGCGGCCCGTGCCGCGGATCAGCAGGCAATCGCCGGTAAACGCCATCGATTCGTCGTCGCGCACGAGGCTGATGCAGCCGCTCGTGTGGCCGGGCGTCGCGCGCACGGTCAGGTAGCGCGCGCCGAACGCGCAGCGGTCGCCGTCGTTCAGGTAGCGGTCGGCGCCCTGCGCGCCGCTCGCGGCCGAGATCGCGATCGTGCTGCCCGTGCGCTGCTTCAGCAGCCACGCGCCCGTCACGTGATCGGCATGCACGTGCGTGTCGACGGTCGCGACGAGCCGCAGCCCGAGTTCGTCGAGCAGCGCCGCGTCGCGGCGCACCTGTTCGAACACGGGATCGATCAGCAGCGCTTCGCGCGACGCACGGTCGGCGAGCAGATACGTGTAAGTCGACGATTGCGGGTCGAAAAGTTGCCGGAAGATCATCGTGAGGTCGCTCCGTCGACTGTTCAGGTTGGTGTGGTCCGGCCGGTACGCTGCATGTCGCCGACGCGCGGGCGGGCGCGAGTGCCGCCCCGGCGTATGCCGGCCGCGCCGCCTGACCCGGAAGCTCGCGGCTGCGTCTGCTGCGCATCGTCATCCGGCACCGACGTCGGCATGATGACATCGCCGCCGGGCAACCGCCATCGCGCCTGCCGCGTTTCGCACATTCATACAGCGTAGATCAAAATGCGCGCGCCGCCGGCGCACCCTGCGCGGCAACCGATTCCGATGACGAATGGCACGCGGCGGGACGATTCGCCGCGCCCGGATGGTTGCGCGCGCTGCCTTACACTACGGCCTGTTCTCATCCCGGTTCACAGGAATTCCATCGACATGTCGATGACGATCGATCCGAAGCAGGCCGCCGCGCTGCTGGCCGTCGCCGACACGGGCAGCTTCGAGCAGGCGGCCGTGCGCCTGCACGTGACCGCGTCCGCCGTCACGCAGCGGGTCCGCGCGCTGGAGGCGAGCCTCGGCACGCCGCTCGTGCTGCGCACGCGCCCGTGCCGCCCGACGGTGGCCGGACAGCGCGTGCTGCAGCACCTGCGCCGCGTCGCGCTGCTGCAGGCCGACCTGCAAAGCACGCTCGCGACCGAGCGCGAATCGCCGATCTCCGTCACGATCGCGCTGAACGCCGACAGCCTCGGCACGTGGTTCCTGCCCGCGCTGGCCTCCGTGCTCGCCGGCGAGCGCATCCTGTTCGAGCTGATCGTCGAGGACCAGGACCATACGTTCGCGCTGCTCGAAAGCGGCATGGCCGTCGGCTGTGTGACGACCGAGCCGAAGCCGATGCGCGGCTGCATCGCGACGCCGCTCGGCACGATGCGCTACCGGCTGCTCGCGGCCGCCGCGTTCGCGGTGCGCTGGTTTCCGCGCGGGCTGAACCGCACGAGCGCACGCAACGCGCCCGTCGTCGCGTATTCGCGGCGCGACACGCTGCAGTCGTCGTTCCTGAAGGAGAAGTTCGGGTTGCCCGAAGGCGCGTACCCGTGTCACTACGTGCCGGGCACCCATTCGCACTTCGCGGCGGTGCGGCACGGGCTCGGCTACGCGATGGTGCCGGAGCCGCTGATCGGCACCGCGCCGCTCGACGCGCAGGGGCTCGTCGATCTCGCGCCCGCGCATCCGACCGACGTCACGCTGTACTGGCACGCGTGGACCGTGCAGTCGCCGACGATGGCGTCGCTGTCCGCGCGGGTCGTCGAAGCGGCGCGCCGGTTGCTCGCACCGCTGCCGAAATGAAATGAACCGGCGACGGGCCCGGCCCGCGGCCCTCGGCTGTCAAGCGCGCCGCTGCGAGAAATACGCGCCGACCGCGCCGAGGAACGTGTCGATGTCCGCGCGCGACACGTCGCAATGCGTGACGAAACGCGACGCGTACAGCATCTGCGTGAGGATCCCGCGCTCCTTGAGCCACGCCTCGAGCGGCGCGCAATCGGCTTCGGGGAATTGCGCGAACACCATGTTCGTCGCATGCGACAGCACCTTCACGGATTCGATGCGCGCGAGGCCTTCCGCGAGATGCGCGGCATTCGCGTGATCGTCGGCGAGCCGCTCGACGTTGTGGTCGAGCGCATACAGGCAGGCCGCCGCGAGAATGCCCGACTGCCGCATCCCGCCGCCGAGCACCTTGCGCCAGCGCTGCGCGCGCTCGACCAGCGCACGGTTGCCGACCAGCACCGAGCCGACCGGTGCACCGAGCCCTTTCGAGAAGCAGATCGACACGCTGTCGAACGGCGCGCACAGCTCGGCGATCGGACGGCCCGACGCGACGGCCGCGTTGCACACCCGCGCGCCGTCGAGGTGCGCGGACAGCCCGCGGCTGCGCGCGAACGCGACGGCTTCCTCGACATAGCCTTCCGGCAAGACCAGACCGCCGATCGTGTTTTCGAGCGCGAGCAGGCGCGTGCGGGCAAAGTGATTGTCGATCGGCTTGATCGCCGCGGCGATCTTCGCGAGCGGCAGCGTGCCGTCCGGCGCGTTCTCGATCGGCTGCGGCTGGATGCTGCCCAGCACGGCCGCGCCGCCGCCTTCGTACTTGTAGGTGTGCGCGAGCTGGCCGACGATGTACTCGTCGCCGCGCTCGCAATGGGCCATCAGCGCGGCCAAGTTGCTCTGCGTGCCGCTCGGGAAGAACAGGCCGGCTTCCTTGCCGGCCCGCTCGGCCGCGACCGCCTGCAGGCGCAGCACGGTCGGGTCGTCGCCCCATACGTCGTCGCCGACTTCGGCGGCAGTCATCGCGGCCAGCATTGCCTGGCTGGGACGTGTCACGGTATCGCTGCGTAAATCGATCATCGCTATGCCCTGAGTAAACGCGGACCGGAACCCCTGCGCCCGGCCCTGCCGAAACGAGACTCAGAGTGTACGCAATTCACGCAGCGGCTGCCGACGGATCGAGTCGCGCTACGCAGCGGCCACGCGATCATGCGCCGTCGACGAACGGCCCGGCCACGGCCGGCGCAATGGGGCGCGGCGGGCACGCGCGTCGTCATCGTCAATACCGCGGCGGCGGCGGCTGGACACCCGCCGGCGGCATCGGCGGCCCGCCCGCGCGACGACGCGCATTACGCGCTAACGCGACGAAACGGATCGGCAGTGCGCGATGCCATGCTGCACCGGTTCCGCGCATGGCTGCGCCGCGCGAAACCGTTCCAATGACGCGACGCGCCATATTGACGCACGTGCGTCAGACCGCCACGCCGCGGCCGCGCGCGCCGCGAACGGCCTTCTTGATACGAATCAACGATTTACCCCGACATCGCGCGCGACGGGCTGGACATCTGCGACGAGTTGGCGCATTTCGCGGTGCAACATCGCGGCACATACTCCAGCCAACCCCGACGCCTGTCTGCCGGGGTCCGCCGGCACCCGCCGGCGGGTATCGTCAGCTTCGGTCATCTGGTATGGACACCGCATTTTCGGCCCTCGATCTGGCCCGCCTGCAATTCGCGTTCACCGTCTCCTTTCACATCGTCTTTCCGGCGCTGAGCATCGGCCTCGCCAGCTTCATCGCCGTGCTCGAATATCGCTGGCTCAAGACCGGCAAGCAGTACTACAAAACCCTCTGTCTGTTCTGGTCGAAGATCTTCGCGGTCGCGTTCGGGATGGGCGTCGTCTCCGGCGTCGTGATGAGCTATCAGTTCGGCACCAACTGGTCGGGCTTCTCGAGCTTCGCCGGCGCCGTCACCGGGCCGCTGCTGATGTACGAGGTGATGACCGCGTTCTTCCTCGAGGCCGGTTTCCTCGGCATCATGCTGTTCGGCTGGAACCGCGTGAGCCCGCGCGCGCACTTCGGCGCGACGCTGATGGTCGCGATCGGCACGCTGATCTCGACGTTCTGGATCCTCGCGTCGAACAGCTGGATGCAGACGCCGCAGGGCTTCGAGATCGTCGACGGCCGCGTCGTGCCGACCGACTGGTTCGCGATCATCTTCAACCCGTCGTTCCCGTACCGCCTGTTCCACATGGCGATCGCCGCGTTCATCGTCGCCGCGCTGGTCGTGGCCGCGACGGGCGCGTGGCACCTGCTGAAGGGCCGCCGCGACAAGGGCGTGAAGAAGATGTTCTCGATGGCGCTGTGGCTGCTGCTGGTGCTCGCGCCGCTGCAGGCCGTGATCGGCGACCAGCACGGCATCAACACGCTGAAGCACCAGCCCGCGAAGATCGCCGCGATCGAAGGGCTGTGGGAAACCGAAAAGGGCGGCACGCCGCTCAACCTGTTCGGCATTCCGGACATGAAGGCGGAAACGACCCGCTACGCGGTAAAGGTGCCGCACCTCGGCAGCCTGATCCTCACGCACAGCTGGGACGGCGAGATCCGCGGGCTGAAGGAATTCCCGCCCGAAGACCGCCCGAACTCGACCGTCGTGTTCTGGAGCTTCCGGATCATGGTCGGCCTCGGCTTCGCGATGATCGGCCTCGCCGCGCTTGCGTGGCTGCTGCGCCGCCGCGGCCGCCTGTATGAATCGAGGTGGTTCCAGCGCTTCGCGCTCGTGATGGGCCCGACCGGCTTCGTGTCGCTGCTCGCGGGCTGGGTGACGACCGAAGCGGGCCGCCAGCCGTGGGTCGTGTATGGCGTGATGCGCACCGCGCAGGCCGTGTCGCCGCTGTCGGTGCAGCAGGTGAGCCTGTCGATGATGACGTTCGTGATCGTGTACTTCCTCGTGTTCGGCACCGGCGTGTACTACATGCTGAAGCTGATGAAGGCCGGCCCCGCGCTGCCCGACGAGAAGCACGACGACACGCCCGACACGCGCCCCGATCACACCGCGCGCCGCCCGATGTCGGCCGTCGACGAGTTGATCGAGACCGTCTGAGCCCACCCCATCCGCAAACGAGAAAACCTATGGACGTCACCGTAATCTGGGCCGCGATCATCGCATTGGGGCTCTTCATGTACGTCGTGCTCGACGGCTTCGACCTCGGCATCGGCATCGTCTTCCCGTTCTTCCCGGACGAGAAGGAACGCGACCTGATGATGAACACGGTCGCGCCCGTGTGGGACGGCAACGAGACGTGGCTCGTGCTCGGCGGCGCCGGCCTGTTCGCGGTGTTCCCGATCGTCTATTCGACCGTGCTGTCGGCGCTGTACCTGCCGCTGATCTTCATGCTGGTCTGCCTGATCTTCCGCGGCGTGTCGTTCGAGATCCGCGCGAAGGCGCGGCGCACCAAGCAGCTGTGGGATCTCGCGTTCATCGGCGGCTCGGCCGGCGCGACGTTCTTCCAGGGGATCGCGCTCGGCGCGTTCCTGCAGGGCATCAACGTGAAGGACGGCGTGTTCGCGGGCGACGCGTTCGACTGGCTCACGCCGTTCAGCCTGCTGACGGGCCTCGGCCTGCTCGTGACCTACGCGCTGCTCGGCTGCTGCTGGCTCGTCGCGAAGACCGAAGGCGACCTGCAGCGCCGGCTGCATCGCGTCGTGTGGCCGCTGACGGTCGTGCTGCTCGGCTTCATCGCGGTCGTCAGCCTGTGGACGCCGCTGCAGGATCCGGCCATCGCGCAGCGCTGGTTCGATTCGGGGCTGTTCTGGCGCCTGCTGCCGGTGCCGTTCCTGGTCGCCGGGTGCGCGGTGTGGATGCGCCGCGCGGTGCGCGACCGGCACGACATGACGCCGTTCGTGCTTGCGCTGGCGCTCGTGCTGCTCGGCTACGTCGGCCTGCTCGTCACGCTGTTCCCGTATGCGATTCCTCAGACGATGACGATCTGGGAAGCGGCGGCGCCGCGTTCCAGCCAGACCTTCACGCTGGTCGGCGCAGCGGTTATCCTCCCGATCATCATCGCCTACACGACGATGGGTTACTGGGTATTCCGAGGCAAGGTGCGCCATGAAGACCAGCATTACTACCACCACTGATTCCGCCGATCGCCCGCCCGAGGCGCCGCGGCCGCGGATGCGCGGCTGGATGTGGTTCGTCGTCCTGTGGGCGGGCGGGGTAGTCGGCGCCGTCACGCTCGGCTACGCGTTCAAGATCTTCATGAACCTGACGCTGTTTGCGGTGAAGTAAGCCGCCCGGCCAGCCGCGGCGCAGGACGGATGCACCGGGCACCCCGCCCGGCATCCGTTCGTCGCCGGACCACGCCATTCCTTCCGCCCCGCCACGCCGCCTTGCATCGGCGCGTGCGCGCCGCTCACCGCTCGCACGACGTCGTGCACATCGCCTTGTCCATTTCACCGAAGAAGGCCTGGTAGTACGCAGGCTCGATCACGGTCTTCGTACGCGAATCGCCGCTGCTGTCCCACACCGTGCGGTCGAACCGCGCGCGCACGACGACATCGCGCGCCCCTGTCACGCGGACCGTCACGACGGCGGCCACGCGCTCGTGATCGGCTTTCGCGGGCAACCCGCCGATACGCGCCTTCAGCGCGCCGCGCAGCAGTTGCCGCCACTTCGGGATCAGCGTGTCGCTGCGCCCCGCCTCGATCAGCCCCGCGTCGCGATCGACCGTCACCGGCGCATAGCCCTGCACGCGCAACACGCCGGCCACCGCGTCGAGCACGCGCGCCTGCGAGGCGCCCGCATAGCGACGGTCGCTCGACATGCGCAGCGTCTGCCGCTCGGCGTCCGTCAGGTCGACCTCGGTCTGGCTCGAGCTGTAGCGCACCAGCGAACCGCCACTGCCGATCTGGCGCTCGGTTTCCGGCTTCGCCGCGCACCCGGCCAGCACCGCGAACAGCCCGGCACAGGCAAGCGCCAGCACGCCGCGACCGCGCGCGGGCGGCGCCGCTGCCATGCTGCGCATCGTGCGCCGCGCCGTCCGCCGGTCGCGAAGACGGCGGCAAATTCCAGTTGATCGGCAATCGGGCGACGCTATGATCGTCATCGGGCATTCTCCTGTCGGCGCCATGATAGGGATGCGCCCCGGCCGCGACAAACGACATTTATTGACCCACCATGTAGCTTTTCTTCGCGATCCCACGATGCGCCGATTGCCGCCCCTGAACGCGCTGCGCAGCTTCGAAGCTGCCGGCCGCCTGCAGAGCCTCACCCTCGCCGCCGAGGAACTGAACGTGACCCAGAGCGCGATCGCGCAGCAGATCCGCGTGCTCGAATCGTTCTTCGGGCAAAAACTGTTCGAACGCGACGGGCGCTCGCTGCGGCTCACGCCGCGCGCGCGGCATTACCTCGTCGACGTCGCGAGTTGCCTCGGGCGGCTCGCGCAGGCGACCGGGCAGATGTTCGAGCCGGTGGGCGGCCATCCGGTCCGGATCAATGCGTCCGTGTCGTTCGCGCACGGATGGTTGCTGACGCAACTTGCCGTATTCCAGGCCGCGTATCCGGACATCGACGTGCAGCTCGTCGCGACTGCCGACGCCGAGCGCGACCAGATCGACGAGACATGCGACATCGTGATCCGCCGCTATACGCCGGAGTTGCGCCGCAAGGGTTTCGTGTCGCGCCCGCTGCTCGCGACCGTCGCGGTGCCGGTATGCGCGCCCGGCCATCCGGTGCTCGAACAGGCGCGCGTGCCGTCGGACCTGCGCAACGCGCCGCTGCTGCATTACGCGGGGCTGCCGCAGGCATGGCAATACTGGTTCCACCAGGCCGGCACGGACGTCACCGAGACACTGCGCGGGCCGTTTTATCGCGAGTTCTTTTTGCTGACCAAGGCCGCCGCGAGCGGGCTCGGCGTGTGCCTCGCGCCGCGCGCGGTGGTCCGCGACGATCTCGCGAGCGGCCGGCTCGTCGCGCTGTTTCCGGAAGTCCACCTGGAAGGGCCGCCGTTTCATTGCCTGTATCGCAACGACGACGATCCCGCGCTGCGCACGTTCGTCGACTGGCTGTTCGCGCGAGCCGAGGAACTGGACGGGCCGGTGGCGGGGTGAACGGCGGGGTGCGGACGGTGTAGCACTGTCACGCTCGGCTACGCGTTCAAGATCTTCATGAACCTGACGCTGTTTGCGGTGAAGCAGGCGCGTGAAGCAGGCGCGCCGCGCCGTTCGCGGCGGCGCAGCGCACACCGCCTTGTTCAGCCCGGAACTCGGTCGGCGCGAGAACGCGCCGCATACTTTTCCCGCTCGCCGACCCAAAGCCGCACGCCGCACGCCAGCACGACGCACTGCGCGCCAATCAGCAGCGAGAATCCGGCGAAGAAGCCGGCGGCCCGTCCGCTGGAGGCGGAGACGGCACCGATCACCCCGCCCATCAGGGTCGGCATGAGGCTCGCGACGAGACTGCCGACGCCGTTGATGATGCCGAACGCGCCGGCGATATGCTCCTGACGCGCGAGACGTTGCGCGGTGCTCGGAATGGCCGGGAGAAACAACCCGCAGCACAGATTCGCGGCAATCAATCCGCAGATGGCCAGATAGGGGGCCGTCGTGCTGATGGCGATCAGCGTGAAAACGGCCACGCATGCGCTCGCGACGATGAACACAACCGGGCGCCGGTCCCGACGCAGGCGATCCAGCAGCAGCCCGCCCAGGAACATGCCCAGCACGAGCGCATACTGCGGCAGCGACGCGAGCCACCCCATTTCCTTCAGCGAGAAGCCGCGCGCTTCCTTCAGGTAGGTGGGCAGCCAGTTGCCGCTCCCCCACAGATAAGCGAGCATCGCCGAAGTCAGTAGCGTCAGGCAGGCCAGATGTTCCGTCCGCAGCGCGCCACGCATCATGCTGTCGGTTCGGGCGGCCGCAGGCAGCATGGACGTCTCGCCCCCCGTACCTCGCCGCGTGTGCACGAACGCCAGCACCAGCGGGATGCCCAACACGGCATTGAGCAGCCCGATCGCGTAGAACGAGCCTTCCCAACGAAGACCGGCGACGAGGTGACCCACCAGCGGATAACCGATCGCGAGCCCGACGCCGGTGCCCATGTTGACGAGCGCATTCGGCTTGCCGTTTTCGGCGGCGTCGAAATGCGTCTTGATATAGGCGGATGCCAGCGGAAACAGCGGCCCTTCGGCGATACCGAGCAATACGCGGGATGCCAGCAGCATGTCGTAGGAACTGAACATCGGCGCCGCGCCGTTGATCACGCCCCAGAAGGCCAGCCCGCACAGCAGGCTTCGACGGACGCCAAGGCGCGCGGCGCAAAGCGGCGTCAACAGGAATGACGAGAACCCGTAGCCGAGCATGAAGGCCGTGGCCAGCCATCCCTGGGAGACGCGGTCCTCTGCGGCCAGGCCGAAATGCTGCAGGAAGCGGCTATCGGTGACCAGCACCGCGATATTGATACGGTCGACGTACGAGATGGCGGCGACTGCAAACAACGCAAGCACGCCCCACCATCTGGCAGAACGGTTATTCATGGCTCCTCCTTTCGGGATCGACGTCCCGGTCTTGTCGTGTTGCGTGATGTCGCGCAGATAGCCCCTTCCCGCAAGGCTCAGCCCGCGCCGACCAGATGCGCGACCGTGTCTTCGAGCGAATAGCGGGCGCGAAAGCCCAGCTCGCGCCAGGCCGCGCCGACATCCGACGGCGCGGGCCGCTGGAACGCGAAACCGGACAAGCCGCCTCGTGGAAGCGGTACGCCTTCGACGCGCAGCGCGGGAAAGTGCCGCCTCACGATCGCGACGAGTTCGTCGAAGGTGACGTGACGGCCGGTGGCGACGTTGTAGACGCGCTGCGTCGGGTTCGTTACCCGCAGTGCGGCGACCGTCGCGGCCGCGCAATCGCGCGCGTCGATGAACTCCTCGCGGCCGCCCCAGAGCAGGCACTGATCGTCGTATCGGGCCGGAATGCCGTTTCGGCCCGCGTGCAACAGGCATTCGAGCATCCTTCCTGGCACGCTGGACGCCCCTTCCGGCTCGTCGCCCAATACCGCCGCATAACGGAGCACGCAGGCATCCACCTGGTATTGCTGCGCATAGGCCAGCGCCAGGTGCTCGCCCGCCACCTTGGTGCATGCATAGAGACTGCCCGGCCGTTCGCTGACCGACAGGCTGGCGAAATCCTCCGGAATCGGCGTCGGCGGCAATGATCCGAACGTCGAGTACGTGACGATGGTGGAACTCGCGATCACCACCCTTCGCAGCGCAAACAGCCGGGACGCCTCCAGTACATGAACAGTCCCCATGATGTTGGTCCGCACGCCGGCCAGCGGGTCGCGCCGGATTGCAGGCGTCAGCATCGCGGCGGTATGCACGATCGAGCGCACGCCGTGCTGCCGGATCAGATCGCACAGGCCGGGCCAGTCGGTCACGTCCGCCTGGACGAAAGGGAGGCCGCCCGCATCGTCGCCCGTCGCCGGCCGGATGTCCGCCAGCAGGACGGTTTCCCCTTGCGCGCGCAACTGCGCGGCAGTCAGCCGGCCGATCAGGCCCGCTCCCGTGATCAGGATGGTCAACGTTTTTCTCCTTGCCGGGCGCATGGGCCGGCGTGATATGTCGTCAGGGCAACGCGGCGAAGGCGAACCGGCATGCAGGCACGGTCATGTTGCCGGGCAGCGCGATCAGTCCGGCCGCCGCAATGCGTAGTCCATCGCATCGAGCTCGGGCCGGTTGCCGACGACGATGTCCGCCATCAGCTTGCCGGCCCCGCACGCTGTGGACCATCCGCTGCCGCCGTGTCCGGCGTTGACGAAAAGGTTGGCCAGCGGCGTGGGGCAGACGAAAGGCACGCCGTCGGGCAAGGTGGGGCGAAATCCTGTCCAGAAGGCCGGCGCGCCCAGATCCGCCGCCTTCGGGAAGATCGCTTCGAAGGTGCTTGCCAGTTGCCGGCATCGCGCCGGGTCGATTCGATGATCGTTGCCGACGACCTCGGCGATGCCGGAAACCCGGATCTGGTCGCCAAGGCGGGCAATCCCCGTCTTGCACGAGAAGTCGAACATCGAATGTCGAGGCGCGCGCTCCGGGTCGAGCAGCGTGGCGGTCATCGAGTAGCCTTTGACGGGATACACGGGCATCGGGACGATCCGGTCGAGCAGCATCGATGTGTCGCAGCCGGCGGCAATGACAACCGCATCGGCGGACAATTCGACGTCGTGCGAGATCAACTGCTTGATGCGCGTGCCCGAGCGCCCTGATGCTTCGATTTCGATGCGGTCGACCGGCGTATTCCACAGGAACGTGCCGCCCTGACGCTGCACGACGGCCGCAAGCGCGCCGGTGAAGCGCCGGCAATCCCCGGACTGGTCGCCGGGCAGATGCAACGCGCCGAAAAGCCCCGGCGACGATTGCGCCAATGCCGGCTCCATGGCGAACACCTGCTCGGGCGACAGGAACGCGCCGGTGATCCCCATGGCGTGGAGGTAGCCGACATGGCCGTCCACCAGCGTGCGCGGCACCGGCTCACGGTAGATCTGCAGTACACCGTCCTGGCTGCGACGATAGTCGATGCCGACAGCGGATTCGATGTCATGCCGGCACACGTGGGAATACATGGCGAGCCGCGTCAGCCTCGCGCGGTTGACGGCGAATCGATCCGGCCGGCACGCCTTGAGCGATCGCATCATCCACGCGATCTGGCGCAGCGAGAAATCGGGCCGCCACTTGAATGGCGCCGATCTGTCGAACAGCGAGCGGAAGGCCATCCCCACCGCACCCGGCGCGGACCACGGTGCCGACAGGCCGGCCGACAGAAAGCCGCCGTTGGCGTGGCTGCATTCCATCGCCGGGTCCGCTTGCCGGTCGACGACCGTGACCTGGCATCCGTTGTCTTGCAGGAAATAGGCGGTCGTGACGCCCACGACTCCCGCCCCGACGACGACGACATTCATCTTCCGGACTCCTCTTCACATTTAATGAATGTGCCACCTGCGATTTCGTCGGCGTCGATCGTCGCGGCGGCAGTCGAGGCATTCTGTCGGATGCTGCAAAGGCGTGCGAGGTATAGTTTCACCACGCGAACCCAAAGGACGCCGACATGCTCCGAAGCAGCCAGGTTTCAGGAGTGAAATCGATCAATTCGCTGAAGCGCGGCCTGGACGTATTGACTGCGCTGGACGGCACGTGCGCCGCGACGTTTTCGGAGCTTCGGGCACAAACGGCGCTTCCCAAGGCAACGCTGGCCCGCGTGCTGAAAACGCTTCGTGAATCGGGATGGATTCAGTACCACGTCGACAGCGGCCGCTACGCACTTGCGCCGCAAGCCTCGGCACCGCCTCCCGCGACCATCCGGCATGCACGCCTTGCCGAACTGGCATCGGAACCACGCGCAACGCTGCAGCGCCGTGTGCCCTGGCCGACCGACATGGGCGTGCGCGATGGCGTCGCCATGCTCAGTCTCGATGGCCCTCACGCGCGCAACAGCATCGCGGCCAACTGGCGGGTGCTCGGATCCCGCCCGTCGATGTTGCGATCCTCTCTCGGACGCTGTTATCTGTCGTTTTGCCCCGATGCGGAACGGCAGGAGATCCTCGCCGCGCTGCGCCACTCGCGAGACGAAGCGGATCGGGCCGCATTGCAGGCGGACGAACCGAGCCGGATGATTGCGCAGGTTCGCCGGCAAGGCTACGCGACGCGCAACGCGTCGCACACCAGCCAGGACTCACCGGAGCGCTTCGGGGCGCTGGCCGTGCCGATACTCGATCAAGACCATGCGATTGCCTGCCTCTGCGTCGTATGGATACTCCCCCTCGCCGGCGAACGGCAGATCCTCGACACATGCCTGGAGCCGTTGCAGCACGCGGCGCGAGCCATCGGCGAAAAAATTCGGCTGGGGGCGCAGGGATAGTGGCCTGCCTGGCACTCGCCGGTGGTCGAATCTTCGCGGGCGCGTCGTTTCGGTGTGCGTGGCGCCGGCGTTGGCGCAGCGCTCGGCGCAGGCAGGAACGACGTCTGCGCCCAATCGTCGAGTTGCTCGACAGAACGTCGCCAGGTTCCGCGCCGCCACCGGAGAAACCAACTTGCCCGGGCCGGAGGCAAAGTACTGCGCGCCCCGAAATTCAATCACTCCTGTGACCGCTGCCGGCCATCGCGCCGCGCATGAAAAAGCGGCCCCCGTATCGCACGAGGGCCGCATCAAAGCGCCGGAGAAAATTCCGCCTAGCGATCAGAACGTATGCCGCACGCCGATCCGCACGAGCGTCTGCGTGTCGCCGGCGGACGAGATGCCGTTGCCGACGTCGCCGACCGACGCCGTCGCGTTGACGACGTTGCCGTACGGATCGAGCGTCTTGCCGCTCGCCTTCTGGTAGCCGACGAGGCCGTACAGCGCCGTCCGCTTCGACAGGTAGTAATACGAGGCCAGGTTCAGCTGGTGATACTTCGGCGCGGCTTCGCCGTCGACCGAACTGCCGCGCGTGAAGTCGTAGCCCGCCGCGACACGCAGCGCCGGCGACACCTGCCACGACGCCGTGCCGCCGATCGAGTTATAGGTCGCCGTGCCGGCGAACGTCGAGAACGCGCCCGCCCGGTACTGCGTGTTGCTGTACGACAGGCCCAGCGTCACCGCGCCGATCTGGTAGGTCGACGCGGCCGCGACGATCTGCATGCTCTTCGACGACGCAAAGCCTTCGTTGATCGACGACGCGAACGTACCGTCGTACGAGCCGGTCCATGCGCCGCCGTTCGCGCCAAATGCATTGGTCGCATACAGGTACGCCGCGCCGACCGCGAACGGCCCGTTCACGTACTGGCCGCCGACGCTCCACGTGTTCTGGTTTTTCGCACTGCCCGCCTGGTTGCCGAAGCCGTACAGCGCGCCGAACGTGAATCCGCCGAATTTCGGGCTCACGTACTTGACCGAGTTGTTCTCGCGCGCCTGGTTGTCGATGTTGTCGAGATCGCCCGGATGCGCACCCATGCCGGTCAGGAACGAGCCCGGCCCGATCGTGCCGACGAAATCGACGATCGGATCGTACTGCCGGCCCATCGTCAATGTGCCGTAGCGCGTGCTCGACAGCCCCAGCCACGCCTGGCGGCCGAACATCCGGCCGCCCTGGCCGAGCTGCCCGGTGCCGATGTTGAAGCCGTTCTCGATCTGGAAGACGGCCGCGAGCCCGTCGCCGAGGTCTTCCTTGCCTTTCAGCCCCCAGCGGCTGCCGGACCACGTCCCGCTCGCGAAGCTGTAACTCGACGCGCCGTGATACGCGACCGGCGAACCGAGCGAACCCTTGCCCGTCGCGACGCGCTGGTTGCTCGTGTACCCCAACCCCGCGTCGACGATCCCGTAGAGCGTGACGGTGCCTTGCGCATGCGCAGTGGTGCAGAGGCCACCGGCGACGCACAATGCGAATGTGATCTTCTTCATGTAGAGGATTCCTATTTATTCAATCGATACCATCCGATACCACCGGATACGACACATCCCGTCAGGCGGGATGCCGACCTACGCCGATTCGGACAGCCATTGCGCGACACGCGCGACGAGCCGGTCCGCTTCGTCGAAGCATTCGACGCCCGCCACCTGCGGTGCATCGCAAATCGTGAACACCGGCTTGCCCCACTGCAGACCGAGCGCGATTTCGGACAGCGTGCCGAGGCCGCCGCCTACTGCGATCAGGCATAACGACGCGCGCGCGATCAGTGCGTTGCGCGTGATACCGAGCCCGGTCGGCAGCGCGACGGTCAGATACGGATTCGCGTGCTGCGCATCGTCCTCGGGCAGCAGCCCGATCGCACACCCGCCCGCCGCATGCGCGCCCCGCGCAGCGGCCTCCATCACGCCCTGCTTGCCGCCGCCGACGAGCGCGACGCCCGCCGCCGCGAGCCCGTGCGCAATCCGTTCGGCCATGCGCAACTGCAGTTCCGTCGCGTCGCGCGGCCCGATCACGCCGACCGGCATCCGGTGCCGCCGTGCGCCGCGTTGCCGTTCCGCGAGCCGCGCGAGCGCATCGCACGCGGCTTCCGACCATTCAATGACGTCGTTGCCGTGCAAGGCCTTCCCCCAATGCAAGAACACAGGTGCAAAGCGCCGTCAGCACGATCGACAGCACGGCGGCCTGCGAGAAATCGGTCTGTCCGTCGGACAGCTTCAGGTACATCAGCAGCGGCAGGATGTTGATCTGCGTGCCGGCCAGCGCAAGCGCCGTGCCGTACGTGCCGAGCGCGATCGCCGTCACGAGGCACCACGCCGACGCGACCGACGGCCACAGCTCGCGCCACGCGACGTCGAACCACGCGCGCCACGGCCGCGCGCCGAGCGTCAGCGCCGCCTCGAGCGGCCGCCGGTCGAGATTCGCGAGCGCCGGATAGAGGATCAGCGCGACGCGCGGGATCAGGTAGTACGCGTACGCGAAAGCGAGCCCCGGCATCGAGTAGATCGCACCGCCGACGACGGTCGGGTCCGCGCCGAGCGACGCAAGCAGCATCGTCACGAAACCGGCGCGGCCGAACACGAGGATGAAGCCGTAGGCGATCACGAGACCGGAGAACGCCAGCGGCACGCCGAGCAGTGCGAGCGACCAGCGGCGCCGCGCCGGCGACTGCCCGGCCAGCGCGAACGCGACCGGCACGCCGACGGCGACGGACAGCGTGCCGGCGCCGATCGCGAGCGCCAGCGAACGCACGATCGCGTCGGCGACGAGCGGATCGCCGAATACCGCGGCGAACGCTCGGCCACCACCGTCGAACGCAGCGCCGACGAGCGCGGCGAGCGGCAGCACGAAGCACACCGCGAACAGCCCGGCCGCCGGCACCGCGCCGTAGCGGCGCAGGATGCCGCGCTGCATGGAGGACACCCGCATCGTGCGCCCCTTACTTGCCGAGCGTGGCCTGCGACCAGAGCTGGTCGACCTCGGCCTTGCGCGTCGCGGCCTTCGCGACGTCGAGCGGACGCACCTGCGGCGCGTTCGGCAGCTTCGCGGCAACCTCCCGCGCGACCGGCGTGCCGGGCACGACCGGGCGCACGTAGCCCTGCGCGAACAGCGCCTGGCCGACATCGCTCATCACCAGGTTGAGCCACAGTTGCGCGGCGGCCGGATTCGGGCCGTTCTTCACGAGACTCATCGCGTACGGTGCCGATACGCTGCCGTCCTGCGGGATCACGACTTCAGCCGCATCGCCCATGCCGTCCGCGTACTTGGCCTTGAGTCCGTCGTTTTCATAGCCGATCAGGATCGGAATCTCGCCCTTGACGAACTTCGCGTACGGCGTCGTACCTTCGACGCGCAGCACGTTGCCCGCATTCTTCAGCTTGCCGAAGAATTCCGCGCCCGGCTTCGGATTGTCGACGCTGCCGCCGCTCGCATAGGCGGCCGCGAACACGGCGACCTGCCCCTGCCCGGTCGAGCGCGGATCGAGATAGACGACCGCGTTGCGGTACTCGGGCTTCAGCAGGTCGGACCAGCGCTGCGGCACGTCCTTGACGAGCTTCCGGTTGACGAGGAAGGCGATATTCAGCGAATGCACGGCGAACCACCGGCCGTCGGCGGCGCGAAACACGGCCGGCAGCTTGTCGAAATTGACCGGCTTGAACGGGGCGACCACGTCCTTGGCCGTAGCATCGAGCGCCGACGCGGCGAAGTAGTACGCGGTATCGGCCTGCGGGCGCCGCCGCGACTTGTCGAGCGCGACGACCGTCGCCGCCGAGCCGATGTCGTTGTAGGTGATCTCGACCTTCGGGTAGCGTTTGCGGAATTCGGCGAACAGCGATTTCCAGTTCGCCCATTCCGGGCCCGTGTCGAACGATACGACGAGCCCTTCGTCGGCGGCCTTTTCGTACAGTGCGTCCTCGCCGGGATACAGCGGCGCGGCGTGGGCGAGCGCCGGCGCGAGCGTCGCGAACGCGCAGAGCGCCAGCAGGCGGCGGCGCATCGCATGGAGGAAGAGGCGGCGTGCAGACATCGTGATTCTCCGTTGAATGAATGAATGAGGTAGCCCGTGCTTACGCGGCGGGCAGCACGAGCAGATGGCGCGGCTCGATCGACACGCAGCGCGCGGGGAGTTCGCGCCCCTCGCCGAGCAGCGCGTCGGCCGCGCCCGTCGGCACGAAGTCGAAGCGCTGGGTCGCGCCGAAATAGCGCACTTCGCCGACCCGGCCGTCGATGCGGTTCGCCGCATGCTCGGGAGGGTCGGGCTGCAGGTGTTCCGGCCGGACCAGCACGTCGACCGTGTCGCCCGGCCGGTGCGCGCCCGTATCCGCGTGCAGCGTGGCGAAACGCACGTCGACCGCGCCGTGCGCGAGCACGCGGCCGCGCAACAGCGTCGAATGCCCGACGAAGCGGGCGACCTGCGCGGTCGCCGGGCGCTCGTACAGGTCGCGCGGGGTGCCGGCCTGCAGCACGCGTCCGCCGTCGACGATCGCCACGCGGTCGGCCATGCTGAGCGCCTCGTCCTGGTCGTGCGTGACGAGCAGCGTCGTCGCGCCGCATGCGCGCTGCAGCGCGCGGATCTCGTCGCGCAACTGGTGACGAATCCCGGCATCGAGCGCCGCGAGCGGCTCGTCGAGCAGCAGCAGCTTCGGCTCGATCACGAGCGCGCGAGCCAGCGCGACGCGCTGCTGCTGTCCGCCCGACAGCATCGCCGTGCTGCGGCCGGCCTGCGCCGCGAGGCCGACGCGCTCGAGCATCTCGAGCGCGCGGCGGCGGCGCGGCGCCGCCGCCATGCCGCGCATCTTCAGCCCGTAGCCGACGTTGTCGACGACCGACAGGTTCGGGAACAGCGCGTAATGCTGGAACACCATCCCGACCTCGCGCCGCCACACCGGGACGCCGGCCACGTCGCCGCCGCCGATCGCGATGCGGCCGAGGTAGCCGTCGAGCAACCCGGCGGCCAGCCGCAGCAGCGTCGATTTGCCGGAGCCGCTGCGGCCCATCACGGCGAGCAGCTCGCCCTGGCTTGCGGACAGCGTGACCGCGTCGACGCCGTGACCGGCGCCCGGATACTGAAAGCTGACGTTTTCGAAATCGAGGCTCATGGCGGATTCACTTCAGGCGTTGCACCGTGCAGACGGACACCAGCGTCGCGAGCACGGCGAGGACGAGCAGCACGACGGTCGCCGCGCAGGCCATCCCCGACGCGCCGTAGAACGCCTGCAGCAGCACGATCGGATAGTTGCGATAGCGGAAGCCCGCGATCAGGTTCGAGATCTGGAATTCGCCGATCGACAGCGCGGCCACCATCACGAGGCCGGAAAACAGGCTGTGCCGCAGGTTCGGCAGCACGATCGTGAAGAACTGGCGCAGCGGCGTCGCGCCGAGCGTTGCCGCGCTGGCCTCGAGATGCGCGAGGCCCAGGTGGCGCAGGTCGCTCAGCAGCGTCTGCAGCAGATACGGCAGCGTCAGCACGGCGTGAGCGGCGATCATCAGCGGCAGCGTGCCGAGCCACGGCAGCGTGTCGCCGCTGAAGATCGCGATGTAGCCGAAGCCGAGCGTCAGCGCCGGCACCGCGATCGGCATCAGCATCACGACGCGCGCCGCGAAGCCGCGGCCGGCCAGTGCGCGGTGATGCAACGCGTACGCGAGCGGCAACCCCAGCACCGCATTGATCGCGCAGCAGGCGAGCGCGACGACGAGGCTCACGCCGAATGCCCGCGTGAAGCTGCGATTCGTCGCGAGATCCACGAACCAGTGAGACGTGACACCCGTCGGCAGCAGCGTATTCGTCCACGACTCGCCGACCGAGCCGATCAGCAGCAGCGCGATCGGTAGCGCGAGGTAGAGGCAGAACGCCGCGGCGAGCGCCCGCAGCAGCAGGCGCCCCGCCGTCGCGCGCGGCCATTTGTTGCGACGAATCGGAACACCAGCGGCGACGGCCGGGGTGGTTGACGGATGCATGGACAGGCTCGCTGACGGAAACGGAACAGGCCGCACGAGGTCCGCCGGATGCGACCGGCAGGCCTTGTCGTGACAGGCGCAGTGTGCGGAGGCGACATGGCATCGTCATGAAAAAAACGTACAACGCCCGCATCGATCTGTGCGTGGAAGGAATAGCTCGCCATGAAGCACCTGTTTCCGAACGTCGCGGAACTGCACGCGTTCGCGAGTTCGGTGAAGTACCTGAACTTCTCGTATGCGGCCCGCGAGCTCGGCCTGACGCCGAGTGCGGTCAGCCGGCAGATCGCGAATCTCGAGGCGCTGTTCGGCGTCAAGCTGTTCGTGCGCGAGGGGCGCAACCTCGCGCTCACGCGTGCCGGACAGGTCTATCACGCGCGCGTGATCGGCCCGCTGCGCGAGATCGGCAATGCGTCGATCGAATTGCTGAGCGCGCGCGAGAACAGCGACCTGTTGACGATCGCGAGCGTGCCGACCTTCACGACGAAGTGGCTCGTGCCGCGGCTCGCGCGCTTTCTGGCCGGCGCGCCGGGCGTCACGCTGAGCTTTCGCCGCCATCTGGCCCACGGCGACGTGTTTCCGTTCGGGCTCGACGCGGCGATCCGCTACGGCGACGGTTCATGGGAAGGCATTCGAAGCGATTACCTGGACGGCCGCACCTTCGTGCCCGTCTGCTCCCGCGAATTCGCCGCAACGTATGCGCTGCGCACGCCCGTCGACGCGGTATCCGCGCCGCGGCTCGTGCACGAGCAGGCGGAGATCGCGTGGTCCATGTGGGCGGAACGCCATCGCGCCGTGCACATGAACGCGCTGGCCGGGCCGCGCTTCGAACAGTACTCGGTGCTGATCCAGGCCGCGCAGGCCGGGCTCGGGCTCGCGCTCGTGCCGCGCTTCCTGATCGACGACAATCTCGCGACCGGCGCGCTCGTCGAGCCGTTCGACGCGCCCGTCGACGTCGACGCGCAGGGGCACTACCTGTGCTACGCGCCGGAACGCCTGGACACGAGTGCCGCGTTGCGGCGCTTCAGGGAATGGATGCTGGACGAATGCGCAAACGGATGAGCCGGCCCCGCAGGGCCGGCGAAAGCGGGCGGTACAGCGCCGCCGGTGGCCCGGCGCCGCGCCGCCCGTTACGTCAACGCCCGATACCCAGCCCCGGCAGCACGCCCGTGTTCTCGGCCACCACCGCATGCAGCAGGCGCGGATCGGCGCCGAGCAGCCCGAGGATCGTCGGCGCGACCTGCTTCGTGCCGACCAGATCGCTCACGGTGCGCGCACGATGGATGCCCGGATACGACACGAGCAGGCCGAGATGGCTGTCGTCCGGCGCGTTGCCGCCGTGCTCCTCGTCCTTCTTCGTGCTCGACGTGTAGATCACGCCCGGATTCGGCTGGACGACGATGTCCGGCGTGCGGCCGTTGGCCGGATCGCCGAAGCGGTCGGCGAGCGCCGCGCCGTACAGGATGTAGGCCTGCGAACCGTCCGCGCAGATCCCCGGCGCGTTGCAGCCCAGGTTCGCCTTCAGCGTCTGCACGACGGCCGTGCGCTGGCTGCGGTCGCGCAGCCAGATCAGGCCGACGTCGTCGGTCTGCACGAAGCCCGTGCCGACCAGGCCCGAACCGTCGTTCAGGTTGCCCGTCGTCGTGTTGCTCTGGCCGAAGTTGCCGTTCGGATCGATGTAGTTGTTCGTTTCGAGCAGCTTCGTCAGCGTGTCGCCGTTCTTCACGAGCTTCGTGTGATCGGTCGGCGACTGGCCGTGCTTCGACGTGACGATCACGGCCGTCGACGTGTACAGGTTGGCCTGCTTCAGCGCCGCGACGATATGACCGATCGAATTGTCGACATACGTGATCGCGTTCGCGACCTGCCCGTTCGGCGTGAAGTTCGCGTCGAGATACCCGCCGCCCTTCGCGACCGGCGCCTTCTCCGCGACGCTGAGCGTCTGGAAGTCAGCGCCGAACAGCGTCGGCACCGGCGCGCTCTTCGTGCCCGTCGAATCGCGGCCGCCGATCTGGTTGATCAGCGCCTGCACGTGCAGGTTGTCGAAGCGCGCGGTGTGCGAATAGACGTCCGTGTAGTCGGTGTTCGTCGCCGGGTCGATCGAGTTGATCTCGGTGCGCATCATGTCGTCGACGCCGTTGCCCGACGGACCGTTCAGCCAGTCGTAACCCCATGCATGCTTGTCGGCCCACGCGGTGTGCGAATTCGGCACGCCGGCCTTCACGGCTTCGAACACCGTATTGGTCTTCACGTAGTTGTGCGGATAGACCGGCACGCACTGGCCGCCCACGCGCGCATGCGGGATCGCCTGCGGGTTGAACGCGCCGCCGCCGTCGAGGTGCACGAGCTTGCCGCCGTTGAACGCGTCGATGCCGGTCGTTTCGTCGAACACGACGTTCCAGCCCTGCTTGCCCGAGCACGTCGTGTCGCCCGGCGCATACAGGTTGCGGTCATACGACACGTCGTAGAACAGGCCGGCCGTCTTCGGCGAGCCGCCCGTCACGAGCGCCGCGAGGCCCGGGAACGAATCCGACAGGCCGGGCGTGTACGCATTCGTGTACGTCACGCCGCTTTGCGCGAGCACCGCGATGTTCGGGCACGTGTTCGCGCCGATGCAGCGCGCGAGATCCTGCTCGTGCAGGCCGTCGACGCTGATCAGCAGCACGTGCTTCACGACGCGGCGCGCATGGCCGCCGTTCTCGCCCTGGCTGTTGCCGTCCTGCTGCGCCGCGTGCGCGCCCACGCTTGCGAGCGCCAGCGCGCCCGCCACCATCGCCACCATTTTTCGTTGTTTCACGAACCTGGAAATCATCACCCCACCTCATCGATTGACGTTGAACTGCATGACTTGCCATCAGCCGCGCAAAATATCGCCGGATCGTGCGGCGGACGGATGAAGCGGGGCTTTCTGTTCTCTGTCAAACGTAACCAATCGCAAGTGACATGAAGCGGTCGCAATGCGGTGCCCTCGAGGGTGGCGGCGCAAGCGACCGGATTTTTTTTCGGCTTGGCCCGCGACTATTGGCGTGTGATAAAGGGTTTTCCCTGACCCGGAGCACGAGTATGTCGACCCTGGAAGCTCTCCGGTTCGTGCTGGACGATGCACGTACCCCCGAAATCATTCGCCATCACGTCGTCGACGCGCTGCAGTACGCGTTGCGCAACCACGGACAGGTGTTCACGGCGAAGGAAGTCGAATGGCTGACGCAGTGGGACGACGCGCGTCTGCCGCTGGCCGCGAGGAAGGAACTGGACAAGCGCGAACCGGCGATCGCCGCGCGCTGAAAAAAAGCCGCCGCGCCCGGCTTGTGCGGACGCGGCGGCAACGGATGGCAGAACGGCTTACTGCAGCCCGAAGTCGACGCGGGTCGTCGCGCCCTTGTCTTCGATGCCCTTCGCATCGAGCTTCGGCGCCACGACGAACACGCGGCTCGAATCGATCTTGCCGTCGAGGTACTGGCGCACGGCCTGCGCGCGCTGCTGCGCGAGCGCACGCAGCGCGTTGTCGTCGGCCGGCGCGTGATCGGCCAGCGCCTGCTTCATGTCCGCATCGGGCAACGTCTTCTGCAGGCCGACCAGGTTGCGCGGCTTCTTGAAGTCGGCAGCCTTGTACGCGCGCGTCAGGTACTTCGTGTATTCGGCCGGGTCGACCTTCACCGACATCGGATCGACGCTCTCGCCCTGGCCGACCACGTCCTTCAGCTTCTGCTGGCGCACCAGCCGGTCGACATACGCATCGCGCAGCCCCGGCGTGTCCTTCGCCGGATCGACGCGGCCGATCAGGTCGAGGCGGATCGACGGCTTCTCGGTCAGCATCTTCACGACGGTATCGAGCTTCTTCTGCTGCGCATCGGTCAGCTCGTACTTGCCCGGCGCGAACTCGACATAGCCGAGATCCTCGCCGCCCCCGCCGAACGCATTCGCGAGGAGCGTGAACGGCGACGTGACGGCCTTCGCGATCAGGTTCAGCACCGCGTGCCAGATCAGCCCGCCGATGCTGAACTCCGGATTCGACAGCGAACCGGACACCGGCAGGTTCACGTCGATCTGGCCACGCGTGTTCTTCAGCAGCGAGATCGCGAGCTTCACCGGCAGCTTCGTCGCCGTGTCGTTGTCGACGTGGTCGCCGAACGTGAGCTGGTCGATGAAGATGTGGTTGTTCGCCGACAGCTGGTCGTTCGCGAGCTGGTAGTGCAGATCGACGTTGAGCTTGCCCTTCGTAATCGGATAGCCCGCGTACTTCGCCGAATACGGCGTCAGGTTGGTCAGCTCGATGTCGTGTGCGGTCGCCGTGAGGTCGAGCGCCGGCTTCTCGATCAGCGGGTTCACCGAGCCCTTGATCGAGATCGGCCCGTTGCCCGCGAGGTTCGCGGCGACATCGACCGGCGCGGACGTCGTCGAATCCGTGCCGAACGCGCCGACCGTGCCCTTGATCGCGACGAGGTTCGCCGTGTAGTTCGGCTTGATGAAGTTGTCCGTGTACGTGACGCGGCCGTTCTGCAGCAGCAGCTCGCCGAAGTGCATCCGCACCGGGTGCTGCGGCGGCGGCGCGGCCTTCACGATCGCCGTCGCCGACGCGGCGGCCGGCGCGGACGCCTGCTGCACGGCTGCGGCGGACGCGGCCGATGCGGCGGCCGGCGGCGTCATGCCCGGCGACAGCGGCACCGGTTCGCCCTTGCTTGCGTCACGCGTGAGCGACTGCGCTGGGCCCGACTCCTTCGCGACGACGTCCTTCAGGTTCAGCCGCCCTTGCGCGTCGAGCAGCACGCGGCCGTAGAAGTTCGAGAACGTCACGCGCGCGGCATCGACGTCGGTGCCCTTCTCGTCGTAGTTCGCCTTCAGGTTCGACAGCGCGAGCGAGCGCCAGCCCGCGAACGGGTCGGACGTCGCCTTGTCGAGCATCCGCACGTCGACGAGCGCGACGTCGCCGCGATAGGTCGCGCGCATCGCGTCCTTCGCCTGCGCGAACGTCAGGTTGCCCTGCGCGTTGAGCAGCGCGCTCGCGATGGTCGCGTTCAGCGCGCTGCCGAAGTACGGCTCGAACGCGGCCGCGTCGAGGCGGTCGCCGTTGATCTTCAGGCCGAGCTTCAGCGGCTGCGCGGTGACGTCGCCCGTCACGTTCAGCGAACCCTTGCGGTTCAGCGTCGCCTTCAGTTGCACCGGCAACGGCTTCGTCATGTCGTCGCTGAGCTTCTGCACCGACAGCTCCAGCGGCTTGATCGCCAGCTTCACCGGGCGCGGCGTCGACAGGTCGGTGAAGTTCGCGGATGAATCCTTCACGTTCAGCGCGTCGATCCGGTAATGCCACGACGGCGCGGCAGCCTCGGCCTTGCGCGCGACCGTGCGTTTCGGCACCGACGCCTGCGCGGGTTCGGCCAGCGCCGCGAGGTCGATCTTGCCGTCCTTCAGGCGTGTCACGTCGAGCGCAAGCCCGCTCACGTCGACGCTCGCGATCTCCGCGGTGCGCGCGGCGACGTCGACTTTCGCGATCTTCGCGCTCGCATCGGGCAGCACGATCGCGGGCGCCTTCGTGTCGGGCGTCGCGATCTTCAGCGACTTCAGGCTGACCGTGCTGTCGGCGACCTGCGCGGCGAGCGGCGTCTTGCCCCAGTCGGCCTTCGCGTTGACCATCGCGCCGAGCGTGCCGTCGAGCACGCGCGCGCGCGTCGCTTCGCCGAGGTACGGCTGCAACGCCGGCAGCGCGAGCGCGGCGACCGTCAGCTTCGTGTCGGCCTGCTTCTCCGCGAGATTGAACGCACCTTCGGCGGTCACGTCGCCGCCGCGCGACAGCGACGTCGACAGCGTGTATTTCGCGGGCGTCTTGCCCTGCAGCGAGAAGCCGTCGAGCGTCGCGGCGAGCTTCGTGAGCGACAGCGCGGTCGGCGTTGCCGGCACGCGGTCGTCGACGTTGACCGTGCCGCCGTCGATCGCGAAATGACGGATCGTCAGGTCGAGCGGCGGCGCCGCCTTCGCGTCGGCTTCGACCTTCGCGCCGCTTGCCGCTTCTGCGGAGGCGGCCGTTGCGCCCGACGCCGCCGGCTTGTCTGCGACGGCCTTCGGTGCGGCGGCCGGCTGCGCGGCGAGCTTCTCGACGTTCAGCACGCCCTGCTTGTCGCGCGCCAGGTCGACCACCGGCTGGTCGATCCGGATCTCGTCGAAGTGCATCGCGTTGCGCAGCGGCTCCAGGCTGGCCGCCGCGACGTGCACGCCGCGCGCGGCGAACAGCGGCGCGGACGCACGGTCCGTCACCTTCGCGTCGTTCAGGTCGACCGTGCCCGACACGCGCAGCGCGGGCTTATCGCCGCTCATCACGAAATTGACCGCGAGGTCGCTGCTCAGCAGGCCGCTCGTCAAGGCCACCGGCAGCTTCGCCGGCACGTACGAGATCAGCTTCGGCATGTCGAGACGGTCGAACTTCAGCGCGATCTCCGACTCGCGCGACTGCGCGAACGGCTTGGTCTTGCCGTCGATCGCGATCGGGCTGCCGTCGAAACGCATGCGCAGCTTCGGCTCGACGAAGATGTCGGTCTTCGACGGCAGCGTCGCGATATACGGGATGCCGAGCGTCCAGTTGTCGACGACGTGCTTTTCGTTCAGCAGACGGTCGTCGAAATCGATGCGGCCGTTGTTGACCTGGATGTTCGACACCGAGAACAGCGTCGGCTTGCTTTCGGGTTTCGACGGCGTCGAGAACTTCTCGATCAGGTCGGTGAAATTGAAGCGCTGCGCATCGTAGCGGACGATGTGGAAGAACGGCGAATCGAGGCGGACCTCGTTGACGATCGGCGCGCCGCGGAACAGCGACGACCACGACGGCCGCACGACGAGCTTCGCGATGTCGACGAAGTCGCCCTGGCCGCCACGCTCGCCGAGGTGGATGCCGTCGGCTTCGAGATTCAGCGTGTACGGGTTCAGTGCGATGCGCTGGATCGTGGCCGGCCGGTCGAGCTGCTTGCTCAGTTGCTGTTCGGCGACATGGCGGATCAGCGGCGGCGCCGCGAAGAACCCGAGCAGTCCGAACAAAACGAGAAAGATCAGCACGCCGATACTGATACGCCGGGTCCGGCGCGAGCGTGCAACGCCGCCGAGGGCATGGAGGGTCGAGGATACGGTTTTTTTGTCTGCGCTTGCCATGCTTGAATGCCTCGGGAATGGATGCCGGGCCGCACCGGAAAACCGGGCGGCCGCGCACGCTATCCCGAAAGTATAGGCTCAGGAGGTGACGGTACGGGGTTCGGGCGCCGCCGCGCCCGTCGGTCGGACAACAGCGCCGGTCATCCGTTCATTTCCGGATGACGACGGGCGGCATCCACGACCCGTCGCTCGCCTGCGGCTTCGGTGCGTACAGGCGCAACGCGAGCGCGAAATCGGCGCGCGGCGCCGGCAGCCAATTGGCCGCATGCGTGCCGCCCGGCGATGCCGACACGACGATGTCGATCGAGCCGTCGTGGTTGCGGCGCAGCCGGTCGCGATCGCCGAGCGAGCGGCGCGCCGACCCGAGGTCGGGCAGCGCACCGTTCGTCGTGTAGGGCGTGAGCGTCCAGAACGCGCGCGCCGGCGGCAACGCGCCCGGCGCGAAATGCAGCACGTAGCGGTTCGCGCCATTCAGCGAATGGCCGTCGCTGTCGACGCGGACGACCGCGAGCGTCTCGTCGTCGCGCGTCGCTGCGCCGAACTGCGTGTAGGCCGCGTACGCGCGCAGCGCGTAGTCCTGGCCGTACTTGCCGGCCGTGTCGCCGATCCAGCTCCAGCCGTTCGCGTTCAGCAGGTTCGACGGCGGCGCCGCGAGCCGCGCGCGCGCCTCGGCGACGCCGGCCGTCGCGGCCGTAAGGCGATCGCCCGTCCACAGCACCGGGGAGCCGGCCGACACGCCGATGTCGCCGAGCAACTGCTGCGCGTGTGCGTCGTCGGCCGGCGCCGGGTTGTCCTGCAGCGCCTGCGCGAAGCGCGCGAAGAACGCCTTCGGGTCGAGCGCGGCCACCTGCTCGGCCGGCGTGCCGCCGCCCACCGCTTCGGACGGCGCGCTGCCCGCATGGACCGCGACCGACGCGCCGCGCGCGGCGCCCGTATAAACGGACAGCGGCACCACGCGGATCGCGCGCTGCAGTTTCTTCACGTTCGTGAGGTCGCGCCCGCCGCTCGTCTGCAGCCGCACTTCGAGCCATGCATTGCCCGACGGCACGTCGACGCGCAGCGCGCCCTTCGGCAGCGCGCCCTGCCAGTCCTTCGCGGCGAAGGCAATCGTTTGCGATCGTGCGCCACCGCGGGCAGCACGCGCCGCCACGCTCGACGACGACCACAGCACGTTGGTCCACATGTCGAGCGCGCGCGCGTCCCAGTAGCGGCCGCGCGTGTCGGGCAGCGTGACGATCACGGGTTCGGCGGCGACGTCGAGCCAGCCGGTGGAGTCGAGCGTGTCGACGCCCGGCAGCGGCGGATTGACCGCGCCGACCGGCGGCAGCGCCTGCGCGTGGCGCAGCGTGTTGAGCGGCGCCTGCCCCGGTTGCGCGCCGTCGCCGCCCGTCGCCGCTTCCTTCGCGACATCCATCAGCACGAGCGGATACGCATAGACATAGGAGTCGGCGACTTCCGCGCGCATCCAGCCGGTTTTCCGCTGGATCGCGTCCGGTTGCGACGCACACCCCGCAAGCAACGCCGCAATGGCCAGCGACGCGCACGCGCGCCGCAGAGAAACTGATTCTCGTTGGTTTTCAATCATCGATTACTGGCCGAATATCGTTCTTTTCAATTAACACCTTGTTCGACTCGCGCACGGCGAAAGCAAGGCACCCCAGCCTGCCCGGATGGCCGTTTCGCGACCGTGGGCGCTGATGTCAGGCCGGTATCATAGCGCCTAAGGGCATCCCCCAATATGCCGAATAACGGGTCGAGCGCTAGTTCCGCCGCCGTCGGGCAGCGTCGCGGCGGCTCAGGATGATCAGGCACCCTATTCTGACGGTGTGTCGTATCGTCGCTGCCGCTTGACCTTCCCATCATGGCAATGTTGATACTGGGATCATTCGCGGCACGAACCGCGCTTTTGGGGAATCCGACATGACCGAACCACTTGCCTCCGCAGCGCTGCAAACGATCGAACTGAGCGTCGACGGCATGCATTGCGGCGGCTGCACCGGCCGCGTGCAGCGCGCGCTGGCCGCCGTGCCGGGCGTCGTCGATGCGACGGTCGACCTCGACGCGCACGCGGCGACGGTGACCGCGCAGGAAGCGGTCGAGCCCGGCCAGCTCGTCGACGCGGTCGGCGAAGCCGGCTACCGTGCGGCCGTGCGTGAAGCGCCGGTCGCAGCCGTCGCGACCGCGCATGCGGCTCCCGCGCTGCGCGCCGAAACGCCGCCCGTGCCGGCGGCGCTGCCCGCGGCGGCCGCCACGATCGAACTCGATATCGACGGGATGACCTGCGCGTCGTGCGTGTCGCGCGTCGAGAAGGCACTCGCAAAGGTGCCGGGCGTCACGCGCGCGTCGGTCAACCTGGCGACCGAACGGGCCACGATCGACGCCTCGGCCGACGTTTCCGCGCCGCAACTGGCGGACGCCGTGAAGCAGGCCGGCTATGGCGCGACGCCGACGATGCCGGATGCAGCCGCCGTCGCTGCCATGCCTGCCACGCCCGCCAGCATCGAACTCGACATCGGCGGCATGACCTGCGCGTCCTGCGCCGGGCGCGTCGAAAAAGCGCTGGCCGCCGTGCCGGGCGTCGCGCGTGCGGCGGTCAATCTCGCGACCGAGCGCGCGTCGGTGCACGGCGCCGGCGCACTCGACGCCGCCACGCTGATCGCGGCGGTCACGACGGCCGGCTACCGCGCGTCGCTCGCCACCGCGCCGGCCGCCAGCGCCGACGCGCAACCGGCCAGCCCGGCGCAGGACCCCGATGCCCGCAAGCGCCGCGAAGCGGTTCGCGAACGCAACCTCGTGATCTGGTCCGCGGTGCTGAGTGCGCCGCTCGTCGCGCCGATGCTCGTCGCGCCGTTCGGCATCGACCTGATGCTGCCCGGCTGGCTCCAGCTCGTGCTCGCGTCGATCGTCCAGTTCGGCTTCGGCGCGCGCTTCTACCGCGCGGCCTGGCATGCGGTGAAGGCGCGCGCCGGCAACATGGACCTGCTCGTCGCGCTCGGCACCTCGGCCGCGTACGGGCTGAGCCTGTGGATGCTGCTGCGCGATCCCGCGCATCCCGGGCACCTGTATTTCGAGGCGTCGGCCGTCATCGTCACGCTCGTGCGCTTCGGCAAATGGCTCGAATCGCGCGCGAAGCACCAGACCACCGAGGCGATCCGCGCGCTGAACGCGCTGCGCCCCGACCGCGCGCGCGTCGTCGAGCACGGCGTCGAACGCGACGTGCCGCTGTCGCAGGTGCGCGTCGGCACCCGCGTCAGCATCCGCCCCGGCGAGCGCGTGCCGGTCGACGGCCGGATCGCGTCGGGCCGCTCGCACATCGACGAATCGCTGATCACCGGCGAGAGCCTGCCCGTGCCGAAGGACGACGGCGATCCCGTCACGGCCGGCTCGATCAATGGCGAAGGCGCGCTCGTCGTCGAAACCACCGCAATCGGCGCGGAGACGACGCTCGCGCGCATCATCCGCCTCGTCGAATCCGCGCAGGCCGAGAAGGCGCCGATCCAGCGGCTCGTCGACCGCGTGAGCGAGGTGTTCGTGCCGGCGATCCTCGGCATCGCGGTGCTGACGCTGGTCGGCTGGCTGATCGCCGGCGCCGGCACGGAAACCGCGATCCTCAACGCAGTCGCAGTGCTCGTCATCGCGTGCCCGTGCGCGCTCGGCCTCGCGACGCCCGCCGCGATCATGGCCGGCACGGGCGTCGCGGCACGACACGGCGTGCTGATCAAGGACGCGCAGGCGCTCGAACTCGCGCAGCGCACGACCGTGATCGCGTTCGACAAGACCGGCACGCTGACCGAAGGCAAGCCGTCCGTGACGGCGTTCGACGCCGTCGGCGTGCCGCGCGACGAAGCACTCGCGCTCGCGGCGGCGGTGCAGCGTCAGAGCGACCATCCGCTCGCGCGCGCCGTGGTCGCCGCGCACGACGCGGACGTTGCCGCGCGCGGCGACACGTTGCCGCCGGCTGTCGCGGCCGATGCGCGCGCGGTGGCCGGACGCGGCGTGGAAGCGCGCGTCGGCACGCAGTTGCTCGCGCTCGGCAGCACGCGCTGGCGCGACGAGCTCGGCATCGCGGTGCCGCCCGCGCTCGACGCTCGCGCGGCGGAGCTCGAACGCGCGGGCAACACGATCTCGTGGCTGATGCGCGCCGATGCGCCGCGCGCGTTGCTCGCGCTGATCGCGTTCGGCGACACCGTGAAGCCGGGCGCCCGCGATGCGATCGCGGCGCTGTCGGCGCGCGGCGTCGTGAGCGCACTCGTGACGGGCGACAACCGTGGCAGCGCGGCGGCCGTCGCGGCGTCGCTCGGGATCGGCGAAGTGCATGCGCAGGTGCTGCCCGACGACAAGGCGCGCGTCGTCGCCGAACTGAAGCGCACGCACGGCGGGATCGTCGCGATGGTCGGCGACGGGATCAACGATGCGCCTGCGCTCGCCGCGGCCGATGTCGGGATCGCGATGGCGACTGGCACGGACGTCGCGATGCACACGGCCGGCATCACGCTGATGCGCGGCGATCCGGCGCTCGTCGCCGACGCGATCGACATCTCCAGACGCACGTACCGCAAGATCCAGCAGAACCTGTTCTGGGCGTTCGTCTACAACCTGGTCGGCGTGCCGCTAGCGGCGCTCGGCTGGCTGAACCCGGTGATCGCGGGCGCGGCGATGGCGTTTTCCAGCGTCAGCGTCGTGACCAACGCGCTGCTGCTGCGGAGATGGAAGGGCCGCGCACGCTGATGCGGCCGGTAGCGATTGCCGGACGGCCGAATGGCCGTTCGGCGTTCGGCGTTCGGCGTTCGGCGTTCGGCGTTCGGCGTTCGGCGTTCGGCGTTCGGCGTTCGGCGTTCGGCGTTCGGCGCTCGGCGCTCGGCGCTCGGCGCTCGGCGAACAGGAAGGCTCGGGAGGATTGCCGGTGTTGGTCGCTCGCGGCGTATCGAATCGGCAGCGCGTGACGACACGGCGGCGGCAAGCGAATTCAGCCGGGGATAACCGGCTTGATCAAGGTCGTCGTGATGGGCGCGAAGCCGCACGCGCGATACAGCGCGCGGGCCGCCGTGTTGTGATTGAACACCGACAGCCCGATCTCGGTGACGCCGTACCGACGCGCCTCGGCATCGAGCGCCTCGAGCGCGCGCGTGGCCCAGCGCTGGCGGCGCCGGGACGGGACGATGTCGAGGTCGTAGATGAACAGCGTGCGGTTCGGCCCTTCGGGCACGACCGCGTACCAGAGGTCGCCCACCGCGTCGCCGCTGGCGCCGTCGATGAGCACGACGAGGGTCTGGCCGGATGTCAGCAAGCCGTCCGGCAGCAGCGTGTCGAAACAGGCGCGCGCACGATCGGCCGCGTCTTCGACAGCATTTTGTCCGGATGAAACGAGATCGCGCGCGTAGCCGTCGATGGCTCGCGTGCGGTACGCGTGGAATTCGCCGGCCGTCATCGGCCGCATCTGCAGCATGGCCCGGTCGCCGTGAACAGAATCAGACTTCCAGTGTAGCGGCACGGTCGCGCCGGCGCGCGATGCGGCGGCGGAAAGCGGGCGGGCAGGTGCGGCGAGCGCCGCGCCGAATCAGCGAATCAGCGAATCAGCGAATCAGCGAATCAGCGAATCAGCGACGGTACAGGACGATCGGCACGAGATGCGCACGGCGCACGCGCTCGGCTTCGGCACGACGCGCAGCGTACGAGTATTCGGCGTCGAGCGGGAGGTGCGGCGACACGAACAGGTCGTCGATCTTTTGCAGCAGGGCGAGGATGAAGCTCATGTGAGACTCCTGACAGATATTTCTAGGGTTTTCCCTTAGACAGACCCCATTCTAAGGGTTTTCCCTGAACTCTGCCAGTGCATCGCATCAGTTTGCCGCACGCGCGCGACAGCCGATTGCGGGCGCGGAACGACGATCCTTGCCCCGCATGGCCGTCAGGATAGGGTCGAAACGATCAGCGCGTGCGGCGGGCGCGCTTGGCGACGGCCGCCTCGCGGTTCGCATTGCGCTGAAGCCGGTCGACTTGCGACAGGAGCGCTTCGTGGTGCTCCTCGAGCGTCATCAGCGTCGCCTGCTGCGTCGACAGATCGGCCGCGAGGCGATCGATCCGCTGCTGCTTGGTGGCCGCGTCCTGCTTCAGGTGCGCGATCTGCCGCGTTTGCAGCATCAGCGCGACGAGCCCCGCCAGCACGACGACAGCCAGCGCCAGCAGCAGGCGGTTGACGCGGCGCATCTCGCGATCGGCCGTGCGCGCCAGACCGTCCACGTCGGCCTGCAGCGCGGCGAGCCGGTCGGTCAGCGGGCGCAGGTGCGTGTCCGGATCGAAGGCCGGCGCGGCCGGTTGCGCGCGTTCCGCCGACGGCTTGGTCACGAAGGACGCAACGGAAGCCACGGGCGACGGCGGGGCGTCGGCCTGCGGGGCAACGTCAGGGGTCGTATTCGCGGTATTCGTGGCGATCGCCGGCTCGGTCGTTGGCTCGGTCGTCAGAGCGACGTCCTGCGCCGCGTTCACTCCGGTCACTTGCAGCGCCGTATCGATGCTCGTCGCAACCGGCGCGGATAGCACCGCCGTCGCTTCGCTTGCGCCGGCAGCCGCCCGGCGTTTACCGCCCGACGACGAGCGGCGCTCCTTCACGGCGTCGCCGGAAGATCGCCCGTCGCGAGATTTGACGGCTGCGGATTCGACAACAGGCTTCGCGGCTTCGCCATCGGCCGCTTGCCGATCGGCCACCTTCGCTGCAACACCATCGGCCGCTTGCGGTTCGGCCGCATTCGCCGCAACGCCATCGGCCGCTTGCAGTTCGGCCACATTCGCCGCAACGCCATCGACCGCTTGCAGTTCGGCCGCGTTCGCAGTAGCGCCATCAGCCGCTTGCAATTCGGCTGTCTTCGCCGCAGCGCCATCGGCCGCAGGCAAATCGGCTGGCTTCATTGCAACGCCATCGGCCGCAAGCACGACGGCGTCGTTCGCGGCAGCACCGCCTTCAGGCACCGAAACGCCGTCGGCCGCCACCGCGACATCCGCCGTCACCGCGCCTTCCGCTTCCGCATGCCCCACCGCATTCGCGCCCGCCGGCGCGCTGAACCCGTCCAGCGAGGCCTGTCGCGCGGCGGCCGCATCGTCCGCGACATCAGCCGCCGCGTCGGCTTCCGTCACCGCTGCGTCGCGCACCACGGCCGGCATGCGCTCACCCGGCTCGAGCACCGGATCGCCGAACAGGTCGAGCGTCCGTTCGTCCCGCGGCGCATCGCCGGCCGGCGCGCTGCCGGGCCGCGCCGCCGCCCTCGCGGACGTGCTTCCCGCGGCAGCGGCCGAGCGCTGGCGGGAACGGGCCGACGAACGATTGGAACGGGAACGGGAGCGAGGCGTGGAAACGGATTCGGTCATGGAAATCGGATGGCGGGGCCCGCGAGCGCGGAACCGGATGTCGAACGGAATCGGTGGCCGGTCATTGTCGCATGCCCCGCAACCGATTCAGCCTATTCGTCGCCCGACAGCCCGTTCCCCTCTTCGAAACGCGTGACGCCCTGCAGCCCCCGCAGCTTGTCGCAGATCGCCTGGTATTCGAGCTCCGACACCCGCGCGAGCGCGATGCGCACCTCGTCGTGCTCGCCCGTGTCGTCGGCGCGCTGCACGATGAACTGCTTCACGCGCGCACTGTCCGCGCCGAGCGACGCGTGCAGCGAATCGAACGTCAGCGCGCCGCTCACGACCGTCAGCGCGAGCTGGCGCCGCTGGCGCACCGTGAAGTAGCGTCGCTCGAGCGGCTTGATGCCGGCCAGGATGATCAGGATGATGATCGTCGCCGAAATCGCCGCGACATAGAGCCCGCCGCCCACCGCGAGGCCGATCGCGGCGACCGACCACAGGCTCGCGGCGGTCGTCAGCCCGCGCACGATCTCGCCGCGCAGCAGGATCGAGCCCGCGCCGAGGAAGCCGATGCCCGACACGACCTGCGCGGCGATCCGCGACGGATCGAGCACGATGTGGTCGCTGCTGCCGAGCACGTCGGCAAAACCGAACGCCGACACGATCATGATCAGCGTCGAGCCGACGCACACGAGCATGTGCGTGCGCAGGCCGGCCGCCCACGACAGGCGCTCGCGCTCGAAGCCGATGACGCTGCCGAGCGCCGCCGCGAGAACGAGTCGCATCACGAGTTCCAGGTTGCTGAGCATCCGATTTATCTCCTTTTTTGGTGCCGGCCGCGCGGAATGTTTTATCCTTGGCCCCGGCCGCGCCGATCCGGGCCGCGCCGACACGATTCGATCCAAGCGCTCAACCCCGTCATGTCCGTTTCCGACTCCGCTTCCGCCCAGGCCGCCCAGCTGCGCCACCACTTCGCGCACGTCGTCTTGCCGATCTGGCAAGGTTCAGGGTTCGACCATACCTTGCAGCTGCCGTTCGAGGCCGTCGATCCGGCCAGCCACGCGCCGCTGCCCGCTACCCGTTATCGCGCAATGGCGTGCGCACGGCAACTGTTCGTGTTCGCGCAGGCCGGCGACGCGGCGCACGCAGCCACGCTGTTCGACGCGCTGTGCAGCCGCTTCCGCGACGCGCGCCACGGCGGCTGGATCTACAGCGTCGACGCGCAGGGCGCGCCGCTCGATACGACCAAGGATCTCTATACGCACGCGTTCATCGTGTTCGCGTGCGCCGCGTGGCATGCGGCGTCGGGCGACGCCGCCGCGCGCACGGTGGCCGAGGAGACCGCCGCGCTGATCCAGGACCGTTTCGCGCCGCGCCACGGCGACGCGCTGCTCGATGCCGCGCGCCACGCCGATTTCTCGTCATCCGGCAGCGGCACGTTGCAGAATCCGCTGATGCACCTGACCGAAGCGTGGCTCGCAGCGGCCGACGCATTCGGCGACGCGGCGTTCGACGATGCGCTCGCGCGCACCGCGCAGGCCGTCGAGCGCACGTTCGTCGATGCGGCGACCGGCTGCGTGGCCGAGCTGCCGCTCGGGGCGGCCGACAACCGTTTCGAGCCCGGCCATCAATTCGAATGGTTCTACCTGGTCGATGCGGCCGGCGCGCGGCTCGCGCAGACCGGCCTCCCCGGCGCGCTGTCGCGCGCGTTCGCGTTCGCGGAACGATACGGCGTCGATGCGCAGACGGGCGGCGTCTGCGCGGCGCTCGATGCGCAAGGCGCGTGCATCGACGGCACGCAGCGGATCTGGGCGCAGACCGAGTACCTGCGCGCGCTTGCGACGCATGGCGGCACACCGGCCTCCGCGCCGCTCGCGCAGCAGATCGAGCGCTTCGCCACGCGCTTCCTGCATCCGCGCGGCTGGTTCGAGTGCAAGACGGCGGACGGGCAGGTGTCGCGCGCCGACATGCCGTCGACGACGCCCTACCATCTCGCGACCGCCTACGCGGCGCTGCCGGCCGGCGCGTAACCCGCGTCGGCAAACGACGGCGCCGCGCGTTCGCCGCGTGCGGCGCGTCCATCGCCCAGTTCGAACACCGACACCGCCTGCATCAGGTGCGCGGTCTGGTCGTTCAGCGACGCGGCCGCCGCTGCGACTTCCTCGACCAGCGCCGCGTTCTGCTGCGTCAGCTGATCCATCTGCGTGACGGCCTGGTTCACCTGCTCGATCCCGACGCTCTGCTCGACCGACGCCGCCGTGATCTCGGACATCGTCTGCACGACGCGCGTAATCGACGCCGACACCGTCCGCATCGCATCGCCGGCGCGCTCGACGAGTTCCGCGCCGCCGTTGATCTGCGCGACCGAATCCTCGATCAGCGCCTTGATCTCCTTCGCCGATTGCGCGCTGCGCTGCGCGAGCGAGCGCACTTCGCCCGCGACCACCGCGAAGCCGCGGCCCTGCTCGCCGGCACGCGCGGCCTCGACCGCCGCGTTCAGCGCGAGGATGTTGGTCTGGAACGCGATGCCGTCGATCACCGAGATGATTTCCGCGATGCGCCCCGAGCTCTGCGCGATGCCGCGCATCCGGTCGATCACGCTGTCGACCACGCCGCCGCCGTGGCCCGTCGCTTCGAGCGCCGCGTCGGCCAGCGCGCTGGCCGCGCGCGCGCTGTCGGTGTTCTGCCGGACGGTCGCGGTCAATTCCTCCATGCTCGCGGCCGTTTCCTCGAGCGAGGCGGCCTGCGTGCCCGTGCGCGCCGACAGGTCGGCGTTGCCGCCCGCGATCTCGCCCGCTCCGAGGTGGATCGCATCGGACGCGTGGCGCACCGTGCGCACGGTGCCCGCGATGCTCGTCTGCATCGCGGCGAGGCCGCGCAGCATCCGGTCGATCTCGAACACGCCGCCCGCCCGCACGGCTTCGTCGAGCCGGCCCTGCGCAATCCGCTCGAAATGGCGGCCGGCTTCATCCAGCGGCGCGACCACTGCGCGCCGCGCGGCCGCGTAGATGGCCGCGCTCGCCGCGAGCATCGCCACCAGCAGCACGATGCCGACCGACTTGAACCAGAGCATGCCGCCGTCGATCGTGTCGAGCGCCGTGCGGCTCGATGCGCTGCCGTAGTCGGCAAAGCGATGCAGTTCGGCGATGTACGCGTCCTGGATGCCTTGCGTCGGCTGGTCGAGGAAGGCCTGGATGTTGTCGGCGTCGAGGAACTGCACGAGTTCGGCAAGCGCGCCGCGCAGCGCGCGATAGCGCTCGGCGAGCGCCGCGACGCGCGCGCGGTTCGTGTCGTCGACCGGCTGCGCGGCCGTCAGCGCGGCGAACGCCTTGTCCGCTTGTGCAAGCGAAGCGCCGGCATGGCGGATGATGTCCTCCGGCTTCGGGCCGCCGCGCACCATCCGCGTGCCGGCGCGCGACAGGTTGATGCGCGCGTCGAGCAGTTGCTCGGTCGCCTGGCTGGCCGCGTCGACCTGCGCGATCGCGACGTTCGACAGATCGTCGACGCCGCTGCGCGTCGACGTGAGCGCCCAGAAGCCGAGCGCTTCGATCGCTAACAGGAAGAAACAAAACACGGTCAACACGCCGAGCAGACCCGACGCGAGCTTGATTTTTCCGAACATGGGGAGATTCCTGGAGAGCGGACGATGAGGCAATGCCCCGGCATTAGCGGCATTTCTTCGTCGGACTTTAGTGCGGCCAGCGAGGCGGGGCCGCCCGGGTGCGGCCGGCGAGGCAGGCCCGTGGCGCCCGTCGCTCGCGCATTTCCGCTGAATCGCTCGCAAACAAGGACAACTCCCGCATTCGACGCAATAATCGCGTCGCATCGCGCCGGCAATTGCAGGAAACGCGGACGAATTTCCTTGCTTATCCGCAGCCCCCTTCCTAGAGTTCAGCGCAAGCGGGCACTCATTTCGAGGAAAGTCGATGACCGACATCACGGACCACGCGCGCGGTGCATTGCGTGCGCAACCGTTCAGCATGCTGCTGGGCACGGAGCTGATGCATATCGGCGACAACGAGGTGTCGCTGTGCCTGCACGTGCGCGAAGAACTGCGGCAGCAGCACGGTTTCGTGCACGGCGGCGTTATCAGCTATCTCGCCGACAACGCGCTGACGTTCGCCGGCGCGCTCGTGCTCGGCCCGCGCGTGATCACGGCCGAATACAAGATCAACTACCTGCGGCCGGCCGTGAACGGCACGCTCGTCGCCCGCGCGAAGCTCGTCTACGCAGGCCGGCACCAGGCGACCTGCCAGTGTCATGTGTTCGTCATCGACGGCGATCACGAACGGCTCGTCGCGATCGCGCAAGGCACGATCAACCGCGTCGGCGACGGCAAGATGCCGGATGCGCCGGAAGAAACGGCCTGAGCGGCTGCCCGGCCCGAGGTCAATGAGAGAACGCCGAACACGCAGCGCGCAACGCGTGTCGCGCTAGCTTTTCATCGCTGCAAGATAGACCGCATCGCGCTCGCGACGCCCCACCGCGACCACCAGTACGACGACCTCCGCCTCGCGCACTTCGTACACGAGGCGATAGCCGACACTGCTCAGCTTGATCTTGTAGCGGTCCGGATGACCGTGCAGCTTCGCCGAAGGAATGCGAGGGTTCTCGAGCCGTTCGGCGAGTCTGGCCTTGAACTGATCGCGCATGATGCGATCGAGCTTCTTCCACTCCTTCAACGCAGGTTCGAGAAAGGCAAGCTCAAAGGTCATTCAGCTTGACCTTGACGGCTTTCTCCTTGGCGCGCGAATCGGCCAGCACGTTGTCTTCGATATCTTCGAGACGTTCGACCATCGCCTCCCATGTCTTCGCCGGGATGCAATAGAACGCGGGTTCGTTGTGATTCAGGATCGCGACCGGGAAACCCTCTCCCGCCGCCACGGTTCCCATCGGGTTCCGCTTCAGCTCCGAGACGCTCGCCGTCACGCTAGCCAGGATGGTGTGGGGCATGTCCGCTCCATTTTCGATCGAATTTACATTGTGCTTTATTTGGCACTATATTTAGTACGATTTTGGGTGCCATACAGGCGATACCGAATTCGCTCTCGAGCCGTGAAGTTCGGCACGTCTACTCGGCCCCACCGCCCGTCAGCGGCAGGAAACGCGGCGCCACGCGCGCCCGCACGTTGCCGTTCTCGTCGGTACGGTAGATCCCGCGTGCCGCGTTGTGCGGATGCGCCGCCGCGTCGGCCACGCTCAGCAGCGGCGCGAAACACGCATCGGTGCCTTCGAGCAGCGCGCGCCAGTGCGCGGACGGCTGCTGCGCGAACACGTCGACGAAACGCGTTTTCAGCGCGGGCCAGCGCGCGCGGTCGTACTGCGACGCCGGATCGACGTCGGTCAGCCCGAGCCGTTCGACCAGCAGCGCATAGAACGGCGGTTCGAGCGCGCCGATCGTCACGTATTCGCCGTCCGCGCAGCGATACACGTCGTAGAACGGCGCGTCGTGAAAGAGGCTCGGTTGCGTGCCGTCGAGCTGCCCGTTCGCGCGCGCCCACAGCGCGAGCGAACCGAGCATCGCCACGACGTCGACGATCGCGCCGTCGACCACGCGCCCCGGCCCGCCGCCGCGCACGTCGAACAGCGCACAGACGATCCCGAACGCCAGCCCGAGCGCGCCGCCCGCATCGCCGACGACGGTCGGCGGCAGGCCCGGCCGGCCGTCGCGCGGCGCGGACAGCGACAGCAGCCCCGTCAGCGCGACATAGTTCAGGTCGTGGCCGGCCGCGGCCGCGAGCGGGCCGTGCTGGCCCCAGCCGGTCATCCGCCCGTACACGAGCGTCGGGTTGCGGCGCGCGCAATCCTCGGGCCCGAGGCCGAGCCGCTCCATCACGCCGGGCCGCAGCCCCTCGACCAGCGCGTCGGCCTGCGCGATCAGATCGAGTGCGGCATCGCGGCCGGACGGCGTCTTCAGGTCGAGTTCGACGATCGTCTTGCCTTCGCGCAGCAGGTCGCCGTCGCGGCTTTGCAGTGCATCCGGCGCGCTCGAGCGGCCGGACGGGCGCACGATCAGCGTGATCCGCGCGCCCATCCCGGCGAGCATCCAGCCCGCGAGCGGGCCCGGGCCGAGGCCTTCGAATTCGACGACGTGGATGCCCTGCAAGGGTGAGTCGAGCGGCATGCGGTTCTCCTCTTCGGTCGGCACGTCAGCCAATACTACGGTCGCACGAAAGAAAAATCCCCGCGCGGCGACGTCTGCCGCCTGACGGGGATCGGATGGACGCCTCACCGCGCCCCGGGCCGGCGAACCGGCCTGCACACATCAGAACGCATCCCCCGGCACCCTCACCCAGCCTTCCATCAGCACGCGCGCGCTGCGGCTCATGATCGCCTTCGTGACAGTCCACTCGCCGTTCTCCTGCTGCGCCTCCGCGCCGACGCGCAGCGTGCCCGACGGATGCCCGAAGCGCACCGCGTTGCGTTCGCCGCCGCCCGCCGCCAGATTGACGAGCGTGCCAGGAATCGCCGCGGCCGTGCCGATCGCGACTGCCGCCGTGCCCATCATCGCGTGATGCAGCTTGCCCATCGACATCGCACGCACCAGCAAGTCGACGTCGCCCGCGTTCACGCGCTTGCCGCTCGATGCGACGTAATCGGCCGGCTTCGCGACGAACGCGATCTTCGGCGTGTGCTGCCGCGTCGCGATTTCATCGAGCGTATCGATCAGCCCCATGCGCAGCGCGCCGTGCGCACGGATCGTCTCGAACTTCTCGAGCGCCTTCGCGTCGCCGTTGATCGCGTCCTGCAACTCGGTGCCCGTATAGCCGATCGCGTCGGCCTCGACGAAGATCGTCGGGATCCCCGCGTTGATCATCGTCGCCTTCAGCGTGCCGACGCCCGGCACCGCGAGATCGTCGACGAGGTTGCCGGTCGGGAACATCGACCCGCCCGCGCCCTCTTCGTCGGCGGCCGGGTCCATGAATTCGAGCTGCACTTCGGCGGCCGGGAACGTGACGCCGTCCAGCTCGAAGTCGCCCGTCTCCTGCACCGCGCCGTTCGTGACCGGCACATGCGCGACGATCGTCTTACCGATGTTCGCCTGCCAGATCCGCACGACCGCGACGCCGTCGCGCGGCACGCGCGCGGGATCGACGAGCCCACCACTGATCGCAAACGGGCCGACCGCCGCCGACAGGTTCCCGCAGTTGCCGGTCCAGTCGACGAATGCCTTGTCGATCGCGACCTGCCCGAACAGGTAGTCAACGTCGTGGCCGGGCCGCGTGCTCTTCGACACGATCACCGTCTTGCTGGTGGACGACGTCGCGCCGCCCATCCCGTCGATCTGCTTGCCGTACGGATCGGGGCTGCCGATCACGCGCAGCAGCAGCGCGTCGCGCGCGGCGCCCGGCGCCTGCGCGGCGTCGGGCAGGTCCTGCAGCCGGAAGAACACGCCCTTGCTGGTACCGCCGCGGAGGTAGGTCGCGGGAATCCTGATTTGAGGAATGTGAGCCATGTCTGTGTTCTCAATGTGACCCGGTCATCAGGCCGCCGCCTGCGACGATTCGAGGAAGTCCTGCGCGAAGCGCTGCAGCACGCCGCCCGCTTCGTAGATCGACACTTCCTCGGCCGTGTCGAGCCGGCACGTCATCGGCACCTCGACGCGCTCGCCGTTCCTGCGATGAATCACGAGCGTCAGGTCGGCACGCGGCTTGCGCTCGCCGATCACGTCGAAGGTCTCGGTGCCGTCGATGCCGAGCGTCGTCCGGTTCGTGCCGGGCTTGAACTCCAGCGGCAGCACACCCATCCCGATCAGGTTCGTGCGGTGGATCCGTTCGAAGCCTTCGGCGGCGATCGCCTCGACGCCCGCGAGCCGCACGCCCTTCGCGGCCCAGTCGCGCGACGAACCCTGGCCGTAGTCGGCCCCGGCGACGACGATCAGCGGCTGCTTGCGATTCATGTACGTCTCGATCGCTTCCCACATCCGCATGACCTTGCCTTCCGGCTCGACGCGCGCGAGCGAGCCCTTCTTCACCGCGCCGTCGACCACCGCCATCTCGTTGATCAGCGTCGGATTCGCGAACGTCGCGCGCTGCGCGGTCAGGTGGTCTCCCCGGTGCGTCGCGTACGAGTTGAAGTCTTCTTCCGGCAGGCCCATCTTCGCGAGGTATTCGCCGGCCGCGCTGTCCAGCAGGATCGCGTTCGACGGCGACAGGTGGTCGGTCGTGATGTTGTCGCCGAGCACCGCGAGCGGGCGCATCCCCTGCAGCGTGCGCGCGCCGGCAAGCGCCCCCTCCCAGTACGGCGGACGGCGGATGTACGTGCTCTGCGCGCGCCAGTCGTACAGCGGCGCCGCGCGCTCGCCCGCATCGGCGCTACGCGCGAACATCGGCTCGTAGACCTTGCGGAACTGCTCGGGCTTCACGCTCGACGCGACGATCGCATCGATCTCCTCGTCGGTCGGCCAGATGTCCTTCAGCGTGACCGGCTTGCCGTCCTGGTCGTGCCCGAGCACGTCCTTCTCGATGTCGAAGCGGATCGTGCCGGCGATCGCATACGCGACGACCAGCGGCGGCGACGCGAGGAACGCCTGCTTCGCATATGGGTGGATGCGGCCGTCGAAGTTGCGGTTGCCGGACAGCACGGCCGTCGCGTACAGGTCGCGATCGACGATCTCCTGCTGGATCTTCGGGTCGAGCGCACCGGACATCCCGTTGCAGGTCGTGCACGCGAACGCGACGATGCCGAAGCCGAGCTTCTCGAGTTCCGGCAGCAGGTTCGCTTCTTCCAGATACAGCTCGACCGCCTTCGAGCCGGGCGCGAGCGAGCTCTTCACCCACGGCTTGCGCACGAGACCGCGCGCGTTCGCGTTGCGTGCGAGCAAGGCCGCCGCGATCACGTTGCGCGGGTTGCTGGTGTTCGTGCAGCTCGTGATCGCGGCGATGATCACCGCGCCGTCGGGCATCTCGCCCGCCTTCTCTTCCCACTGGCCGGCAATCCCGCGCGCGGCGAGATCGGACGTCGGCAGCCGCTTGTGCGGGTTCGACGGGCCGGCCATGTTGCGCACCACGCTCGACAGGTCGAACGTCAGCGTGCGCTCGTATTGCGCGTGGTCCAGCGTGTCGGCCCACAGGCCCGCCGCCTTCGCGTAGGTCTCGACGAGCTTCACCTGCTCGTCGCTGCGGCCGGTGAGGCGCAGGTAGTCGATCGTCTGGCCGTCGATGAAGAACATCGCGGCCGTCGCGCCGTATTCGGGCGCCATGTTCGAGATCGTCGCGCGGTCGCCGAGCGTGAGGCTCGCCGCGCCTTCGCCGCGGAATTCCAGGTACGCGCCGACTACCTTTTCCTTGCGCAGGAACTCGGTCAGCGCGAGCACGACGTCGGTCGCGGTGATGCCGGGCTGGCGCTTGCCGGTCAGCTCGACGCCGACGATGTCGGGCAGGCGCATCCACGACGCGCGGCCGAGCATCACGTTCTCCGCCTCGAGCCCGCCGACGCCGATCGCGATCACGCCGAGCGCGTCGACGTGCGGCGTGTGGCTGTCGGTGCCGACGCAGGTGTCCGGATACGCGACGCCGTCGTCGCTGACCTGGATCACCGGCGACATCTTCTCCAGGTTGATCTGGTGCATGATGCCGTTGCCCGGCGGGATCACGTCGACGTTCTCGAACGACTGCTTCGTCCATTCGATGAAGTGGAAGCGATCCTCGTTGCGGCGATCCTCGATCGCGCGGTTCTTCGCGAACGCGTCCGGATCGAAGCCGCCGCATTCGACGGCGAGCGAGTGATCGACGATCAGTTGCACCGGCACGACCGGGTTCACCTTCGCCGGGTCGCCACCGCGCTCGGCGATCGCGTCGCGCAGGCCGGCGAGATCGACGAGCGCCGTCTGGCCGAGAATGTCGTGGCACACGACGCGCGCCGGGAACCACGGGAAGTCGCGCTCGCGCTTGCGCTCGATGATCTGCTTCAGCGACTCGGCGAGGATCGCCGGATCGCAGCGGCGCACGAGGTTTTCGGCGAGCACGCGCGACGTGTACGGCAGCGTGGCGTAGGCGCCGGGCGCGATCGCTTCGACCGCGGCGCGCGCGTCGAAGTAATCCAGCGACGTGCCGGGCAGGGGTTTGCGGTTGGCGGTATTCATCATGTGGGGGATTCCGGGTATGACGTCCGGCGCGCGCCAGCCCCCGTCATGCGGGCGGCCGGCGTGCGCGGCTGGCGATCAGCGCTTCTCGATCGGCACGAACTGCAGGTCTTCCGGACCGGTGTAGTTCGCGCTCGGGCGGATGATCTTGTTGTCGATGCGCTGCTCGATGATGTGCGCGCTCCAGCCTGCCGTGCGCGAGATCACGAACAGCGGCGTGAACATCGCGGTCGGCACGCCCATCATGTGATACGACACCGCGCTGAACCAGTCGAGGTTCGGGAACATCTTCTTCGCGTCCCACATCACCGACTCGAGGCGCTCGGCGATGCTGAACAGCTTCAGGTCGCCCGCTTCCTTCGACAGCTTGTTCGCGACGCCCTTGATCACCTTGTTGCGCGGGTCGGAGATCGTGTAGACCGGGTGGCCGAAGCCGATCACGACTTCCTTGTTCTCGACGCGGCGGCGGATGTCGGCTTCGGCGTCGTCCGGCGAGCTGTAGCGGCTCTGGATTTCATACGCCACTTCGTTCGCGCCGCCGTGCTTCGGCCCGCGCAGCGCGCCGATCGCGCCGGTGATCGCCGAGTAGATGTCCGAGCCCGTGCCCGCGATCACGCGGCCCGTGAACGTCGACGCGTTGAATTCGTGCTCCGCGTACAGGATCAGCGACGTGTGCATCGCTTCGACCCACGACTTCGACGGCGTCTTGCCGTGCAGCAGGTGCAGGAAGTGGCCGCCGATCGAATCGTCGTCGGTTTCCGTCTCGATGCGCTTGCCGTTGTGCGAGAAGTGATACCAGTACAGCAGCATCGAGCCGAGCGACGCCATCAGGCGGTCGGCGATGTCGCGCGCGCCCGGCAGGTTGTGGTCGTCCTTCTCCGGCAGCACGGTGCCGAGCACCGATACGCCCGTGCGCATCACGTCCATCGCGTGCGCGGACGCCGGGATCTGCTCGAGCGCCGCCTTCAGCGCGTTCGGCAGGCCGCGCATCGCGCGCAGCTTGGTCTTGTACGCGGCCAGTTCGGTCATGTTCGGCAGCGTCTCGTGCACGAGCAGGTGCGCGATCTCCTCGAACTCGCACGATTCGGCGACGTCGAGAATGTCGTAGCCGCGATAGTGCAGGTCGTTGCCGGTCTTGCCGACCGTGCACAGCGCCGTGTTGCCGGCCGTCACGCCCGACAGCGCCACCGACTTCTTCGGCTTGAATGCGCCTGCGGCGGCCGGTGCTGCTGCGTCTTTCGTCTCGCTCATGTTTCCGTTCTCCAATAGGTATCGTGTCGACCGCACTTGGCGCTTCAGCGCTTAGTGCGGTCCCATGCAAAGCTGTCGACCGCACTTGGCGCTTCAGCGCCTAGTGCGGTCCCATGCAGAGCTGTCGACCGGACCGGGCGCGTCGGCACCTGACTCGGTCTCATGCAAAGCGTTCCGGAACCGTGTCCCGGCGCGCGGGCCGCGTTACTTCTTGCCCTGCGCGAACAGCTCGTCCAGCTTCCGCTCGTATTCGTGATAGCCGAGGAAGTCGTACAGCTCGGCGCGGGTCTGCATCGTCGGCACGGCCGCCTTCTGCGTGCCGTCGCGACGCACCGTCTCGTAGAAATTCAGCGCGGCCTTGTTCATCGCGCGATACGCGCCGCAGCAGTACAGCGCGATGTCGACGTTCGCCTCGCGCAGTTCGTCGGTCGTGAAGAACGGCGTCGAGCCGAACTCGGTCAGGTTCGCGAGGATCGGCACCTTCACGGCCGCCTTGAAGCGGCGATAGTCGTCGAGCGTCTTCATCGCTTCCGGGAAGATCATGTCCGCGCCGGCTTCGACGTACGCGACCGCACGCTCGATCGCCGAGTCGATCCCTTCGGCCGCGGCCGCGTCGGTGCGGGCCATGATCACGAACTGGTCGTCGGTGCGCGCATCGACCGCGGCCTTGATGCGATCGGCCATTTCTTCGATCGGCACGACTTCCTTGCCCGGACGGTGGCCGCAGCGCTTCTGGCCGACCTGGTCTTCCATGTGCACGGCCGCGACGCCGGCCTTGATGAACGACTTGACCGTGCGCGCGATATTGAACGCGCCGCCCCAGCCCGTATCGATGTCGACGAGCAGCGGCAGGTCGGTCGCGTTGGTGATCCGGTTCGCGTCGATCAGCACGTCTTCCATCGTGCTGATGCCGAGATCGGGGATCCCGAGCGAGTTCGCGGCGACGCCGCCGCCCGACAGGTACACGGCCTTGAAACCGACGGCCTGCGCCATCTTGGCTGCGTACGCGGTGATCGCGCCGACCACCTGCAGCGGTTGCTCTGCCGCGACTGCCGCGCGGAATTTCGCGCCGGCGCTCTGAAGATGCGTATTGCTCATGAACGGCCTCCTGAGGGAATGCCCGATAACAGCAAGGACCGGGCCAGCTCGCGAAACGTCGCTAACTCACTGATTCTTAAGCACTCGGCGCGGGCGGCACAGCACCCGACGATTTCAATTCGGCAATTTCGTGTTTCAAAAATGAAATCGCGCGCGCATAATCGACCGCCATGGACCTCTCCTCGACCAAGCCCGTCGGTCCGGCCGATCGCGCGGTGCGCCCGCGCATCTGGGCGATGGGTATCAGCCGCCTGCGCGACCTCTTTCGCGAAATCGCCGGCGAATTCGACGAACGCGCCGACGTGCGCATCGTGACGCGCGCGTATGAGGATGCGCTCAGCGCGATCGCCGAGGCCGGCACCGCGCGGCCCGACGTGATCGTCGCCGCCGGCTCGAACGGCGGCTTCCTGAAGACGCGTGCGCAGGTGCCGGTCGTGGTCGTCTCGCCGACCGGCTTCGACGTGATGCAGGCGCTCGCGCGCGCACGGCGCGACGCGTCGCGGATCGCGCTGGTCAGCGCCGGAGAAACGCCGCCCGAAGTGCGCCGCTTCGTCGCCGCGTACGGCCTCGACGTGCAGTTTGCGTCATATCAGTCCGCGCAGGAAGCGGAAGCCTGCGTGCACGACCTGCGCGACCGCGGCATCGAGACGATCGTCGGCCCCGGCCTCGTCACCGATCTCGCGGCCAGCGCCGGCATGGGCGCGGTGTTCCTGTATTCGCACGCTTCAGTGCGCAAGGCCGTCGATACGGCGCTCGAAGTCGCGTATGCGACGCACGCCGAGGCGTTCCGCCGCCAGCGGCTCGACAACCTGCTGCAGCACTTGCGCGACGGCGTGGTCGCGCTCGACGCGCGCGGCCGTGTCGAAGCGATCAACGAGCGGCTGGCGTCGGCACTCGGGGTCGAACCCGCGGCGGCCGTCGGTCGCGCGCTGGTCGACCTGCGGCCCGAGCTGCGCACGCTGCGCGGCGAGGACGGCGACGCGCTCGCGACCGTGCGCGGCGTGCGCTACGTCGTGCATCGCGGGCCGCTCGTCGATCGCGGCGTAACGTCGGGCAGCGTGTTGACGTTCCAGGAATCGCGCGCGGTCGAACGGCTCGACCGCGCATTGCGTTCGCAACCGACCACGCAGCAGTTCGCGGCGCGCTATGCGCTCGACGACGTGGTCGGCGCATCGGCGCCGATGGCGCGTGTGCGCGATCTCGTGCGCCGCTACGCGAAATCCGACGCGACCGTGCTCGTGCTCGGCGAAAGCGGTACCGGCAAGGAAATGATCGCGCAAAGCCTGCACGCGCTGTCCGCGCGGCGCAGCTACCCGTTCGTCGCGGTCAATTGCGGCGCGTTTCCGGAAGCGCTGCTCGAGAGCGAGCTGTTCGGCTATGAGGAAGGCGCGTTCACCGGCGCGCGGCGCGGCGGCAAGACCGGCCTGTTCGAGGCCGCGCACCGCGGCACGCTGTTTCTCGACGAGATCGGCGAGATGCCGCCGTCGCTGCAGAGCCGGCTGCTGCGCGTGCTGCAGGAGCGCGAGGTGATCCGCCTCGGCTCGACCGAGCCGATCCGCATCGACGTGCGCGTGATCGCCGCGACGCACCGGCCGCTGCTCGCGGCCGTCGAGGGCGGCACGTTCCGCGCGGATCTCTATTACCGGCTCAACATCCTGAACGTCGGCCTGCCGCCGCTGCGCGAGCGCGCGGCCGACATCCCCGCGCTCGCGGCCACGCTGCTCGTGCAGGCCGCGCGGCGCGAGCCGCGCCTCGCCGAACGCCTGCGCGATGCCGGCGATGCCGCGCGCGTGCTCGCCGCGACGCAGGCGACGCTCGCGCGCTACCGGTGGCCCGGCAACGTGCGGGAACTGCAGAACGTGATCGAGCGGATCGCGGTGGAACTCGCCGAGGAAGCCGACGAAAACGATCCGGCCACCGCATGCGGCGCGCTCGATCCCGACGCGCTGCGGGCGATCGCGCCCGAGCTGTTCGCCGCGCCGCCCGACGCGGCCGACACCGACGATGCGCAGACGCTGCACGCGCGCCGCCGCCGCGCGGAAGCCGACGAGATCCGCGCGGTGCTCGACGCGTGCGGCGGTGATCGCGACCGCGCATGCGCGATGCTCGGCATCAGCAAGACGACGCTGTGGCGGAAGTTGTCGGCGAAATAAGCAGGCCCGGGTTCGACGCGCCGCTGCACGCGTGCCTGAACGGGCCCGTCAGTCGGCCTTGTGATAGTGGCGGTACGCCTTCGCGCGATTGCCGCACGACGACATCGAGCACCAGCGGCGACTGCCGTTCTTGCTGTCGTCGATGAACAGCCACTGGCATGCGTCGTTCGCGCAACGCTTGACCTTCGCGAGCCGCGCGCCGCCGAGCAGGTCGATTGCCGACCACAGCACCGGGCTCAACAGTCCGGCGAGCGTCGCATCGTCGCCCCCGATCCGCCATGCATAGCCGCCGTCGATGCGCGCCAGCGCGACGCGCGGCGACGCTTCCGCCAGAAAGCCGCCGAGCAGCGCGAGATCGTCCGCTTGCGGCTCCCGCCGCTCGGCCTGCGCATGAAAGAGCCGATACAGCGCCTCGCGCAACGCGAGCGCGCGCGCCAGCATCGCCGGCTCGCCGTCCTCCGCGCCGCGCGCGCGGCACATGTCGGCCAGGCCGGCCGGCACGCCGGCCTGCTCGCGGCACCACGCCAGCAGGTCGTCCATCGTTCCGAAGGTTTCCGTCGGCGGGTCGCTGCCGCGCCAATACAGCGTGTTCGCGAAGTCGATGCTCAGGGTTTCGGGCGGCGCCGGAATCAGGCAGTCCATCGTGACGGAAGGTTGCGTATCGTTCATGTCCGGATCGTATCTAACCACCATGCCGGTTGACAAGTCCGCGGTCGCTTTCTAACATAACCGGCATGGTGGTTAAAACGAAGTTTGCTGCACTGAAGTCCCCTCTCAGTTCAAGGAGCCAACCCATGATCGATCACCTTTCTTTCGGCGTCGCCCAGATTGGCCGCAGCCGGACGTTCTACGACAACACGCTCGGCGCGCTCGGCTACAAGCGGCTGTATAGCGACGACGGATCCATCGGATACGGCACCGCCGAACCGGTGCTGTGGCTGCAGCACGCGGCGCGGCCGGTCGCGGCGGACCCCGAATCGGGGCTGCACCTGTCGTTCAAGGCCGCGTCGCCGGTCGAAGTCGACGCGTTCTATCGGGCCGCATTGGACCATGGCGGCCAGGACAACGGCGGGCCCGGCAAGCGCGAGCATTACGGCCCCGGCTATTACGCAGCGTTCGTCGTCGATCCGGACGGGTATCGGCTGGAAGCGCATTGCGAACTCGACAACGTCGTGTGACCCGCCCGCATACAAACGCCAAGGGCCCGATTCCGCGCAATGCGAAATCGGGCCCTTGCTTTTGACGTGTCGGCGCACGGTTCCCTGCGACGGCCGCCAGCGGCCGCTCAAAGGGATCGCGGCTCGCGCCGTACGCGCGGTTATTACGCGCCGCGCGTGTGCTGCAACTGCTCGCCGAGCCCCTCGATCCCGAGGCGCACCATCTGGCCGGCCTTCAGGAACACCGGCGACGGCTTGATGCCCATGCCGACGCCCGGCGGCGTGCCGGTCGTGATCACGTCTCCCGGCTGCAGGCTCATGCAGCTCGACAGATAGGCGATCAACTGCGCGACGGTGAACACCATCGTGCGCGTGTTGCCGTTCTGATAACGGTGGCCGTCGATTTCGAGCCACAGGTCGAGACGCTGCGGATCGGGCACCTCGTCGCGCGTGACGAGCCACGGACCGATCGGGCCGAACGTGTCGAAGCCCTTGCCCTTGTCCCACTGGCCGCCGCGCTCGATCTGCCATTCGCGCTCGGACACGTCGTTGACGACGCAGTAGCCCGCGACGTAGTCGAGCGCGCGCGCTTCGTCGACGTCCTTGCACGTCGCGCCGATCACGACGCCCAGCTCGACTTCCCAGTCCGTCTTCACCGAACCCTTCGGGATGTCGATGCCGTCGTTCGGGCCGCAGATCGAACTCGTCCACTTGCCGAACACGACCGGCTCCTTCGGGACCGGCATGCCGGCTTCGGCCGCGTGATCGGCATAGTTCAGGCCGATGCCGATGAACTTGCCGACATGCCCGACGCACGCGCCGAGGCGCGGCTCGCCGGACACGAGCGGCAGCGTGGCCGGATCGATCGCGCGCAGCCGCGCGAGACCCGCGTCGGACAGCACATCGCCGGCAAGATCCGGCACGTGCGCGGACAGGTCGCGAATCCGGCCGTCCGCGTCGAGGATACCGGGCCTTTCCTGGCCGGACGGGCCATAGCGAAGCAGTTTCATCGTGCTTAACCTCTGTTGTCGAATGGGACAGGATACCGGCCGACGCGGCCATTCGCGGCCGCGCGCCGGACTGATTGTCGATCGTCGATTGCGCGCGCCGGCGCCGCACCCGGCACGCCTTCGACGCGCGAGGGTCGCGCGGGCGCAGCGATCGCGGCGCCGCACGGAAGGTCGGCGCACATCGAACGGGCGGCCGCCGGTCTGCGCATCGGCGACGACGGCCCGGCATCCGCGACGCGTGCCGGCCTGTGCCGGCCGGCTTCACGCGCGGCCACGCTGTCGCTGGCCCGCAAGCCTTTGTACCATCGGCCGCGCGCCGTGAAATGACGCGCGACGGATACCGACTATTGGTGCGCCTGCAGACGTTGCGGCGCAGCATCGGACGCGCTCATGCAGTCCGATCCGTCGCTAATACCGGCATTTCCTGCCATCGGTGCATGAATACTGGCTATTCGGGGTGCCCCTGTCATCGGAAACGACCGCCGATCCGTTCTTGTCAGGTAATGATCGGTAAAAAGACGCTGCATTGCACACTATAAGTTTGTTGCTAAGCTCGAACGAATGGCATTCGTCGCCATACGCGGGCCCGACCTATGCGCGTGCAGAAGTGGCCAGCGTGCGTCGCCAACCGATCGACGGTCACCCTCCAACCTCACACCCACAATGCAAACAACCAACGACCCGCTTCCCGGCTGCGACGCTCGGGAATCGATGGGCGCAATCGACCGCTATCGCGCCCCCGCGCTCGACAAGGGTCTCGACATTCTCGAACTCCTGTCGGAACAGAAAGAAGGGCTCACCCGCACCGAAATCACGAAGGAACTCGGCCGCAACGCGAGCGAAATCTACCGGATGCTCGAACGCCTCGTCGCACGCCGCTACGTGATGCGCTCGACCGGCGGCGACCGCTACACGCTCAGTCTCAAGCTGTTCGCGCTCGCGCACCGGCATCCGCCGATGAACCGGCTGATTGCCGAGGCCTTGCCGCCGATGCAGCGCTTCGCCGATGCCGCCGAACAGTCGTGTCACCTGTCCGTCTACGATCGCGGCAACCTGCTCGTGATCGCGCAGGTCGACGGGCCCGGCCCGTGGGGCGTGTCGGTCCGGCTCGGCTCGCGCGTCGGGCTCGCCGATACGGCATCGGGGCGCGTGATGCTGTCGTTCCAGGGCCTCGAGCAGCACGCGCACATGCTGACCGAGCATCGCACGGTCAAGGGCGAAGCGCCGCTGAACGAGCAGGAACTCGCGTATGCGTGCGAGTCCATCCGGCAGTCCGGCTACCTGCGCCAGGAAAGCCGCCAGGCATACGGCGTGACCGACCTGACCGCGCCGATCCTCGGGCCGTCCGGCCATGCGATCGCGGTGCTGACCTGCCCGTACATGCGCCGGATCGATGCGCACATGGCGCCGTCCATCGACGTGGTTGTCGAAGGGCTGCGCGACACGGCCGCCCATCTGTCGATGTGCCGCACCGAGACCTGCTGACGCGCAGGTTCAACGAAGCGCACCGGGTACGGCGCAGTTGCGCCGGCCCCGGTTGCGCGCGACGCCCGTGCGGTGCGCGATGCACGGTGCCATATCGTGCGCATGCGGCGCTACGCTAGAATAGCTGCCCTCTCAAAAACTACGGCGGCCGGTTGTCGCGGCCGTCGTGTCCGATGGATGTCATGGCCAAACTTCTGAACGATCAAGAATTCCAGCGTTTCTCCGAACTTCAGCAGAAGCAGGCAAGCTTCACGATCACGCCCGAAGAGGCGGACGAACTGCGCGATATCGTCGCGCATGCGCAGAAGAAGCGCGACGACCGTGCTGCCGCGATGCAGGCGATCGAGAACTACATCGAGCAGTTCGACATCACGCCCGACGAGCTCTTCTCGCCCGAGCAGATCGGCGACGCGGCACGCACCTACGGGCTCATCACGGCAACCAAGAAGGAACGCACGCTGCCGCCGTCGATCACGTTCAACGGCAAGCCGTACCAGTGGACCAAGACGCTTCCGGACGACGTGCGCGGCGCGCTGTTCGACGCGTTCACGTCCGGCGAGTCGGTCAAGCGCTTCATCGCGATGCCGAAGGACACCGCGCGTTGCGCGCTGACGATCGCCCGCCTCGAGCGCGAAACCGGCGCCGTCTATGCCGATCCGCACCTCGAGGAACTCGCGATTTCGCGCGACCTGGTGAACGACGCAGCGTCGAAACTCGCTGCCTGAATGTGACCGCGGGCACGGTTCATGCGTGCCTGCACCCCCGCGCGACGCCGGCATCGGCCGGCGCCGCGCCCACGGGAGCCATGTGTTTGCATGCTCCCGAAAAGGCTCACCTCAGCGTCTTGCAAGCGCTCACCCACGCCTCCCGAAAAAGCTCACCCAAGGCTCCTGGAGACCCTCACCGAAGTCTCCCGAATGTCCTCACCAACACCTCCCGCAGGCCCTCACCAATACGTCCCGGAAAGGCTCACCGGCGCCTCCCGCAGGTGCTCACCGGCCACTCCCGGGAAGGCTCACCGAACGCTCCCGTATCGGCTCACCACACCTTCCCGGAAAAGCTCACTCGCGGCTCCTGAAAAGTCTCACCTTTGTGGCAATTCCGAATTTGCGAGGCTGGAATGCGGTCGCAAATGCGTGTTAACACATCGCGTGAAATCGACGCACGCGGCGGATATTGCCGCACGCAGCAAGCGTCTTCCGATGCCATGGGGACGTCGATATCGCCGTGGCGAAGGGGCCTGATACGTTCGGGGGCCGTTTCGTGCAGGAGACAGGTTCGAATGATCTGCATTCCTGAATGGGATCATTCGCAACATGCCGGGATACCGGAGACCTCGACTGCATGCGATGTCTCCACGCTTCGGGCAGCCGACAGACGCTACGGCTGCAACTTCATCCTGAGGCCCACGACGCCGGGCTCCTCCGTCGTCGACACCGCAAAACCGCACGACTTCGCGAGCGAGATCATCGCGGAGTTCTCGCGCAGCGCCTCGCCGATCATCCATGCGGTCCCGCGCGATCGCGCGTAGTCGATGATGCGGGCCATCATCAGCCGGCCGAGCCCCTTGCCCTTCTGATCGGGCCGCACCGCGATCGCGAACTCTGCCGTCTCGTTGTCGGGATCGGCAACCGCACGCACCACCGCGAGCGTGTGGTCCCGCCCCGACACATCGGTGAACGACACGACGAAGGCCCATCTCACGGTCGTAGTCGATCTGCGTCATGCGCGCCACCTGCGAATGATCGGAAACTGCGCACCGCGCCGAAGAAACGCATCCTCAGATCGTCCGGCGTCATCGCGCCGAGCAGTTCGTTGTGCGCGGCCTCGTCTTCCGGACGGATCGGACGGATCGTCACCGTCTCGCCGCGCCACTCGAGCGTTTGCTCGACGTGGCGCGGATACGGCATGATCGCAAGCCGGCTGCGCCCCGCGGCCAGCGTGATGCGCGGCGCGATCACCTGCGCGCGGTCGGACAGCACGCGCAGCGTGACCGACAT